>CAMIWE010000048.1 GCA_946402335.1 uncultured Lachnoclostridium sp.
CACGGAAAAGAATAATCGTTTTTCTTTTAGCTACACAAAATGAAAGTTTTATAGAATAGACAAATCGAAGTTTGTGAAGGAAATTACTATGAGAGCACCATTTCAGATATTAGCAATTCCATATAGGTTAAAACCGCATTTGCAATATTGTGTTCTACACCGTTCAGACATCGACCAGTACCAGTTTGTGGCTGGTGGTGGCGAAGATGACGAAAAACCGATAGAAGCTGCAGCAAGAGAGATCTACGAAGAGACATCTGTCAAAGCGGTTAATATCTTGCCACTAACTTCTATGGCCTACATTCCCGCCAATGTCATTTCAAAAAAGCACAGAGATCTGTGGTCTCCTGATACAATAGTTATTCCAGAATACACATTCGGTTTTGAATGTAATTCGGAGATGGTGCTTTCAAGTGAGCATATTGGATTGGAGTGGATGAACTACGATGATGCACTATCGAGGCTGACATGGGATTCCAATAAAACCGCATTATATGAATTGAATTGTCGCCTGATTAAAGGGTGACAAATTCAGGTTTGTCGAGTTGAGCGATAGAACATAAAATAACGAATTTAAAAGAATTTCAGATTTTTCTTGAAAAACATTTTTAATTACATTAGCCTTTTCTTAGGACATCCGAATTTTCCTACGAGGAGGCTTTTTTAATGAACAAAGAACAGCTTCATACGTACATTGAAAACAGTACAGGCAATGAGTCAAACCTCTGCCAGATTTATGCGATTAAGGGTGACGAGACCGTCTACGAGGACTGCTGGCACGGATTTAAGACCGATGATGCAATGAATGTCAATTCCGTAACCAAAGGTGTTGTGGGGCTGCTTGCCGGAATCGCTATAGATAAGGGTTACATCAGAAATCTTGATCAGAAGGTGATGAATTATTTTCCGGATTACACCGTAAAGCGCGGAGAGAAGACAATATACGATGTCACAATCAGACATCTTCTTACTATGACTGCTCCGTATAAAGGTAAGTCAGAACCATGGAAAAAGGTGTGCACTTCGCAGGACTGGACACTTACAACACTTGATTACCTCGGGGGACGAAAAGGAATCACGGGAGAATTCAGGTACGCGACCCTTGGCATACAGATTCTCGTGGGAATAATTGAGAGGGCCACGGGAGAAAAATGCATTGATTTCGCCAATAATAATCTGTTTGAACCATTGGGACTTCCAAAGCGTATTGCACACGGAGACAGTTCCAAAGAAGATCAGTTTGATTTCTTTATGAACAAAAATCCCAGGAGATATGAGTGGTACTCCGACCCTCAGGGTACGGTCACGGCCGGCTGGGGATTATGCATGTCGGCGAGAGATATGGCTGTAATCGGTGCCATGGTGCTGGGCGGTGGCTTGTATAACGGAAAAGGAATTATCTCAGAAGAATACCTGAAAGACATGCTGGCACCGCATCTCAAACTGGGCGAAAAATTCGGATTCATGAACTATGGGTATTTATGGTACAAACCCTATGGTGAAAGAGATGTTTATGCTGCAATTGGTGACAGCGGAAATATAATCTATGTAAACAAAGAGATGAATGTATCAGTAGGAATAACAGGCACATTCAAACCGAGAATTTTCGACAGAGTTGATTTTATAGAGAAAACAGTATTGCCCGTGGTTGATAATTATATCAGATGATTGTATTGCAATATGAAAGAACAGAGACCCCCGCAGGTCTCTATTCTTTTTGGGCGAAAAGTTCTTGACAAAGAAAAGGTAACATGTTACCATTTGTCTAAACGGTAATATATTACCTATGCTTGAGAGGTGTCATATGAACATTGAGGAAGTTGTTCGGAACGGAAAGGTTGATTTTTCAGGAATCCCGTCCAACTATTACCTGCTCGGTCTTTTGAGCGCATTTGAAAACCGATTCCAGGCATTTGCGGACAATGCGATGAAGGAGATTAGCTGGAAACAGTTCTTTGCCGTTATTTGCATCAATATGTGCAAAGAAGCGCCGACACTCAAGGAGCTGTCCGATATTCTCGGAAGCTCCCATCAGAATGTGAAACAGATTCTTTTGAAACTGGAGAAAAAGGATTTCATCCGGTTCGAGGATGACACGGCGGATAAGCGTAAGCAGCGTATCCTGCTTACTAAGCGATGCATGGAGTTTTGTGAGAAAAATGATGAGATGAGCAGACTCATTATGGGGAAGATGTTCGCAGGGATTCCCGAAGAGGATATTAATACAACGATTCAAAGCATCACAAACATTGAAAAGAACCTGCGCGGATTGGAGTAGCAGGAAACAATAGATTGTATGATTAGGAGAAAAATCAATGAACGGCATCATCTTGTATAAATCCAAATACGGCGCCACGAAGAAATACGCCGAATGGATTGCGGAGCGCACAGGCTTTGCCTGCATCAAAACAGACGAAGCGGACGTGAAGAAACTGGCGGAATATGACACGATCATTCTCGGGGGCGGAGTTTATGCCACTAGTATCGCAGGTCTGTCTTTCCTGAAGAAAAACATCAGTAAGCTTGCGGGCAGGAAGATCATTGTTTTCTGCTGCGGTGCCTCACCATATGATCAGGGAGCATTTGAGGCGGGAATAAAGAACACTTTTAAGGGTGACCTCGAGGGGATTCCGTGTTATTATTGTCGCGGGACATTTGCGTTGCAGGAAATGAGCTTTAAGGACAGGATGCTCTGCAAGCTCCTGAGAAAGGCAGTTTCGAAAAAGAACCCCGAGGAGTATGAGCCGTGGGAGAAGGGCCTTATGGAGGTTCGGGATGATGAAAAAGGGGATTGGACCGATATTTCGTATATTGAGCCGATCATAGCAGCACTGAATGGCTTATGATAAGGCAAGGGTCTCTTGTTACACAAAACCACGAATGAGTAAACGAATGTTTTTAGAGGAATAATCAAATGTTTAATATTCATGACATTTCCCGCAATGAATTTATGCTTCACGGGCCGCTTGCCCATAACGGCTGTGAATACGGGGAATACGGCAACTAAACTTTTTTGGACGGAGCTCGATATGCAAAGAATTGAAGTACGGCAAATGACACGCGAAGATATTCCGGCCATCTGTAAGGCGGATAACGATGAAAGCGAGGCATTTGTCAATTATCTGAAGGAACAGCTTGATTATCAGGACAATAAGGAGTGCGCGGCATTGCTGGCACTTTACGATAACCGGGTCGCAGGATATGTGCTCCTGTTTTATCAATGCAGATGGGGCGCCCTGAAAAATCAGGGGTTGCCCGGAATCTGTGACTTGAAAGTGTTCGAACCATACCGCCGCAAAGGCGTCGCCACAAAACTTATGGATTGTGCCGAAGCTCTGGCACGCCGGGAGAATACGAAACTATATCTGGAGGTCTGTCTGAATGCGGATTACGGACCGGCACAGCGCTTTTACATATTGCGCGGGTATGTTCCTGACGGCGCAGGAGTTTATTATGAGGAACGCGTTCTTGGGAAAGACGAAGTATGCAGAAATGACGATGAACTGACGCTTTGCCTTATAAAGGAATTTGATGCTACACGCGGGTAATCGGAACAGATAATCGTTGCACAAAAAAAGGAGTCAGAAATGACTCCTTTTTCGTTGTAAATGGAAATGTCTTTCAGTGTTTATTGCACCGCATAAGCATCGGCTTCCATCGCGAGATGACCGAGTGCCGTTGCAAGGGCAGCGGCAGTTCCGCTCAACTGGCCGGATGCAAGACCTTCACGGATGTATTCCGTCGCACTGTAACGGTACTGCAGGACCTTGGAAGAATCATTCACGCAGACAACCTTGATCGTAGCCGGCGAGAACAGATTCAATGCCGAAAAACCTTCGGTATCGAAGTAATACAGGTTCGATCCGGTGCAGGCCTCCGGTGTAACCGGTACATTGTTGAGTGTAAAAGCATAGTCGGTAATGTCACCGCTTAACAGGCAGAAATAATGCCGCTGAACGGTGGTAGACTCCAAAATGAGAGAACTGCCGTAATAGGAAAGACCGGGAAGATTGGAGGGCCTTTCAAATACCTCCTGATGGACAAGTGCTGGCCCGGTGTACGAAATACCGACGTCCGCGCAAATGTTATAGTTGTTGTTATTCCCGAAGAACCGTTGTGCGGCTCCGCCGTAACAAAGCATAGCCTTTACAAGATTTTGTTCCTTCGCATAGGTCGCGGGATTGTCGAGAATGACACAGGCATAATCCCGGATCGAATAGGTCACCTCGTCAAGTTCCTTGACCCAGTAGTCCGTAGGAGCAACCTCGCCGGGATCAAGGTCCCGGACCCTTCTGCTGTAGAAGTGCATTTCGGCCTGAATTGAGGTTGCCATGTTTTTAGCGGGCAGGTTGCAGGAAGCATAGTAATTGCCTGCAGAATCCTTTTCCGCACGAACCTGAATGCTCGAACAGTTCTGCGGATAGAAGAAGAACCACACATCGCCCTTTTCAAGATCTTCAGGTTCCATATTCGGGGACAGTGTCGCGTAGAAGCGCAGACCGAAGCTTCCGTCTTCTAAAAGCGTCAGCTGCGTTCCGGTGATCTTGCCGTATCCGCCGCCACTCAGGTAGGTGTTAACACCGCTGTTGGAAAGGAGCGTCATCGGATCAAAAGAGTCGCTCGGCGTTGAGACAACCGTGCCGGGAGCGTTAGAATTGACCCATCCGTATACGGGATGCGGCAGGCGCATGGCCTCCGCAACAGCGGGAAATCCGGCGCCGAGCGTCAGTTTCCCGATATGTGATGAATAGCTGAACATGCCGTCGGTTTCGCCTTTTTTACAGCCGGTAATGTCCAGACCGCGAATGTCCAGTTCGGTCAGACTGTCGCAATTGCGGAACATATAGCGGAATGAAACGTCACTTCCGGGCTCGTTTATGAATTTCGAACAATCCAGTTTGCTAAGCCGTCTGCACGAGTCGAACATATACGAAAAGTCTGTGACCAGCGGCGTCGTAAAGGAACTGATGTTGAGAGAACTTAGGGAAGTACAGCCGGTAAACATGTTGCTCATACTGGTAACGTTAGAAGTATCAAACCGGCTTAAATCCAGGGTTCTTAGGGCAGAGCAGTTAAAAAACATTGCCGTAAGAGCGGAAGCTTTATAAGTTTTCGCAGAACTGAACCGAACATCCGTTAAGGAACTGCAGCTCATAAACATGCCATACAAAGAAGTACGTTCATTGGTTGAAAAATTGCGAAGATCCACAGAGGACAGCACAGAGCATTCACCAAACATTTTCTCGGCCGTTTCCAATACGCTGCTGCTGACGGAGAGGCCCGTTACGGAGGTCAGGCTCCGACAGCCTGAAAACATGGTTGCCAGGCTCCTTACCGCGGAGAAATCACTTCCGGTCAGATCGACCGTTTTCAAAGCGTTACAGCCACCGGCAAATACCTGGGAAGCTTCGTCCACCGAGGAAAAATCGAGGTTAGTAAGAATTGCGGTCTCCAGATTTGAGCACGAGACGAACATGGCTGTGATGCCGACTGTCTGCGAAAAATCGGCCCCGGACAGATCCACATACGTAAACGGTTTCCCGGAGAAAAGTGCGGTGCAGTTTACCGGGAAGCGGGTCCCCGCCGTAACCTTAAGAGATGTGATTTCCGACCAGTTCAACTGGCTGAGCGCTGCACGAAACACCGTAGCGTCGGTCCCGTTTCCGCTGATCGTTAATACAGCGTCTTCCACCTGAAGCGTGAATGCGGTGCTATCGGCACGGGCATAGGTTCCGGAAAGAAGCGGAAGCAGACCGGCAGCCAGCACAAGTGACAGAATCAGCGCGAAGACGCGCTTTACAAACAGTTTTTTCATAATTGTGCTCCTCCTGTTTTTAAGCATGCTACGGCGCAGAAGCGCCCATGCTTTCGAAACATCCCATAATAGTATATATTGTCTGAAAACGGTGAACGGCATTTCAAACATATCTATTATGCCATATTCCGGGAGAAGAATACAAGCCGTTCTTTGCTGATTTTTATATATCAGAGAGGAACCGCGCCACGCCTTTAGTCCCCGGACATCTTGCATAACGGAGCAATGGAATTTGCTTTTCCGAATACGAAGGGGTATACTTTTCACAGCAGGTCTCAGGCGGTCTGCTGCAGGAAAGAGAAATTTAAAATTTTTAGCCGATGTAAGATTTTTATCAAAACATCGGCTTTTTTCGTCTTAAGTGTAAATTTATGCAAAAAAATGTGAAAAAATGGACTGACCCTCTTCCCTTTTTCACTTCCCTTATAGTATAATACTCTTGTTTGTATTATTTGAGAACAAACTGTCCGAATTTGGAAAAAGTGCACACCCGCGGAAAGCGGGAGATTCTCAGGAGGAGGCTGTAAACAGAGGAAACTTTTTCTTTTTGGACAACAGAGGAGAGAATTATATGAAAAAATCAGGAAGGCCTTTGGGCCGTGTGTTGGCGCTCATTTTGTGCGCCTTGCTTGTCGTGTGCATGTTTTTCGACGGCATGCCCGGTAAAGCATCGGCAACAGCGCAAAACGAGGCAAAAATCGCCGGATTTTCCCTTACCGTTACGGAAGGGACAGTGGGATTGAATATCTTCTTTACCGGCATCGCATCTGCGCAGACGAAGGCGGTTGTGGATTCCGTTGAACACACGCTGACATCGCAGAACGGATATTACCAGGCGACACATCTTGTGGATGCCAA
Organism: uncultured Lachnoclostridium sp.; assembly: GCA_946402335.1. GTDB lineage: Bacteria > Bacillota > Clostridia > Lachnospirales > Lachnospiraceae > ISDg. Next base: position 6,674 of record CAMIWE010000048.1, read on the forward strand.
GGATATCGGCAAAGCACTTACGATTTCGCTGAAAACCGGAAGTACGAAGATTCCGCTCACCAATTCCGGAGCGGAGAACGGAACGGTTACCTACTCCGTAAAGGAGTATCTTACGGAAATCGAAAAGCAGAACAACGCAGCCGGTCGTCTTGCAAAAGCGCTCGACGATTACGGAACATGCGCACAATACTATTTTGACGGAGCCTCTTTGATCCCCGTTTCGATTCAGAACGTGGATCTTTCAAAGTACCGCTTACAGATGAACGGTACGGTTCCGGAAAGTGTCTTTTACAACGGAAGCAGTCTTGTTCTCACAGACTCTTTCGCGATTCGTCATTATTTCTTCTTCACGCGGGATATCGGTTCTTACACATTTCGTGTTGACGGAAAGGTTGTGAACCTTCAGCAGAAGGGCGATCTTTACTACATTGAAATCCCCGGAATCACAGCAGGCAAAATCGATCAGGTTTATGAAACTGCGCTTACGCTCGACGGAGTTACTTCGTCGTTTGGGTACAGTGTTCTTTCCTATGCGGACATTGTAACCTCTTTGGGCGCGGAAGAGCCGCTCACCAAGCTCGTAAAAAGCATATACTGGTACAATTATTACTTCCGGCAGTACACCGGACAGTCCGGCGAATTCTACGAAGATTATCCCGACGATCCGGACAACCCGGACGATCCGGACGACCCCTTCGGCCCTTGGGATCCGAACCTCGGGTATATTACCTATGAGATGTTCGGCGCCAAAGGAGACGGCGTGACCGATGACTACGACGCAATCGTTCTGGCACACGAGGCGGCCAATGAGCAGAATCTTCCCGTAATCGCGAGAGAAGGGGCGACCTACTACATCGGACACATGGGGTATTTCAAGAAGACGGTGAACGACGGAAAGCCCCGTGACCTGAATCAGGGTGCCGTGATCAAAACGGCTACAAAATGGGACGGAGCGACCTTCATTATCGATGATACGCCCCTCGAAAAAGAACAGTATGTATCGGGCAAGGACAAGAACGGCAATCCGATCTATGCATGGCGGATTCCTTACGGAGACTGTTATCTGTTTACGATCGCGCCGAGTAAGGCAGGCAAATACTGCTGGATATCGACGCTTGGATTTAAAAAGACCGAAAACGGCAGATGGGCAGCCTCCACACCGGGAGTAAACGGATACGAGCGTTACTATCTCGGACTGGATCCGGGTCTTGATAATTATCCGGATCACAGCCTTCCTTCCGGAACCAATTATTCCATCGACCAGGCAAGCACACATAAGAATAAGACCTTTACTAAGGACACCACGGTCTTCGGACAGCCCGGGGAATTCAAAGAAGATGCCTTATACATTTTAAAGACGGATTCCGTGAAGCGGTTCGGACGGAACGGAACCGGGATTACCGACTCCACGCCTGCCCGTGATCAGGAAGAAATCATTATTGTCAATACGGACGGGTTGCGGGACGAACTGACCCCGCTTCAGTATGACTGGGACAAGATTGGGACCATCAAGAAATACCCGATTGACAAGACGCCGCTTACGGTTACCGGCGGAACCTTTTATACAAAGGTGAACACGGTCAACCTGACGGCGTATATACACCGCGGAATTCATATTACCCGTTCCAATGTTACGCTTAACGGAGTGGAGCATTATCTCCTGGGAGAAGACGCCTGCTTCGGTACCCCCGAGGACTACATCGGATACGACTTGAAGGGTAATGAAGTGCACCTTGCACGTTTCGGGGCTCCGATGCACGGGTTCTACCGGATTACGGAATGCGCGAACGTTACTTTGAAAAACTGCGTACTTTCGAACCATCTGCGTGTTTACAGCTATGGTAACGACAACAACTCGACGGCCCCGTATGAAATCTATGCGCAGTATGTGGCGGGACTTACGATTGACAATTGCTCCTGCGCACCGGATAAGGACGACGTGAGCGGACCGGCTGATACGACGGGTATCATGGATACTTCCAGATGGGGTACGACCGGAACGAATAACTGTAAAAACCTGACGGTGAAGGACTCCAGAATCAACCGGATCGATGCCCATATGGGAGCATACAACATTAACGTTCTGGATTCGACGATGGGTTATCTCGGAATTGTCGTAATCGGTTTCGGAACGCTGAATATTGAGAGGGTAACCTCCTATGCGGATTTCTTCGTATATCTTCGAAGAGACTACGGAAGCTACTGGAACGGCGATGTCAACATTAAGGACTGCACATGGAAGATTGACGGAAGCAATTACCGGCCGTGGATCATTTTCGCGAATTACCGTCCGAACACATTATACAATTACGACACGATCGAAGAGGACACGACGTATTATGCAACGCTTCCGACCAACGTCACGATTGACGGATTTGTCTGGGATGCAAGCCGCGTGACCAATACGGCTTTGTGCTCCGATTACGGATTCCAGGTATACTCCAATCCGATCTGGGATCTCAATTTCACCATCAACGACACGACCCTTGCCAACCGCGTGCTATACCGCTATCCGCTGCGGATCACGAAGCATGTTCACGTTGACAACGTGACAATTGTCCGAAACGCCACCCTCGCAAACAAGGATTTTGTCGGTGTGAACGTCCGGCTTAATGAGATTTTAAAGGAGAGGGATGCGAACGGTGTTGTTATAAGGACATACACCTACAACGAAGCTCATCTCTTTGAAAAGTACACCACCTTCACACCGTCGAAAGAGAAGCGGAATGTAACTTATGTAACAAGCAAGCCATGGGAATTTGTATGGCAGAAACGCTCGTATGAGAAGTAAAGAGTTGCATTTCACCGCCTGTCCGCTTTAAGCGGGCAGGCGTGAAAGACAGAAGTCTTAACGGAAGACACTGATAGAGGAGAAGATTATATGAAAAACAAACACACATTCCAAAACCGTATGCTGTCGGTTCTGCTTTGCGTGCTTTTGTTCGCGGGACTGATGTTACCAAACGAAGCCCGCAGAGCCGATGCATCCACGCAGAGCAGCCCGATGATCAGCGGCTTTTCGCTTACGACGAGCGACGGTATTCTCGGACTGAATATATTCCTTACCGGGATTACGGCGGCGCAGGCGCAGAGAGGCAAACTCCGTGTGGACGGAGAAAACCATTCGTTGTCGTCCGCTTTGCAGGACGGCTCGTATCAGGTAACGCACTATGTGGATGCCAAGGATATCGGAAAGAAGCTTTCCATAGCCTTTTATGCCAACAATACGAAGGTGAACCTTACGAATGCTTCGGCCAGTGACGGCGTGGTTTCGTATTCGGTAAAGGACTATCTGTCCGTCATCAGCGTCCGTGACGATGCGATGGGACGCCTTGCCAAGGCAATCGCGGATTACGGAGTCTGTGCGTCCAATTACTTCTACGGAAAGAACGACGCGGTGACCATCGCGAACGTGGACTTCACGCCTTACCGCATGGCATTTGACGGATATGTTCCGGAGAGTGTGTTCTATAACGGAAGCAGCCTGATTCTTACGGAGGCAATAGCCATCCGGCACTATTTCTACTTCACAAGAGACATCGGCGATTATACGTTCCGTGTCGACGGGAAGAAGGTTACCCCTGTACAGAAAGGGGATCTCTATTATGTTGAAATTTCCGGTATTACGGCCGGAAATATCGACAAATCTTACGATGTATCCATTTCGGTTGATAACGTTTCCGGACATATGGGGTACAGCGTTCTTTCCTATGCGGACCTTGCGTCCGTAACCTCCGCGGAGGAGCCTCTTTACAAGCTTGTGAAAAGTCTTTACTGGTACAATAAGGCGTTCCGGGAATGTGCCGAATCGAATCCCGGGGAAGACCCGGTTACCAGCATTGATCTGGTTCCGATCTCCGTTACCGACAACTCCGGCTATATGAACAGCCAATACACGACCGACATGCCGACGGCGGTAATCGTCGTTCCGAAGAGCGCAACCGCCGAGGAAACCTATGCGGCGGGGCTGTTGCAGAAATACATTGCCGTGGAGGACGGTTACACCCCGGCAATTGTTAAGGATAAAGATGTTACGCAGGGCAGCAGGGGCTTTGAGATTTCCGTAGGAGCCACCAACCGCCCGCACGGAACCGCAAAATACAGTTCGAACGACAGCTATTCCATCAAATCCTACACGAACGGCATTTCCATTACCGGTATCGGAAAACTCGGGCTGATGCACGGCGCAATGCGGTTTTTGGAAGCGTGCGGCGGATTCTTCTATATGTCCTGGAACGATCTGTATGTTACGAACCAGAAGAAATTCAAATACGAACCGAACGGCGTGAACATCGATTATGAGAGGCCGTTCGTATTTTCCGATATGGACATCTGTTTCTCAAGTCTGAATCCGGCGTCGGACCTGACGGACCCGTATTATAAAAAGACGAAACCGACAGGGTATCAGTATCCGCGCACGGGGCGTCTGTTCTCGCTTGCCCACAGCCTGAACGGCTTCTATGCGGATACGTACTGTCTGCCGAGCTCGGAGGCCGGCAAGGAAACCTGGTACCTCTCAAGCTATAACGGATCGTACCCGGAGGACAACCCGCTAGGCGGACTGGCAGCAGGACAGGCCCATACGCTTCTTGCGGAGATTATTACCGCGAAGCAGTATTATGCGGCCCATCCGACCTGGTTCGCGGCTCCTTCGCTGGATGAGCTGAAAGACGGCGTGCCGGACAGCCAGAGAACGAGAAGCAAAAACCAGCTCTGCCCGTATGCTTTGTTTACGGATCCGGCGGCTTATAAGATTATTAAGGATTACTGCCAGAACCTGATTGATACGAAGGTGGACCCGAATGCCCCGATTCAGATTATTTCCGTTTCGAAAAACGACGGGCCGGAACTGTGTCTTTGCAGAAAATGCGTATATGACCGGATTGATCACAAAGATGAAAGCGGATTGTATGAATCCATCCAGTACGTTCAGCTTTTGAATAAACTGTCGCAGGATCTTCGGCTGAAGGAAGACCATCCGAACGTATATCTCGATATGCTCGCATACGAGTGGACGGTGGAGGCACCCGGTGACCTGACGGTAGACGACCATGTTATCGTCCGTTTCGCGCCGATCCGCAGATGTTATGCACATTATCTGGACGAGCCCGATCACATTACCAACGCCAAATACTACGGCGAACTGAAGAAATGGCTCAAGGTCTGCAAAAATGTCTGGATCTGGGAATACACCGCACCCTTCATGACGACGGCAGGCGTTTATATGAATGTGGATGTGTTACAGCACGATATCAAGCTTTACAAGCAGCTCGGCGTAAAGGGGATATATCTGCAGGGCAACAGCCGGCATCTCGAATCCAATTCGGAATTCGGAGATATCCGGAACTATATTGCAGGACGCATGCTCCAGGATCCCACAAGGAACTATGAAGAGGAACTGGCCTTCATTACCGATGTGCTGTACGGCTCCTGCGGCGCATATGTCCGCGAGTACATGTGGCATCTCGAAAAGCAGGCACGGAATCACCATACGATTGTGGATCACCGCGATGATGTTTATATGTACGATACGCAGTTATATAAGACATTTGCCGGCAGACACAAGTGGGAGAGCATAGCGCGCAACCGCATGCCGGACGAGGAAATCGGCATCTGCGAAGGAATCTGGCAGAGGATTGAGGAACTCGCCGCGAATGAGCCGCAGGATGTACAGGTCCGTCTGAACCGTTTGAGTCTCAGCTGGAGGCTGATCAAATCAACGCTAAATGTTTACGAATTCAAAGACCCTTCAACCTATGCGAGTGAAAACAGTAAACTCCGGACGGACATGCTGCTGGCGGGAATTTCTTATTTCTCGCTCATTCACGGGGCGGAAACGGGGAACATAAGCAATGTGCAGTTCCATCCGGACAACTGGGTATTGGACGAGGATTCCATTATCGGCCGGTTTACCTCGAGCACGGTTATTCCGAATAAGAGTCCGGACGTTCCGGAGGTATTGTATAAGATCGTGAGGTAAAACATTCCGGCGCATCTGCACCGGTAAAACAGAGGAGAAACTATATGAAAAAAGAAAGAACCATTTGGGGACGCCTGGCGGCATTCCTCCTGTGCGTGCTGCTTCTCGGGTCGATGATTCCCGAAGGCAGCAAAAAGGCTTCGGCAGCGCAGAGCGGAGCGAAGATCGCGGGATTTTCCCTGACCGTTACGGAAGGAACGCTTGGGTTGAACATTTTCTTCAGCGGCGTTACGTCCGGCCAGACGAAGGCAGTCGTGGATTCGGTGGAACACACCCTGACGGCCGAGAACGGATACTACAAGGCAACCCATCAGATCGACGCCAAGGATACCGCTAAGAATCTTGTGATCTCGCTGAAGTCCGGCAGCACGAAGATTGCGCTTACGAACTCCGGTGCGACGAACGGCACGGTTTCCTATTCCGTTAAGGAGTACCTTTCGGAGATCAAAAAACAGAACAATACCGGCGGCCGGCTCGCCAAGGCAATCGACGATTACGGGGATTGCGCCAAATACTATTTTAACGGTGCGTCCTCCATCCCGGTGACCATTTCGGATGTGAATCTGGAACCCTACCGGATGCAGATGATCGGAACGGTACCGGAAAGCGTTTTCTACAACGGAAGCAGTCTGGTGCTTACGGATACATTTTCCATCCGCCACTATTTCTTCCTGACAAGAAATGCAAGTGATTACTCGTTCCGTGTAGACGGCAAGGCAGTCAGCCTGCAGAAGAAGGACGATCTGTATTACGTCGAGATTCCGGGAATCACTGCCGGCAATATCGACCATGTGTATGAGACGACACTCACCCTTGACGGTGTATCGTCGACATTCCGGTACAGCGTGCTTTCCTATGCGGATATCGTTACCGCACTGAGCGGCGACGCAGCGCTTTCCACACTGGTGAAGAGCATTTATTGGTACAACTATTATTTCAGACAGTACAAAAACCAGTCTTCAAGCGTTTATGAGGAATATCCGGAAGATCCCTGGGATCCGAGTCTCGGGTATATTACCTATGAGATGTTCGGCGCTAAGGGCGACGGCGTGACGGACGATTACGACGCCATCGTTCTTGCCCATGAGGCAGCCAATGAGCAGAACCTTCCCGTAAAGGCGAAGAACGGCGCGACCTACTATATCGGCCATATGGGATACTTCCTGAATCCCGTAAACGACGGAAAATCGCGCGACCTCAATAAAGGAGGCGTGATCAAGACGGCGACGGATTGGACCGGAGCTACATTTATAATCGACGATACGGTACTTTACGGGGATAAGCGCATCATCGGATACAATAAAGAAACCGGCGATCCGGTTTACGAGGACTATATTCCTTACGGAGACTGCTATCTGTTCACGGTTGCGCCGAGTAAGGATTACGGGCGTTTCTGGATGAATCCGTATAAGTTTTTCCGGGTGGGAGCGAACGGAAAGATTGAAATGGTATCCGACGAGACTGTGGCAGCAGCGGGAGGTTATACAAGGTATTATCTCGGGGTGGATCCGGATCTTGATGATTATCCGGATTACCGTACGACATCCGGATACAATTTCAGCGGAGCGATTGCATACGGCCAGAAGAATAAAACTTTTTCCAAGGATACGGTTGCACTCGGCGCGCCGAATGAGTTTCACGAAGACGCTGTTTATGTCCTTCGTACCACCAAATACAAACGCTGGGGAAGATACAGCGACAGCGGAGTCGTGGCTGCCCGTGACCAAAAGGAAGTCTTTGTGTTAGATGCTTCCACCGGCTGCATCACGGAGAACTCGAGACTGCAGTGGGACTGGGACGAAATCCAGGAAATCTGGAAATATCCGATTGATAAGACGCCTCTCACCGTCAAAGGCGGTACTTTCAATACGATTGTGAATACGGTCCGTATACACCCTTATATCCATCGGGGAATCAATATTGCCCGCTCCAACGTGACGATAGAGGGCGTAGAACATTATCTTCTCGGGGAAGATGCCTGCTTCGGAACCGGTAATGAGTATGTCGGCTATAACAGTCAGGGAAAAGAAATCCATGTTCCCAGATACGGCGCACCGATGCACGGGTTCTTCCGTGTGACGAACTGCGCGAACGTAACGATCAAGAACTGTAAACTTTCCAACCACCTTGCCGTGTTCAGTTACGGAGACGACTACAATAACACTTCTCCTTATGAGATTTACGCGGAATATGTCGCCGGTCTCACAATTGACGGCTGTGTATGTGTCGGGGATGAAGAGGATGTGAGCGGACCCGCGGATCCGACGGGCATCATGGACCCTTCCAGATGGGGAACAACAGGGACCAATTTCTGTAAGGACCTTAAAGTGTTAAACTCCCGCGTGAACCGTATCGATGCCCACATGGGGACTTATAATCTGACGGTAAAAGATTCCCATATCGGTTACAGGGGAATTCTCGCCGTAGGGTTCGGAACCATGAATATCGAGCGCGTAACCTCTTACTCAAAATATTTCGTGTATCTCCGCAAAGATTACGGCAGCTACTGGAACGGCGATATCAATATCACAGACTGTGTATGGAAACTGGACGAAGATACTCTGGCTCCGTGGCTTGTGTTCTCGAGTTACAAAACAAACGGGGAGTACGGGTTCGATACCATTACGGAGGACGGGGAAACATATTACGGTACGATGCCGACTACGATCAATGTGAACGGATTTGTCCTCGATGCGAGCAAAGTCACCAACATCTCGTTTAACAATACGAACGGGTTCCAGATTTTCTCCAATCCGATTGATAAATTGAATTTTGTCGTAAATGATGCAAATCTGGCAAACCGGAGTGTATATAAGTACCCGCTTCGGATTACGAAGGAGGTAAAGCTTAAGAGACTTACCATTATTCGGAATCCTGCCATTGCAAATGATGAGTTTACAAAGGGCGTTAACCTTCGTGTCCCGGGAGGAACCTATAATGAATCCTACCTGTTCAGAAATACGGTATTCGATTACAATCCGAATAAAGATCTGACACTGACGGTCGGACAACCCTGGACATTTGACTGGCTTGAGCAATAAATGCGAAACGAAACGGCCCGATGGCTTTTAAGCTGTCGGGCCGTATTTCGTACCGGGAGGAAGGAAAAAGTTTTTGGGGAGGCAGAAACCGTTTGGCGAGGTAGAAAACCGTTTCTTATGAGGATTTCGGCGTTTCCGGCAAATGAATCTTGCTTTTATTCCATCGGTGCGATATGGTTATTTCAAGGTTGTTTTGCGCGTAATAAAAGGATCGGAGGAAAGGCAGATGGCAAAGGCGAAAAAGTATATGTCCGACATTCATCTCGAGGACTATACGGAGGAATATGAGGGCAGAAAGGCAACTGCCGAAGGGATGGTATTTGACGGCGGAAGAGAGAAGATTTCGTTAAGCGGGGCATGGCATTATGCCGTGGATCAGTATGATACCTGCATCCGCCAGAAATGGTTTTTGGAAAGAAAATCCGACGAGCACGGGTTCAGCCTTCCTGTGGATTATTCCTTTGACGAGTGGCCGGTCATGGAACTCCCGGCGTGTTGGAATACCGTGGCGCCGGAATACCTGCTTTATGAAGGAAGCATGGTGTTCACCCGTACCTTTTCGTACGCGGCACGCGAGGACGAGGAGGTTTATCTCCGGATCGGCGCGGCCAATTATCTGCTGCGGGTGTTTTTAAACGGGCAATATCTCGGACTGCATCGCGGCGGCTCCACGCCTGCGTATTTTAAGATCACGGAGCATTTAAAAGACGATAACCGGATTATCCTGCAGGCCGACAGTACAAGGCGGCACGAGCAGGTTCCTACGGAAAATACGGACTGGTTTAATTACGGCGGCATATATCGCGAGATCGAACTGATCCGCGTGCCGAAGATTCATATCAAAAACTTCCGTACCGCGCTGGTACCGGACGGGACGTTCTCGAAGATTACGGTTGGGGTAAAACTATCGGAAAATGTTAATACTACTGTTGTAGTACACATTTCGGGATTAGACGTGAACGAGTCATTTTCCGTTATAAACGGCGAAGGAAGCTGCATTCTTCCGGTTGCACCGAAACTCTGGTCACCGGAGGAACCGGTTCTTTATGATGTGACGCTTAGCTGCGGGGCGGATCATGTGAGCGACCGGGTCGGATACCGGGAGATTTCGGTGAAGGGGAGGAAGATTTTCCTAAACGGAAAGGAACTGTTCCTAAGGGGCATCAGCGCCCATGAGGACAGCGTGAAAAACGGCAAAGCCCTGTCTGATGACGAGCGCAGGCAGATACTTGGGGCAGCAAAGGAACTGGGCTGCAACTTTATGCGTGTCGCACATTATCCGCATCATGAGAACATGGCAAAACTCGCTGATGAGGCGGGAATGCTTCTGTGGGAGGAAATCCCGGTTTACTGGGCAATCCGGTTTGCCCGTAAGGAAACCTATGAGGACGCCGAGAACCAGCTTAAGGAACTGATCACGCGGGATTATAACCGCGCAAGTGTCATTTTCTGGTCGGTGGGTAACGAAAATGCCGATACCGATGAGCGTCTTATGTTTATGAAGAGTCTTGCGCAGTGCGCACACGGCATGGATTCCACGCGACTGGTTTCGGCCGCATGTCTTGTGGATGCGGAGGAGAACCGTATCGCCGACCGCCTTGCGGATTTCCTTGACGTGATCGGAATCAATGAGTACTGCGGCTGGTATACCCCCGATTTTTCGAAACTTCCGCAGCTCATGAAGAACAGTGACCCGGACAAGCCTGTGATCATTACGGAATTCGGCGCAGACGCGCTGCAGGGGCTGCATGGCTCTGCTTCGGACAAAGGAACCGAGGAGTGCCAGGCGGATGTTTATGAAAAGCAGATTGCGGTTCTTCGCGAAATCCCTTATATCCGCGGAATGACGCCATGGATTCTGTTTGATTTCCGTTGCCCGAGAAGAACGAGTTCGATTCAGAACTATTATAACCGAAAAGGCCTTCTTTCGGAGGATATGACATACCGGAAGCCGGCATTTTACGTGCTGCAGAAGTTTTACCAATCACTTATGTAACGATGAATGAAAGTCCGGGACAGCGGACGGGAAAGAGGAAGGGAGACCAGCTATGAAAAGTCAAGAATAAATTCCTAAGATTTTTATTCTGGCTGT
>CAMIWE010000049.1 GCA_946402335.1 uncultured Lachnoclostridium sp.
CGATTACCGGTAATAAGACGGACGGGTTTACGCTGACGATTTCGGGTACCGGAAGCTTGTCGTCCACTCCCTGGGATAAAGGCATGACTGGTCCGAACACCTATCGTACGACGATCAAAACAATTGTCATCGAGGAGGGAATCACAGGAATTAAATCGTCATCCTTTAGCGGAATGCAGGGACTGGAAGATGTTTCAATTCCGACGACCTTGAAAACTATACCTCAAAAGGCGTTTGCAAATTGTATTTTATTGTCCGATATTGACTTGAATCTGGTCGAGAAGGTCTACGCAGATGCATTCAAGGGATGCAGCAGTCTTTCAACGGTTACTGCGAACTCGCTAACAACCCTAGAACGAGGGGCGTTCGGGGATTGCAATCTGACGGAGTTTACTTTTTCGACAAGGTTTAGAAAGATTGATTTCTCTGCATTTGCCGGAAATAAACGTCTGACGACCTTTTACTGTGCGGACGGAGCGACAAACTTCAAAACTATAAATGGGGTGTTATACTCTAAAGACGGGGCAAATTTGGTAGTCGTTCCTCCGGCTTTCAGCGGAACGCTGAGCATTCCGTCTTCAGTTACGGTTATCGAAGAAGGAGCCTTTTCTGGAAATTTAGGAATTACACAAATCACTGTTCCGAATTCGATCGTTGAACTCGGGTTCGGGGCTTTTTCTGAAATGAAAGCACTTCAAAAAGTTACGCTGAATTGTTCTTGTGATATTTCTCAAGATTGCTTTGGCGGTTGCTCAAGATTGACGAATGTCAGCTTTGGGAACGGGGTTACCGGAATCGGAGAAGTTGCATTTGATGGAACAGGGCTTACCACATTGCCGGACCTTCCGGAAAGTGTTCTTTACATTGGCAGAGATGCATTTCCTTTTGATCTCGACGGAATGCTTCCGGAAAGATTCGTAGGGCGAGAGAATACCTGGGTTGTGCTGAATACGGTACCCATGCTTGTGAGGGAGGACTATGACTCGGCCAATTCGTTACTTTCCTTAATTAATCAGGACTCCCTTCTTCGCGGTTCCATGACACCGCTTACGACATCGAAAGCCCTGTCCGAACTTGCCATGATGAGAGCAGCAGAGATTGCGTTATACTATGATGATTTAAATGAAATCCGCCCGGACGGAACAAAGCTGCAGACGGAATTCGGACCTGTCAGAGAATGTGTCTTAAAGAATTCAACTAATGCGAGCGATGCCCTGTTACAGTTAAGAAATAACACATTCCACTTAGGAAAGATCACGGACAGCGCTTATTCCGGCGCAGGCATCGGATGTGTGTCAACCGGTCGGAATACCTACTGGGTTGTAATTCTTCAGAGCGATGCGGGAACGCTTAGCTCATACGGAACGGGAACGGCGGCGGTTACAAGAGAAGTCGAATATGCCGAATATATGGTTTCGGATGTTTCCGTGACCGTTGTAAAACCCTTTGTTTATACCGGAGAGAAGATTGAACCGTCAATCCTTTTCGAAGGAACGAACCGCAATGATACCGACGTATCGTGTTCCATTGCACCGGACCGCGTGGAATACTCGATTGCGGACACGTCGATCGTGGCTTTGGATGAATACGGAATGCCCTGGGGTGTCGGGGCGGGAACGACGCAGGGAACGGTCCGGTTTGCCGGACAGACCTATCCCTTTGAAGTCTATGTCAGCAATGTGAGTACCAATGTTTCTTCAAACGCGGTGCTTACCTATGACTGTACCATCGGCGACGCCTTCGGCATCGGATTTCTGATTCCGCAGAATGTATACAGCGCTTATGCGGACGGCATCCTGATCGTATCTGTTCCGGAGTATTCCGGGGATACGGAGACGGGAAAGCGTTACTCCGTTGTGCGCGATTATGTAACGATGGCCGGACCGAACGACACACCGTGCCGCAAGTACAATTATTACGGCATCGCGGCCAAGGAAATGTCCAGCCGCGTGGAAGCCACATTCGTCGGAATAAACGGCAGTACCGTAAAGTATTACAGTCCGAGTTTCTACAGCGTTGCGGATTATGCCGTCAACATGTTCTCCCATGCAGGCAACGACAGCCAGTTGAAGACACTGCTTGCCGATATGCTTTATTACGGAGCGGAAGCGCAGCAGTATTTCGGATATCATACCGCGGAACCTGCAACGATCAATATGACCGCGGAAATGAAGAACTGCGCGACGACGCAGACCGCGCCAGTTGCAGATAACAGCTATTCGGACGAAGAGACCGGCGGAAGCAAAGTGCTGATTTCCGGCACATCGCTTTCCCTTGAGAACCGACCGCAATTGAATATCTACCTCATGACATCCGAACCGGTCCGTTATATGAAGGTAGTCATTACGGAAAATGGCGGGCAGAATGCGTCATTTGAAATTCCGGCGACCGAATGGAAGGATTGCGGAAACGGCCGGTACCGCGTAGAGGTATCCGGCATCTCGGTACTTGACTACCGGGCAAAATACACGATCATCTGTAAGAAGGACGGAATTGCCGTGAGCAACCGCGTAACGACGGGCGTGGAAGGATATGCGCTTCTTGCCAACCGGCAGGGACGCACGGTTTGGAGTCTGACAGACCGCCTGCTGCGGTTCGGAGATGCCGCACAGTCGTATCTGGCAACAAGATAATATTGAAGTTTTTTTGGAGGAAGGAGTGTCCAAAAAGGGCACTCCTTCCATTTTTCCACAAAAAAATACATTTTTTCAGTCAAAATAGCTGATTTTGTTCATAATACAATTGATCTTTGGGAATTGACATTCTTGTTCTAATGATGTAGAATTTAATTGCGTGTATAATACAATTTTCCTAATGAAGTATTTTGGAGGTTGTAGACAGGCCGAGACAGATGCACGTAAATCACAATGCCTTCGGCGGAGGAGTAATATATGAGAAAATCGTTTTTCGGAAGGGTAATAGCAACCTTCCTTATTGCAGTTGTTGCATTTTCTTCTGTACGTCCCGTGACGGCAGCAACGAATGAATACGGTTTTACAGAGCTTGATCCGGCATCCGATGAAGCCCAGGCGCTTCTTTACGGATCCGATACGAATGATTATGCTCTGGGCCTTGCTTCGCACTTCGTAATCTTCACCAAAGAGGTAACCATCGAAGGCGGAGCGGATTGCGAGGGACGTATCGCTTCTGATGAATTCTATCTCCCGAACGGATTCCAGGACGGTTATCCGATCAAGGGAGCCCTTACCTCTGCAACCAATGCCAACAGTGGTCCTCAGAACGGGTCTGCGGACGTGATCTGTAACAACAGCATTTCCGGTGAGTTTGGTTATGTGCAGCATAACCACAACGGCCAGACGCACAGATTTGTCGTATCCACGGATGTACAGCGCGTTGTGGGTCCTGTTGCCAACAGCGTTAAGGCCAACACTTATGCTGTGGAACCCAATTCACTGATTGATTTCGAAAAAGAATTCCAGCGTCTGAATGACTTGAGCCATAAGTTCTCCACGAAAGACAACGGAACCGTTTCCATGGCCACCAATAAAACTTTGACGCTTAACGGAACGGATTCGAAGGTTAACTTCTTCAATGTCAGCAAGGAAGATTTTGAGTCCGCGGGCAGACTGAACCTGAACATTCCCGAGGGCAGCTTTGCAATCATCAATATTCCAGGCAAAGAAGTAAATTATACCGCCGCCATGTCTGACGCGCTGTATTATAACGGCTCTCAGCAGGGACAGAGTTCGGTAGCGAATACGCGGATCCTGTTTAACTTCTATGAAGCAACAAAGGTTAACCTTTTAAAGGCAACGCGTGCTTCCATCCTTGCTCCGAGAGCTTATGTTGAGGATAAGAGCGGCGAGCACTGGGGACACCATTCCGCACAGATCGTTGCAAGAAAGCTGTATCTGGATAACCAGATCGACTTCCGCGCATTTGTTATGCCGAGTTCCTTCCTCGGTGAACTGTTCGAGACTCCGGTTGACGGAGAGGACTACACCGTGCGTTATCTGTATTACGATGCAGAAGGCAATCTGAAGGAACTGCCGGGCGGACCGGACGGCTTCTATAAGATTTTCATTGATGCGGAGAGAGCTCCGGAATATAAAGAACATTATAACGACAACGATCCCAGACCTTATCAGGCTGGTACCGTGATCCAGGCCATCGATTCCGATGCAGACGAAACGGCTGCGCTTTCGCTTATGAACAACGGACACGGCCCGGAGGCCGAGGCACTGAAACTGTATGCTGATCTTGCAGCCAGCAATTGCGAGATCCGCTTCCAGGTTTATGAAGACGGAAAGACCAGCAAGGATGCGCTGAAGGGCGGTCCTGCCGGCGGACTGCTGAATCCGGACACTTACGCTGCATTAGACCGCAAGGCCGATATCGGCTGGGATGACACCTATACGATTTCCACTTCCAATGTATATTTCATTATGTATCCTGCGGCAAAGGTAACGGTTGACGTTTCCTGGGACGATAAGCAGAATAAGTCCGGCAAGCGTCCGGAAACCTTCAACGTGAAGCTTTCCGAAAACCTTTACAATCCGTACTCGAACAGCGTGCAGACTAAGGCAAGAGAGAACACGGAACTGCTTTCCGCTAACGAAACCGTTGCGGTGAAGTATGATGACAGTCTTGGCAGAGACATCACATTTGATGTATATAACGACAGCTATTCCTACTATGTACCGTTGTTTGGCATGCAGCCGGATATTAACGGCGATGCGGGAACCGGCCGGACCTTCGGAACGACCATTGACAAATTCGACGGAGCCGATTCCGTATTCGGAATCACCTATACCGTTCCAGACGGCTATATCGACGTAACGGGCACGAAGGCGGACAAGCCGGAGTCCGGTATTACGGATCAGAACGGCAATGTTATTGTTGACGAGAACGGTATTGTGGCACAGTACCACATCGTTCTGCGGGGAGAGTATACGGCAACGTTTTATGTTGTTGACCGGAACGGAAACCGCACGAAAGTAACGAAGGAAGACTTCACGGATCCGTATCGCGGATTTGACACGACGGAAACCCTTCCGAGCATTACAACGACGGAGATCAACCAGATCCTCGGAAGCAATAATGTTCCCGACGGTTACACGATCACCTGGAAGGATATTTCCAAGAACGGACGGACCTATGAGGCCGGCAGCGACAATTATTCCTTTGATTATGAGGACGTAATTTTCGAAACATCCCTTCGCAGAAGCGAGATCATCGGTGAGAACAATGTACCGTGGCTGTATGCACATATTATCCTTTATAATAACAGCCATTACATTCCGGCACCGATGGTATATGACCGTCTGCAGGCGGACAACGTTTCCGGAGAATACACCTTTATCCAGAAGAGAATCAGCCAGTATGAGATGACCCATTACGGTTTTGATCCGAACCTGAAGAACGAGTACAAGAATGACAGGTTCTTCCTGTTCGCATTTGCCTACGGCGTTGATAAAGAGCGTGCGGCACAGAGCCGTGTGACGGTATCGACGAAGGGCTTCGGCAAAGGCGTAACCGATTTCGTATATTCGACGCAGAACACGCCGAACACGAAGTCGACATTCTGCGCAATGCCGGGAATTGAAACTTCTCCGAACAGAACCATTCAGGAGCTGGTTCCCAGCGATCCTTATGTAGACGATTATGACGGCATGAATTACTTCCGTCTTGTTCTGCCGGCGGACGTATTCGAGAACGAGACGCTCTACATTACCGTATACTATACCGATGCGAACGGACAGGAATCTGTGTGGTTCTATTACACACTGAATATGAAAGAAAACAAGCACTGGACTTTGCAGGGCAAGTAAAACACATTATGAAAGATCATCGGGGATAAGGAGGATGAATGTGAAAGAACTGTTTGAAGAGGTTTCGTGCGAGATCGACAGTTTGGAAGGATACGATGTAATTGTCGCATCCTGGAGCGAAAACGGGGACGAGGAACACAGCAACCCGTGACCGCTTAGCAAGAAAGAAATACTACTAACCCATCTTTTCAGAAGAACAGAGTGGCCTTTGGCTGCTCTGTTCTTCGTTTATGCACAGGAAGAGATATGACATTTGTCGTGTTTCGACCGATTTAAAAACCATCGGAAGCCTAGTAAAATAAGGCTTTCTGAAAATGTGCAGAAAAGGACATAACGACGAAAAATGAAATTCTATGCACTTTTGTGCACGGTATCCGAGGATAAGAAACTACATGATACCCCGAAAGGATAGAGAATATTAGGGCTCAGGAGCATAAGAAAAGACATCGAAATACTTAAAACATGAAATAAAGTGCAATAAAACACATGATTTAGGGGTTGACTTTAGTCTTTCCAGGGAGTAAAATATAACGCGTGTGTGATGTTTTACGTCTATTAAGTAGCAAAATTGAACTAAGCGCACAATCGCCGTGACAAGCATAAAAAGTCATGGCAGAGGAGAGGTTATTTATATGAAAAATCAATTGTACAAACGGGTGTTGACTGCCTTCCTTATTTTGGTTATGGCAGCCGCTTCGGTGAGACCGGCCGCTGCCACGGATACCGGAATCAGGAATGGGGAGGTAAACGAATACGGCTTCAAAAAGCTGGACGATTCCTCCGATCTCGCAAAGAAACTTCTTTATGGTAGTGATGCGAATGAATACATTCTGGGAATCGCTTCCCATTTCGCTATCTTCACAAAAGAGTTTTCCGTAAACGGAAACGCAGATTGTGAAGGCCGCATTGCTGCAGACGAATTCTTACTCCCTACCGGATACGGCGCAGGCTATCCGATCAAGGGAATTCTCACTTCTGCATCTGGCTCTAATCAGGTGGCAAATGACGGTTCTGCCGCAATCATCTGCAACAACAGCATCAGTGGAGCATTTGGATATGTTCAGCCGAAGTATTCCGGTGTGAGCCATCCTTTTGTTGTGTCCACGAATGTTAAGAGCGTTACGGGCCCTTCCGCGAAGGATGTGCAGGCACAGACCTATGCGGTTAACGCAAACGGCCTGATCGATTTCGAGAAGGAATTCCAGAATCTTGCAAACATCAGCCGTAAGCTCTCCGAGCAGAACGGTGCTACGGTTAAGAATAAGTACGGTACCCTGGAACTTACCGGTTCCAACCAGAAGGTTAACTTCTTCAATGTTTCCGCTGCTGATTTCAGCGGAGCAAATACCGTAAAGATCAATGTTCCTGCAGGAAGCTATGTGATCATCAACGTTCCCGGAAAGACGGTCGATTATACGGCTGCATGGTCCGATTCCGTATGGTTCAACGGCCAGTACTTCGGACAGAATTCCGCTGAGAACGCACAGGTTCTTTATAACTTCTATGAAGCAACCAAGGTTAACCTCAAGAAGCCGAACCGCGGCGCAATCCTTGCACCCAAGGCTTTCGTTGAGGATCAGACTCCTGTAAACCAGGGACACATCGCAGCACAGATCGTTGCTGCAAAGGTTAAGGTTAATAACGAAATCGGTTTCCGCGGATTCAAGATGCCGAAGAAGTATTTTAAGATTGAGGAAGCGGAGAAATACACGGTTCATTACCTTTACTACGATGCCGAAGGCAACCTGAATGAGCTGCCCGGCGGTTCGAACGGTTTCTATAAGCTGTTCATCGGCAAGAATTATGCTCCGGCATCGGAGAGCGACGCATACAAGACTGGCGAGGCTGTTTGCGCGGTTTCCTCCGACTCCGTAAAGAATTCCATGATTTCTCTCATGAAGAGCGGTTCGGATTCCCTGAAACTGTATGCCGAGCTTCTTGAGAACAACTGCGAACTTCGCTTTGAAGTTTATGAAGACGGTAAGAAGTGCGGTCAGGCACTGACCGGCAGCGCTCTTACGAACAAGAGCTCCTACGCAGGAATGACGAGAAAGTCCGACATCAGCTGCAAGGATACTTACAAGTTCGCTTCTTCCAATGTTTACTTCATTATGTATCCGGCCGCTAAGGTTACGGTTGACGTAAAATGGGATGACAAGCAGGACAAGTCCGGCAAGCGTCCCGCAAAGTTCGATGTTAAGCTTGAAGAGAAGGTATTCAATCCTTCCGTAAACGATGTTCAGGCTAAGGCGAAGGACAGCACGGAACTCCTTTCCAAGAAGAAGGACGTTTCCGTTGAATATGACGACGAAGTTGCTGAGAACATTACCTATGATGTATATGGAGACACATATACCGCTTATGTACCGCTGTTCGGCAAGCAGGCCGATGTAAACGGCGATGCGGTTGACGGCAGAGTATACGGCAGCACGCTTGACAGGTTCAGCGGCGAGAATGCACTTTTCGATATCAATTATACCGTTCCGGCCGATTACAAGGATGTTACCGAAATAAAGGTTGAAAAGCCTGCTACGGCCGGCGTGGTTGACAAGAACGGCAATGTGATCGTAGATAAGAACGGTGTTGTAGCAAACTACCATATCGTACTTCGCGGTGAGTATAAGGCTTCCTTCTACATCATCGATCAGAACGGTACCCGCTCCGAAGTTACGAAGGACGATTTCACCGATCCGTTCCGCGGCTATTCCGAGACGGAAGTTCTTCCTTCCCTTACGACCCGTGAGGTAAGAAAGGTTCTCGGCAGCACCTCCGCTCTTGATGAGTACACCATTTCCTGGAAGGACATTTCCAAGAACGGTAAGACCTACACCGCAGGTGATGACAGCTACAAGTTCGACTACGAGGACGTTGTATTTGAGACGACGCTTCGCAGAACCGAGTTGAAAGAGAAGAGCCCCTGGCTGTATGCGAATATCATTAATTTCAGCGGTAAGCATTATATTTCCGGATCTCTTGTATGGCAGCGTATGCAAAGAGACGGATATGAGGATGCGAATACTGCGGATGGATACAAGTTCATTCAGAACGGAGATACCCATTATTCTTATGAAGCGCTGAAGAACGGTGAGTATGCCGATGACAAGTTCTTCCTGCTTGCTTTTGCGTTTGGTATTGACAGAGATATCGCAAAGCAGACCAGAGTAACCGTTTCCACGGAAGGTTTCGGTAAGGACTGCAAGATTTTCTACGAGGCAGAGAAGAATGATGATATGATGGATACCTTCCTTGTTATGAAGGAAGGAAACAGAAAGCCTCAGACCTTTGCCGAGATGGTAGCGCACGAGGATCCGTATATTCCGGACTATGACGGAATGAGATACTTCAGACTGGTTCTTCCTGCAGAGGAATTCGAGAACGAAATGCTGTATTTCACGGTATATTATATCGATGAAAAGGGACAGGAGTCTGTATGGCTCTACTACACTTTGAATCTTAAAGAAAACCATTTCTGGACGTTGAAAAAATAAACGGTGGCTAAAGGAGGACAAAGATGAAAAGCGAATTTGAAAAAATCGAGTTGGTAATTGTGACTTTGGATTCATCGGATGTTGTTGCAGCAAGTCCTTGGGACGACACGCCGTTACATGATCCGGAGAATCCTTAATGGATTCCGAGTGGAATCGTTCACAGTGATTTTGGACAGGACAGTCGTACGGCTGTCCTGTTTTTTCATTCGAAACCATACCGGAAGGCGGGTAAAAGATTTATGTTTCCATCCCAAATACCGGTATTAAGGTTCCTGTTGTGATCAGAAGCCATGGCGTTTGGACCCATGTTTCCGTCCGAAAACCCGGTGTTGATTTTCCCGAGCTTTTGTGATAGAATGCATTTATCCCGTGGACAAATGTTTGCGTACGGGAAACACATTTGCCGCAAATGCCAGAACCTGACGGGAGGAGGCAGACACTTTTGGGAACGGAAGAGTACTACATCGTAAACCGATCAGCTTTGCCCGAGGTCCTTTTAAAAGTGGTGGAAGCGAAGCACAGGCTCGCCTGTGATGCATCCCTGACCGTCCAGGAGGTTACGGACGCGATCGGATTGAGCCGCAGTTCGTTTTATAAATACCGTGACGCGATCGTGCCTTTCCATGAGAATTCACGCGGAAAGACGTTGAACATCATGTTGCAGGTAGATGACCAGCCGGGCATCCTCTCAAGAATCCTGCAGAAGATTGCGGGAAGTAAGGCCAATGTGCTTACCATCCAGCAGAGCATCCCGACCGGCGGAATCGCTTCGGTAGCGCTCGGCGTTGAGATCCTGCCGGAAACCGAAGCAACGGAGGATCTGATTTCCGGTGTGCGCGGCATTAAAGGGGTCCATTATTTGAAAATACTCGGCAGCGAGTAAACGATTCGGAATACTATAACACGGACCGGATACGGCCCGAAGGAGAATGATAAAATGTATGTTGCGATTTTAGGATACGGTACGGTTGGTTCGGGCGTATTTGACGTCCTTACGAAGAACCGCGATATTATTGCGAAGCGTGTTGGCTTTCCGCTTGACGTAAAATATGTGCTCGATTTGCGCGAATTCAAGGGAGATGCCGTTGAGCCGTATCTGACGCATGACTTTGAAGACATCATGAACGATGACAGCGTGGAGATCGTTGTCGAGACGATGGGCGGACTGAAGCCGGCTTATGAATTCTCGAAGCGCGCGCTGGAATCCGGGCGCAGCGTCTGCACGTCCAACAAGGAACTGGTTGCCAAGCATGGCGCGGAACTGATCGAGATCGCCCGTGAGAAGAATATCAACTATCTGTTTGAAGCAAGCGTAGGCGGCGGCATTCCGGTAATCCGTCAGCTGATCCGCTCCATCACCGCCGATGAGGTAATGGAAGTATGCGGTATCCTGAACGGTACGACCAACTACATGATGACGCTGATGCGCGAGCAGAACATGAGCTTTGAGGCTGCTCTTAAGGACGCGCAGGACAACGGCTTTGCCGAGCGCAATCCCGCGGCGGATATCGAAGGACATGACGCATGCAGAAAGATCGCAATCCTGACAAGCCTTGCATACGGACGGCAGGTTGATTTTGAAGATATTTATACGGAAGGCATTACCGCCATTACCGATATCGACGTAGCCTATGCAAAGGCCATGAAGCACGGAATCAAGCTTTTAGGGCGCAGCTACATGAAGAACGGTATCGTATACGCGATTGTAGCGCCGTATATGGTTCGTAAGAAGAACCCGCTTTACCCGGTAAACGGCGTTTATAACGCCATTATGATCCGCGGTAATATGCTTGAGGACGTTGTCTGCTACGGCAGAGGCGCCGGAAAGCTTCCCACTGCAAGTGCAGTGGTTTCCGATGTTATTGATGCCGCAAAGCATCGTCATGTCAATATTCCGATTCTTTGGGAAAAGGAAAAGATGATCCTCGGCAGCAGAAACGATATGGAGAACAAGTTCTTCGTTCGTGTCCCGGTTGCCGAAGCCGAAAAGGCGAAGGAACTCTTCCCGATTCGCAAGGAAATCTCCATTCTCGAGTGTGAGGGACGTGAGTTCGCATTTGTCACCGAAGTCATGACCGAGAAGGAATTTGCGGAAGCAGCGGCGAAGATCGATATTATAGGCCGTATCCGTTACGAAATCTGATCATAACGGGATGACCGGAAAGGCCGACAATGAAATATGTTGTAGTTTTGGGCGACGGCATGGCCGATGAGCCCATCGAAGAGCTTGGCGGAAAGACGCCCCTCGAATTCGCGGAAACGCCCATGATGGACGAAATGGCGGAATACGGGGAGATAGGACTGGCAAGCACAATCCCCGCAGGAATGAAGCCGGGAAGCGATACGGCGAACCTTGCGGTACTCGGATACAATCCGAGAGAATACTATACAGGGCGGTCCCCCTTGGAAGCGTTAAGCATCGGAGTGGCACTTGCGGACACGGATATCGCGATCCGGTGCAATCTGGTGACCCTTTCCGACGACGGACTCCCGTATGAGGAGAAAACGATCATCGATCACAGCTCTTCTGAAATTTCGACGGAAGATGCGTCAATTTTGATTGAAGCAGTACGAAAAAAGCTCGAATGGGCAGGGTATCACTTCTATGTCGGAACGAGTTATCGTCATCTTTTTGTATGGAATTTCGGAAAAGTAGTTGACCTTACGCCACCACATGATATACTGGGAAGTAAGATTTGTGATTATCTTCCGAAGGACGAAGCCCTTAGGGAGATTCAAAAACGCAGTTTTGACATCCTGAATGAGCACCCCCTGAATGTGGAGCGTGCGAAGAAGGGATTGCATAAAGCCAATTCGCTCTGGTTCTGGGGAGCCGGAACCAAACCGGGTCTCACCTCATTTACCGGCAAGACCGGAAAGAAGGGCGCGATGATTTCGGCGGTGGATCTGCTGAAGGGTATCGCGGTCGGCACCGGGATGCACAACATCGAGGTGGAAGGCGCCAACGGCGGATTGCATACCAATTACGAGGGCAAGGCAGGGGCTGCGGTCCGTGCGCTTACCGAAGAGGGTTACGATTTCGTATACATCCATCTGGAGGCACCGGATGAGATGGGACACCAGGGCAACCTGCAGAACAAGATCAAGTCGATCGAGTATCTGGACGAGAGAGTGATCCGCATCGTAAAGGAGGGTCTTGATAAGGCAGGCGTTGATTACCGCATGTTGATCATGCCGGATCACCCGACGCCCATTTCGAAACGGACCCACACCAGTACCCCGATTCCGTATCTGATTTACGACAGTACGAAACGGGACGTTAAGAAGTGCCAGAGATATAATGAGAAAGAGGCTGAGACCTCCGGCAATTTCTTTGCTGAGGGCTATCGGCTGATGGACCATTATCTGGAAATAAAGTAGTACCAAAAAGGGAAAAAGAGTCCTCAACAATGGATGAGGCAAAGAAGCAGACAACGGGGACGCCTGTTGTCTGTTTCTTTTTCTTTTTTATTCGTTCCGGATAATGGCACAAAAAAACAGCCGCTGCTGCAGCAACGGCTGTTTCCGGGAGTAACTCCCAATATAAACACTCCCCGGGGAGGGAAGAGCTTAGTTTGTTTCAGGCTTCCTTTCGGACAGCCGCAAAACAGGAATGTTGCAACTTATGCCTCGGGATCAACGGGATCCTCGGAAGGAGTGAAGGCGTCATCAACCGCTTCCTTCACGTCTTCAACAGCAACCTCAACAGCGTCAGCAGCTTCATCAACTGCCTCTTCTGCGTTCTCAGCTGCCTCATCTACGGCATCCTTCTTCTTGAGCTCGTCAACCTTCTTGCCAACGAAGTCTTTCGCTTCTACAGCCTTCTCAGCTACGAACTTACCGAAAGCGCTTGCCTTCTCGGAAGCCTTGCCTGCAAGCTCGGAAGCCTTCTTCTTGTATACGTCGAACTTCTTGCCGGATTCCTCAGCAGCCTCTTCGCCGGTTTCTTCGCAAGCCTTCTCACAGGTTCCCTCGGGAGCGAAGTCGCCCTCAAAGAGTTCGTCATCATCCACAGCGGTCTCAACTGCGGGCTTGTTAGCCTTGTTCTTCATGAGATAATACGCGCCGCCGATAACAGTTGCAACAAGTGCAAGTTTCGTAAATTTTTTCATAATACAATGCTCCTTTCCGTACTGCGTTTCAACCGAAGTTGTGTAAATCATATTATACATAAAAGGAGGGCGGTTGAAAAGATGAAAATCGTATTTTTTTATGTCGGAAAATGAATAACAGATTTTCCGTCAAAAAAATGAAAATAATGCTTGCAAAAAGGAAATGGTTACAGTATAATAACCGTTGTGTCAGGAAGACACGCTTTTGGGCTATCGCCAAACGGTAAGGCAACGGACTCTGACTCCGTCATTTCAAGGTTCGAATCCTTGTAGCCCAGCTACGAACCGCAGTACCTTCGGGACTGCGGTTTTTTTGTTGCCTTTTTGGTCAAAATTCCTGCATTTTTCGCTTCCGGTGCCCGGCGGGACGGAAGAGTGAAAAAACGCGGAAGGTAAGGATTGACAGACCGAACGGTGCTTTCGTATAGTAGTAAGTGTGGGATTTTTCGGACGATACTGCGTGTAAAGTTTCGGAGGGACTATGAGGAAAAGGACAAAGACAGCGGGAACAGCCGGTTTGCTCGGCATTGTTGCATTTCTGCTGCTGACAGCCTGCGGGATGGAGGATGCCGTATTCGGCAGAAAGAATCCGGATATCGAGGCAACGATGGCCCTGAGCCCGACTGCGGAGCTGACGCCCGCCGGCGTTGAAAAGGACGTTCCGACGGTTACGCCGCAAAGCGTTACCGAGGTACCTACCGAGGCACCTACGGCTACCCCGAGCCCGACGCCGAAACCGAGCCCGACGCCGCTTCTGGACCCGACCAAACCGGAGCCGGTGGACCTGACGGTTTACCGTAACAATGAAGTGGAGTACGACGAGCCGAAGCCGGGCGTGATCCGGATGGCGTATTACCTGCGGGAGGAGCCCGGACGCACGGGCAAGCGAATCGTACGGCTTACCGTCGGTACGCCCGTACAGATTCTTTATTCCTGCACGAATCTGTTTCATGAGCCATGGTACCGCATCCGTACGACGGTCGGCGGCGTGGAATATGAGGGCTACGTGCAGCAGAGCACGACGACACGCGGGTATAAGGCGGACCAGAGCATCACGGAAATGCTTCTGATCGAAGTCCCGATGGTGGAGGAGCCGACGGGGACCCACGGACCGGATCGGGACGGCGACGGAATCTATGTCGTGGTTCTGGACCCCGGACACGGCGGACGGGATCCCGGCGCATCGGCATACTGGTCGAACGAGAAGACGATCAATCTGAAGGTTGCACAGTACTGTAAGGCGTATCTGGAGGAGCACTACGAAAATGTGGATGTATACCTGACTAGAAACGGCGATTATGTTTATGATACGTTTGACACGGACGACGATGTGGAATACCGCGTGCGTTATGCGCGCGATCACGGTGCGGACGTCGTCATGGGCATGCATTTTAACGCCTACAACGGCCAATTAAGCGGTTCTATGGCTCTGGTCGGGAAAAGGCCCGTCGTTGCCGAGAAAGAGCGTCTGCTGGCCACCTACGCGCTTTTAGAGCTTAATGAGCTGGGGATTCCGATCGAGGGCATCCGCAGGAAGGAAAGCGCTTATACGAAATATCTTGACGGAACACGGATGGACGGCTACCTGCTGGTCCGCTTAAGTTCCGAGCTGGGAATCCCCGCATGCATTGTGGAACACTGCTACATGGACAGCTATGCGGACCGGCAGTTTTGGAATACGGAGGAGAAATTACAGGACATCGGGAAGGCGGATGCGCTTGCGCTTGCGCGCTATCTCGGACTGAAGGAAAAGGAATGACCTATGTACCGTTATCTGTTATTTGATTTTGACAATACCATAATGGATTTTACGAAGACGGAGCAGCTGGCGCTTAAGAAGGCCGTGCGCGAGATCTGCGGACGTGACATCACGGATGAGGAAGTCTCGGTGTATCACGTGATCAACGACGGCTACTGGAAGCGCCTTGAGAAGAAGGAGGTTAACCGGGAACAGCTGAAGTTCGGACGGTTCGCCGATTTTACGAAGGCCATCGGAATCGAAAATGTCGACGTAAATGCTTTGAACAGGCGTTATATGGACTGCCTCGCGGAAACCGTGGTGGAGTACCCGGACAGCTATAAGGTACTGAAGGAACTGTCCGGGCGGTATCGGATTTATATCATCACGAACGGAACGACATACATCCAGAAGGGGCGCCTTGCAGGAACATCGTTCCGCGAACTGGTCTGCAGGATGTTCATCTCGGATGAGATCGGTGCGGACAAGCCGGCGGTGGAATTCTTCGGACCGATCATACGGGAGACGGGTGATGCGGATCTGAGCCGTTACCTGGTAATCGGTGACAGCGTCACCTCGGACATCCGCTTCGGGAAAAGGATCGGTGTGGACACCTGTTACGTCGGCGCGGAAGGAAGCGGAGCGGATTATACGATCGCCGGAATCGGGGATTTGCCGGAACTTCTCAAAAGAATCGACATGTAAGCCCGGAGCGGAACATGAAGTGAAGCAAACGGGGGCTTTGGCGGAGGAAAGATGTGTTTTATCACACTTTCATGCGAAAAAAATGGAATAAAACCGCATTCGGAGACATTTGCCTTGACGCATTTTCCGGGGTCACTTATAATGAAATGAAGAACGGAAGGCCTCCCGGAGGCTTTCCGATTAGCGTATACGAAAGGATAAAAAACTATGAATTACGGTTATTTTGACGAAAAAGCGAGAGAGTATGTCATTACCCGTCCCGACACGCCGTCGGCATGGGCCAACTATCTCGGATCGCCGGAGTACGGGGCAATCATCAGCAACAACGCCGGTGGTTACAGTTTCGTAAAATCCGGCGCGAACGGACGGATTATCCGTTACCGCTTTAACGGCGTGGCGCTTGACCAGCCCGGCCGCTATATCTACATTAAAGACCATCAGGACGGCGAGTACTGGTCCGCTGCATGGGCACCGGTCTGCAAGCCTCTTGAAAGTTATAAGAGCGAATGCCGTCACGGTACCGCATACACGATCATCAAATCGGAGTATAAGGGCATTCAGGCCGAGACGTTATATTATGTTCCGAAGGATGCAACCTACGAGGTTTGGAACGCCGTTGTAACCAATACAAGCGACAAGCCCCGCAAGCTTTCCGTAACGGGCTACTGCGAATTCGTCAATGACAATAACTATGAACAGGACCAGGTTAACCTGCAGTATACGCTGTTCATCAGCCATACCTATTTCTGCGGAAATATGGTGCTTCAGAAGGAGAACGAGAACTTCCACGATCCGAACAAGGAGCGTTTCTTAGGCCTTGCAGGCGCTAAGGTGGACGCTTTCTGCGGCGACCGCGACAAGTTCGTCGGCAATTACAGAAGCTATGCGAACCCGGTTGGCATCGCTGAGGGCCTGAAGGGCGATCTCAACTACTGTGACAACTCCTGCGGCGCTCTGGAGAGCATTGTATCGCTTGCTCCGGGCGAATCGAAACGGTTCACCTATATCCTCGGCCAGAAGCCCGAGAAGACGGCCAAGGAGATTATCGCACGCTACGAGAAGGACGGCGTCTGCGAGAAGGAACTTGCCGAGCTGAAGGAATACTGGCACAGCAAGCTCGATAATCTGCAGGTACATACGC
Organism: uncultured Lachnoclostridium sp.; assembly: GCA_946402335.1. GTDB lineage: Bacteria > Bacillota > Clostridia > Lachnospirales > Lachnospiraceae > ISDg. The sequence continues at coordinate 16,977 of CAMIWE010000049.1, forward strand.
CCGACGAAGCCTTCAACAACATGGTAAACGTATGGAACGCCTACAACTGCTTCATTACCTTTACCTGGTCGAGAGCGGCATCCTTCCAGTACTGCGGACTCCGTAACGGTTTCGGCTACCGCGATACCGTACAGGACATCCAGGGTATCATCCATCTCGCACCCGAGATGGCAGCCGAGCAGATCCGTTTCATGCTTTCCGCACAGGTTACAAACGGCGCGGGTCTTCCGCTCGTTAAATACAACCACAAGGCCGGTCAGGAGGATACTCCGGACGATGCTTCCTACGTGAAGGAGACCGGTCATCCGAGCTACCGCGCGGACGACGCTCTGTGGCTCTTCCCGACCGTATACAAGTACATCTCCGAGAGCGGCAACATTGCCTTCCTCGATGAGGAAATATTCTATGCGAACAACGGCGAGAAGGGTACGGTTTACGACCACCTGAAGAGAGCCATCGACTTCTCGATGAACAATCTCGGCAACCATGGCATGCCGGCAGGCCTGCATGCGGACTGGAACGACTGCGTACGTCTCGGTAAGAAGGGCGAGAGCACATTTGTCGCATTCCAGCTTGTCTATGCCGTTAAGATCCTTCGCAAGTATGCGGTTCTGAAGAACGATCAGAAATATATCGAGTACCTCGATTCCATCAACGAGAAGATGGAGAAGATCCTTTCCGAGTGCTGGAATGAGGACCGTTACATCCGCGGCTACAAGGAAGACGGCGAGGTTATCGGTAAGAGAACCGATCC
>CAMIWE010000050.1 GCA_946402335.1 uncultured Lachnoclostridium sp.
AAACGCTGCACATGCCGTGCTCAAGCGTTCCGGTTCCGACTGCGCCTGCAGCGTTATCGCCGGCACCTGCGATAATCTTAACGGTCTTCGGAAGGCCGAGCTCTGCGGCAACTTCGGGAAGAATCGTTCCGACTACCTCGTAGCTTTCGAAGATCTTGGCGAGCTGGCTTTCCTTCACGCCGACGATCTCGCACATTTCCTTCGACCAGCATTTGTTCTTAACATCGAACAGAAGCATTCCCGATGCATCCGAAACGTCGGTGCAGTGTACGCCGGAAAGCAGATATGCGATGTAGTCTTTCGGAAGCATGATCTTGCATATCTTAGCGAAGATCTCAGGCTCGTGCTTCTTCACCCACAGAAGCTTCGGAGCCGTGAATCCGGTCAGCGCCATGTTGGCGGTATACTCGGAAATCTTCTCTCTGCCGATTACGTTATTCAGATAATCGCACTCTTCCTGCGTCCGTCCGTCATTCCAGAGAATTGCGGGACGAAGTACGTTGTCCTTCTCATCCAAAATTACAAGTCCGTGCATCTGTCCGCCAAAGCTGATGCCCGCAACCTTGCTTGCGTCAAATCCGGCAACCAGTTCCTTAACGCCGGCCTTCATCTGCGTCCACCAGTCCTCCGGCTTCTGCTCTGACCATCCGGTCTTCGGAAAATACAACGGATACTCCTTCGAAACAATATTCTTGATCTCACCCTTCTCGTCCATCATCAGAAGTTTAACGGACGATGTCCCCAGATCTACACCGATGTAATACATAGGTAACCTCCATGCGTAATATATTTATCAGAATGCTTGGGAAAACCCAGCCTCTATGATAACAATATCCGGTATTTTCGTCAAGGAAAACAAGCCTTTCCCGGCGATCAGTCAATGCCTTCCCACATCCCGAGAAGAGACTTCGGCGTCATCAGATCGAGCGCCCGGTAACGGATGCTGATCTCAGCCACCTTATACTCTCCTCCGAACTCACCGTCAAGCGTATAAGGAATTGCCGTATCGGACTCGAAACGGACATGCTTCACGCGGGCATAAATGAGATTCGGATTGGAATAATCCGAATGCATGATGCAGTTCACGACATCCGGCAGCTCAAACGGCTTGAAATCCTTTACGAGAAGCATCTCATAATAGCCGTCGTTCAAAAGGATATTCTTTCCGGTAATGCCCTTAAATCCGCCGATGGACTCGGAATTCACAACCATTCCGTAGATAAACCGGCCTTCCGTATAACGGTCGTCATAGGAAACCTTAAGGTCGTATTTTTTGATATTCGTAAGAGATGCGGCACCGTTTAAAACATAAGCCAGATGTCCGAAGATGTTCTTTAAGCTCTGCTTGGTCGCATAGGAAACCTCCGTGAACAGACCGAACGCCGCCGTATAAACAAAATACTCGGAATTGAACAGGGCCATGTCACACGGAAAACGCATGCCTTCCTTACCAAGGCGTGCGCCCTCAACCATGTCCTTCGGAAGGTTTAGGGAATTGCCGAAATCGTTGGTGCTTCCCGCGGGAATATAAAGAAGCGGAATCCGCTTTCCCTCCGCGTTCTCGGCAAGAAGCATGCCGTTAACGACCTCGTGCAGCGTACCGTCACCGCCGGAGCAGATGATCTTTCGTACCATCCCCTCTTTCATGTACGAGATCACGGTATCCTTCGCGTCACCGTGCTTCTTCGTCGGGCTTATGATCAGGTCGCAGTCCTCCTCAACCAGTTCCTTTACGACGTCATTCAGTTTGATCCGGATCTTCTTCTTTCCGGCATTTGGGTTGTAAACAAAAACAATCTTTTCGCGCATTGTATCCTCCGAACAGGATTCCCGAAGCGGAATCCACCCCATACGGAATCTATTATACTACAAACGGATCGTTTTTTGAAGAGAAAAACTGTAAATACTTGATTCTTTCACATTCTTGCCCGTTCCCCGCCCGATTGCTTCCGCATAATACCTTAGCTGAACGGTATAACGGTCTTTTAACAGCTGCTCCCCGTTCTCAGAAGGAACCGCGTCAGTCTTATAGTCTAAAAGGACTATGCCGTCCTCTTCCTCAAACATCGCGTCGATGATTCCCTGTACAAGAACTTTTTCGTTCGGATCATAGTCCTTCGATACCGAACTGGCCGGAACGCTCATGACAAATGCCTGCTCGCGGCGGAGCCTGCCGGCATCGGAAGCCTTTTTGATCCTCTGTCCGAGTTCGGATTGAAGGAATACGGATATTCTTTCAAAAGAGATCAGTTCCGTCAGTTCGGAAGGCACATAACCGCCTCTTACAAGGGCGTCCGCCTCGTTTTGAAGTTCCTCCGGGGTGTCTCCTTTTTGGTAATCATGCAGTTCCAGGAAACGATGGTAATACGTACCGCGGAGTGCTCCGGGCGGAACCGCCGCCTGCTCTTTTGCGGCAAATTTCGGTACCGGGATTTCCTCCTTGTTCTCTTCCCAGGAGATGATCTTCGGATGCTTCAGATTGGCCTCAAATTCCTCCATGGCGCTCATCTTCAGGTCCGAAACCGAAACCTTAACCGGAACGCTTCCGGTATGATACGGGTATTCAAAGGTAAAAAAGTCACGGATTACCTGCATCATCTCATCGGTTACCGGCCTTGCTTCGGCTGCTTTTTGCTCTGCTGCTTCCGCATCGTCCAGTATTTCCGGTCCGATCAGTTTAAGCGTAAACTCTTTTGCTTTAATCTCACGTGGTACGAAAACCGGTTCCGTCCCTTCCGAAGGCTCTTCCCCGTCGCCCGGTTCCTCTTCCGGATTGCCGGAAGGCTTTACTGCCTTCATCAGATCGGATTTTTTAACCTCCTCCGGCCGGTCGGCTTCTGCAAGGATTGCAGGAAGAAGCAGTTTCTGGTAGACATCCGCCTTGCTGATTGCCTCATACGGAAGCGCCTCCCCTTCCGAAAGGGTATCGCTTACTGCCTTGTCCCAATCCTTTTCGAGATAGCCCCCTAAAAGGATCAGTTTCTCCTTTGCACGGGTCATGGCAACATACAAAAGCCGCATGGCTTCGCCTTTTTCATCCACGCTGTTTTTCCGGTCGATCATCGTCATCGGATAGGTAGGCTTAAAGTACCGGCCTTTCGGATAAATGGCGGCCGAACCGATTCCCAGGAAGTCATTCATGCGGATTCTCGAAGAATTCACGGGACCGGTGAATTTCCTGTCGAGATCCAGCATAAAGACAATCGGATATTCGAGTCCTTTGCTGCTGTGTATCGTCGTAAACCGGATGGCATTGCCCGCATCAATGGTATCACTTTCCGGATTGACCGCATACTTTTTCATGTCATTGATATAGTTTACAAAATCCGAAAGTTCCGTATAGATACCGGAGGCAAAGGATTTTGCTTTCTCTAAGAGTGCCTTTAAGTTACGTACGCGAACATCGCCTGCAGGCATAAGGGAAACATAGGAAAGATATCCTGTTTCCCGGTACAGTTCCGTCAGCAATTCCGGAACGGACAGATACCGGCTCTTCTGTTTCAGCGAATTATAAAGCTTAAGAAATGCTTCCGCCTTTTTGCATACGGGCTTCATCTCCTCCTTAACGAATTCCGCCCTGCAGAGTTTTTGAAGAAGCGGGAACATGTATTCCGTCTTTCCGCCCCTGGCCGTTTCCACCGCATAAAGACGAAGCAGCGCCAGTTCTTCATACGTAAAGCCGGCGATCGGGCCGTTTAAAACCGCATGAAACGGAATGTCGTCGTACGGATTATCTAAAATCGAAATAAAATTCAATACGTTCCGTACTTCGGTACAGTCAAAGAATCCGGACATCTTCGAGGCATAAGCAGGGATCCCGGCCGCAAGCAGCGCGTTGATGGCCGGATACATCAGGTGCCCCGTTTTTCTCACGATCACCGCAATATCCCCGTAGGTTGCGATATGGCTTCCGTTGTCGTCCCTTACCTTGAGGCCGTTGATCGGGTCCGTCAGTTCCTTCACACGCTTCACAAGTGCCGCGCAAAGCGCCGTATTCTCGTCGGAAACAGCGTTACGGTTCACTAACAGATACTCAATCGCGCTTTCCTCCGGGGTAAACGGAATCTTATAATCCGCCCCGTATTGCAAAAATGCTTTTGCATCGTACTCCACACCGCCGACCGGCTTTATCATCAGTTTACGGAATATCCGGTTGATTCCGCAAAGAATCGTCTCACGGCTTCTGAAATTCTTATTGAGAAGTATCAGCCGGTTCACGCTGTCCTGCTCCTGCGTGTAGGTATCGAATTTCTCCATGAACAGTTCCGGTTTGGCCATACGGAACTTGTAAATGCTCTGTTTGATATCGCCGACCATAAACAGATTCGGTCTGCCTTCCGATTCGCCGGATATGGCCTTTAGGAACATTTCCTGCACAAGATTGGAGTCCTGATACTCGTCCACCATGATCTCCCGGAAGGATTTGCGGTACTGCAGGGCTGCATCGGTATATCCGATTGTTCCGTCCTCCTCCTTTGTAAGAAGGATATCGAGCGTCATATGGCTGATTTCCGAGAAATCGTAGGCATTTTCCTCATCCATCAGTTTCCGGTACCGCTTTCTGCACGCGATTACCAGCTCACAAAGCGGATCAAGCAGAGCCCCGCTCTGTTTTACGGCTTCCGCCATGCCCGAAAAGCAGTCTTCCTCCGCGTATTTTTTCAGGATGTCAAATTTTGCTTTGATCTCGCCCCTTTTCGCTTTCACGACCTCCTGCAATTCCGGATTCACGCCCGTATCTTTGTTTTTGCGTCCGATTGCAGTAGATTCGGAATAATAATCCTTCGCAGCCAGTATCATATCCTTAAGGGAGCCGGCATCCTCCAGGGCGCGGGCAAATACGACGTCCCTCGCAATTGCGTTTTTGTAATAATACGGTCCGGCAGGCCCGTCGCAAAGTTCCAGCAGATCAATGGCTTCGTCTGCCAAAGGCTCAAAGAGAACCCGCAGGGATTCGTATTCGTACCGGGCGAAGGCCGACTCCAAAAGGTCCTCCGCCGTCTTAATCTTTTTGATCTGACCGGCGGATTCCCGGATCCATTCATCCGGAAACGGTGCACTCTTTGCAAACTTGTTGATATCGGTTACCAATTCAATCAGGTTTGCATCGTCTTTGCCGCCGGAATAGGCATCGACCATTTGGAAAAATGCCGGGTCATCCGACTCGAGCTTTTCCTCAATGGTTTCCGTCACGGCGCGGTTCCACAGCAGCTTGCCGTCGGTTTCGTCCAGGATCTGAAAACCCGGATCGATGTCAAGCCGCTGGAAATACCGTTTTACGACGCTTTGGCAGAAACTGTCGAGGGTCATGATCGGGGCAAAGCTGAGGCGGTCGCTTTGTCTTATTAAGCGCTTGTTGTACGGATCGGACTTAAGGCGTTCGTCGATTGCTTTTCGGATACGGTCGCGCATCTGCGCCGCCGCATCATTGGTAAAGGTCACCAATAAGACCTGATCGATATCGACCGGGTCTTCTTCGGAAAGAATCTTCTTCATGATCCGTTCCACCAGTACTGCCGTCTTTCCTGAGCCGGCAGCGGCGGCAACCAGAATATTCGATGTTTTTGCGTCAACGACGCTTTGCTGTTCGGGTGTTAATTGCATTATTCATTTCCTTGTTACAGGCTTGAGCCGGCCGGTGCCGTGCCTGCTGCGGCATCCGGTAACCCGGGTTCTTTTATTCCCGGTCTTTCTTTTCGATTGCTTCGAAAAACTCCGTCTTTTTCAAAGCGGTGTTACTGCGGAATCCTTCCTTATTCCGGATTTTGTTCGTGCAAAAATCCGTATAGGCGCACCATTTACAGGTATTGGACGTATAGGAAGTATAAATCGGGTCCTGCTTAATGTTTCCGCCGAGGATTTCCTTTGCTTCCTGTTCCATCTTACGTTCCGCATAGTCGGAAAGTTTTTTCATTTCCTCAAGGCTTAAGCACATCTCTTCGCTAAGCGCCGCCACTTTGGATTTCGAAATATCCTCGGGGTCGGTGTTGTCGACATATCGGATTACGGTTTTATCATCTAAAACGATTCCGACAGGCCGTGCCTCTTTTGAGCGCTGCGTTTCGGCTCCCGTCTCATCCTCGGCATTTACATACGGATTATCGAGTGTCTCATAAAACATGGCTGCCGGAACGTTCTCCGCTTCGTTTTCGCGGATCACCGCCTTCATGTATACGGGAAGCTGTGCCATGGTTCCGTCATAGATTCTTCCGAAGTCCAGGTTCCTGTCACTGGATTTGTAATCGATAATCTTGACATAGGTTTTGCCGTCTTCCCGGAAGGTGTCGACACGGTCGATCTTTCCGGACAGTTCCATGGCCTCCGAACTGTGGGAATAGGCTTTTTCGAACTCCTCCGGTTCGAATTTGCCGGCCTTTAACTGACTTCGGATCATATCGGTCATATGCAGAAGGATCTCGCGTGCTTCGTATGCGGTAAATGCATTGCGGTTGCTGGATTGGAACACTTCCCGTTCCTCTTCCGAAAGCAGCTCGTCAATCGTCCGGTTCATCAACGCTCTCGAATCCTCATCCGAAATCAGGCGGAAGGTTGTTCCGCTTTCTTTCACAGCCTTTGAGTAGCGTTCCATGGCTGCATGTAAAAACAGCCCGACGTCCGTCGACGCAGCCATATATTCCGCACGCTCCTCCAGTTTCAAGCCGCGGCTTAAGAACGTCCGGAACGGACATGTGGCATAGGTCTCAAGTGCCGTTACACCGCCTTCAAAGCGGTTTCCGTATAGCTGTCTTGCCAGTTCGCCGGGGATCTTTCCGGGAACCGGTTCGCCTGCCTTGGCGGACTCCAACCAATCGCGGTTTTCGGGAGCGTCATCCATGCCCTCCTCGGAATTAAACCAGGCAAGCACGGCATCCGAAAACGCGTCCGCCTCTTTCTCGTCGGAAACGGCGTCCAGATAAGCCTGCCTTGCGCGGTCGGGAGCAATCTGTGCAAACAGCGAGCGGTTCGTATGCTCATTAGAGGTTTCCAGCTTCGTAAGCAGCCCGAGGATGCGGTATATTACGTAGGACGCCTTGGCTTCCCTGCCCGCTTCGCCTGCCCTGTGATAGCAAAGCCGTAAGCACTCGGAAGGCTTCGATACGGCAAGATAAATGTAAAATTCTTCGGTTGGAAGGCTTTCCTTTGAGAGCTCCGAGAGCTCCACATTTTTCTGCTGCAGGTATTCCCGTTCCTTGTCCGAAAGAATTCCGGACCCCTGCGAAAACTTCGGCAGACTGCCTTCGTTAACGCCGAGCAGAAACAGACATCTTACACCGTCAAGACGGGAACGCTTCACGTCGCCCACCATAACGGAATCCTGTTCCGGAGGGATACGGCCGAGTTTTAATTCGGCAAATCCGGCTTCCATAACCTCGGCAAGTTCCCCAAGCGGAAGCTTCATGTCTCCCATCAAAACATCCAGCTGGTCCAACAGGTCAATGACGGTCTTGTAGATTTTCGAATATTCGCCGCATTTGGCCAAAGCTTTGCGGCCGGGAACCGTTTCCAGTTCTTTCGACAATTCATTGAGTTTCTTCGCGCAGTCATGCTTCAGAAGAAAATCATACAGCAGACGGACGCAGGCGGAAACATCTTCCGCGGTCTTCACATTATCTAAAAGCGGGAGCAGATCGTTTGCAATCTTCTCGCGTACCTTATTGGCCTGCTCAAGCGGATTCTTATGCCCCGTTTTGTACGAAAATCTGAAAGGATTCCGATACGCGGATGCGCCGCGGATTCCTTTCGCGATCAGGTAGTTTTCCATGATGCAGGCTTCCTCAAAGGAATATCCCGAAAGCACGTTTTTCATATAGTGCGTAACCGCATCCGTACGGAAATTCGTATAGAATACGCGGAATACGCTTCGGATAAGGTCAACGAGCGGATCACTCATTAAATCGGATTTATAGTCGATAAAGCACGGAATTCCGTTCTCCTCCGCCGCTTCCTCGATTTCCTGAGCATACTCCTGCACATCACCGCAGATAACGCCGATCTCCCGGTAACGGTAGCCTTCCTGCTGCACCATCCGCTCGATTTCCGTTAACAGAAACCGGATCTCGTCCGATTTGGCGGGAAGGGAATGCACGGAAACGCCCGAAACCGTCTCCTCAAACTTCTTTCCGTTTCTCCGAAACAGATTGTTCTGTAAGAACGAAAGGGCATTCCGGACCGGAGGATTCGGAAGAATTACCGGATCCGCTTCGGCAATTTCCTCTTCCTTTGCGATGTGGCGGATTCCGTCAATCGTGCGCTGCGTCATCTTAAAGATTGAATCATATACTTCCCGCAATCCATAGAGTTCCCTGTCCATGCTGAGTGCCACGGTCATCGTATGGCTTACCCGCATCAGGCTTCTTAACAAAAGAAACTGGGACGGCGTGAACCCGGTAAACCCGTACAGGAATATATCCGCATCCCTTAATTTCACCGACCGCTCGACCGGGCCGCACATGGCGGAATAAATATCCTCCTCCGTTAAAAAACGGTTCCCGAGCAGTTCCCGGAAGTCCGAAAGCACGACCGAAAGATCCGAAAGCTTTCCCTTCAAAATGGGGTCTTCCTCCGAATCGCTTAATTCCTTCAGTTTCTTTGCGTCCACGAGATATCTCTGCAGCTCCGAGAGCATCGACTTCAGTTCCGATAGAAATCCCGGCTTATTGTGTTTATGCTGATACAACTGAAGGCGGTCCTCCGCCGAAACAAGAACCTTTTTTAAAAGCATATTCTTGCCGATATCATCAAGCACAGGCGGAAAGCAGTCTCCGAGTTCCTCGGAAAGGCGGTACTTAAGCCGGCTGAAGCTCAGAATATCAATGTTCATAACGCAGCCGTTCTGCTGTTTATAAACCAGTTCCTTCTGGGCCTGAAGCGTTGCCTGGTCCGGCACGATACAGTATACCGCGCGTTCCGGCTCCTCCTCATTTAAGCGGAGCATCTCCCGATGCATCCATTCCGTCGTCCCGCTTCCCTCACTTCCGATTACAAACCGTATTGCCATAACAATCCCTTCTGCGTATCGCGGAAAATACAAAAAGGACTTCGCAGTTCATGCGAAGTCCATCGAATCCAGCTTATTCCCGGAATGCCGTTTCCTGCTTCTTGACTCCTAGCCAATGCTAGGTGGGTGACCGCAAGTAAGCTTACTGCCTTCCACTCGAAGGAGGCCTGACATCCACTTACCGATATAGGAATCCCTTTTTAAAGTTGTAGGTTCAAAAACACAGGAGTTGTCGTACACCCCAGGAATTACTCCTGTCTGTATTATACCCTAAAACACCCTCTTCTGCAACGAAAACCTTATGAAAAACGGTCGGATTTTCCTTCGGGCGAAATGACGGAATTCATTGAACTTTCAAATTGTGCATATTACGACGGATTTGGTGCAATCTGGGGAAAAGCCTTGCATTTTCCGTGGCAATATGATTCATTACTATTAGAAAAAACTGCCGGACAAACCGTTCGGAAGGAAAGGACCGCAATGAAGATACGGCTTCAGGTTTCAGACAATCGAAGGCAGAGTCTTTCGGAAGAACTGCGTGCGCTCGGGATTGACATCTGCGAAGACGCCGAACTCACACTGACCGACTCGCTTAGCGAACAGGGTTTTGCGGACTTTCTTTCCGTGAGGGATTCCGAGCAGAACACGGTACGGATCGCAACGGCCGACATCCTGTTTATCGAAGCATACGGACATGATGTGGAATTCCATTGCGACGGACAGGTTTATTTCAGCAGAGACCCGTTGTACCGGATCATGAACGTTCTCAATGAGAACGAATTCGTCCGCGTCAGCAACTCGGTCATCATCTCCCGCAAGCATGTGAAGAAGATCCGAAGTTCCTATTCGATGAAATTCGTTCTTACCATGACGGACGGCACGCTGATCGACGTTACCCGCACCTATTACTACGCATTTAAAGAATTTTTCAGAATATGAAAGGAGGGAATATATGATTACCATCGGCGAAATCACCATGAAAGACCTGGCTCCCGTTTTGCTTGTCGGGACGGTCCTGATCATTATTGTTCTCTTAGCCTTACTGGTACGGTTTATTTACAATATGTCATTAAACCGTTCTTTGAAGGGATCTTCGGAGGATGGATCCGGCCGGCCGCAGTTACATACCGCGGCACCGGACCCGTCAAGCGTTTTCTTTCTTCTTGTAACAGGAATATTGATTGCGATGATCTTCTTTCTGGTCATTCAGAACGTAAAACTGAACGATGAACTGACGGATTTAAAAAGCAGCGTAGACCGCTTAAGCGATACCCTGTATTTCGATTCGAACCAGCGTATCAACAATATCGATGACAAGCTTTATGATATACGTCTTAAAGTGAGCAACCTTTCCAATGCATTCCGAACGATTGCTTTGAGCGAAAAATGGACGGATGATCCGTTCTTCCTAAGCGATGATTCCTATGGTTATTCGGAGAATACCCCTGCGGAGGAAACAATTGACCTTCGGGTTTCGGATTATGTTTATGATTTTGACTTCTGCTCCTATGATGCAAAAACCGGATATGTTCCGTTCACTTTGCGCGTCCGTTTTCTTGTTAAGGACAACGATTACTACCGGATGGAACGCGCTTATCTGAATCTTTTGGGAAGCAATTCCGGCTTTCGGTACTTTGAAGGAACCGTCTCTTTTGAAGATGAATACCAGACGGTTACCGTAAAAGGCGTTCTTCCGGTAAATGACCTGAATCCTCTGCTTACTTCGAAGATTACGATCTATTTTCCGGATACAGAAGCCTTAATATATTCCCTGCCGATTCAGAAATCCTTCCGAATCCAGTCTTTAGACACTTCGAAATCCTCGGTTTCGGTTCGCTCCTACGCTTCCAGCCGTACGACCACCCTGAACGTCAATCTCGAAGAACCGTTTCTTCCCGTTTACCGGGACAAGATCCAAAAAGCGGAGCTTCTGATTCTGTCAGAATCCGGGGAGGAGCTTTACTGCACGGATATCACGTTTTCAAAAGAGTCGGGCGCATTTGTCTTAACCGATGCTACGATTCCGTACATAGAAGACCTTACCGGCGCACAGGCCGTCGTAAGAATCACAAACGAAACTGGTTATCAGCTGATCATCCGCAAATTCCCGAATGAGACGTCGATTGCCGATCAGATGACGACCAACACGAAGTATCAGACCGGCTCCTCCGGCAGCGTGCGTTTCTTAAGTCCCGAAGGCGATCTGATCTGCGAATACCCGTAACGCGGGGGGATAAACATAAAAAGGGAGGCTTCCTAAGAAGTCTCCCTTTCCTTTGCCTTAAAATATTACATTACCGTTGCTTTTTCCACTTCAACGATTGCCGTCTTCTTCATGGGAATACGGCAGTTTTTGTTATTGCCGAACTCCACAACGACGATGTTCTGCTCATTGATCATATCGATCACGACTCCGTAAAAGCCGGCCGTCGTAACAACGCTGTCACCGATCTCAATCGTCTCAAGCAATGCTTTTCTCTTCTTCTCTTCGTTCTTCTGCGGACGAACGATCATAAAGTAGAAAATCAGAACCACAATCGCCATGAAAACGACCGTGATCAGGGTGCCGAGCCAGGAACCTTCCTGATTTGCGGCTTCTGCGAAAACAAGTGAATACATATATTAACTCCTTTCAATTCCTGCCGCTTCACCCTCTGCAAAGCCTGCAAGACGCATCTTTTTATATTCCCGGAAACGATTCTGTTCAATGGCTTCCCGAATTTCTTCCATCATTCTATTATAAAACCTGAGATTATGCAAGACCATTAATCGAAGCCCTAACATTTCCCCGGATACAAGCAAATGTCTTATATAGGCTCTCGAATGGTTCCGGCACGCCGGGCAGTCACAGCCCGGTTCGATGGGCCGGTCGTCGGTCTTATATTTCTCATTCCGAAGATTGATCTTTCCGAAGTTCGTATAGGCATGCCCGTGACGGCCGTTTCTTGAAGGATATACGCAGTCGAAGAAATCGACGCCACGCTCCACGCCTTCGAGAATATTGGCAGGCGTGCCGACACCCATCAAGTATACCGGCTTGTCCTCCGGCAGTAACGGCACCGTACAGTCTAAGATGCGGTACATTTCTTCATGGGTTTCGCCGACCGCAAGACCGCCGATCGCATACCCGTCCAGATCCATCTCGCGGATTACTTTGGCGTGTTCCATACGGATATCGTCGAAAACGCCGCCCTGGTTGATTCCGAAAAGCATCTGGTTTTTATTGATCGTTTCCGGCAGGGAATTGAGCCTTGTCATCTCCGCCTTGCACCGCTCAAGCCATCTCGTGGTCCGTTCAACCGACTGCTTGATATAGGAACGCTCTGCAACGCTTGAAGGACATTCGTCAAATGCCATCGCAATCGTCGACGCCAGATGCGACTGAATCTGCATGCTCTGCTCCGGTCCCATGAAGATGAGACGTCCGTCCACATGCGAATGGAACGTTACGCCCTCCTCTTTGATCTTACGGAGTTTTGCAAGGGAGAATACCTGGAATCCGCCGGAATCGGTCAATGTCGGACCGTTCCATCCCATGAAGGGATTCAGGCCGCCCATTTGTGCCACAATTTCGTCGCCGGGGCGTACATGCAGATGATAGGTATTGCATAATTCAATCTGCGTTCCGATGCCCTTTAGATCGACGGACGAAACCGCTCCTTTGATTGCGGCAACCGTACCGACATTCATGAAAACGGGAGTTTGCACGGTCCCGTGAACCGTTGTAAGCTCCCCTCGTTTTGCTCTGCCTTCTTTTTTAATCAGGCGATACATTTATGCTTCCTCCGTCATCACGCGGTAAATCTGCATGATCCTGTTTCGTATGATCGTCTGTGCATGGCTCTTGTCACCGAACTGTCTCATATACTCCGGATAAATGATACCGCCGGCCATGGTCGCATGACCGCCGCCGTTTCCGATGTCCTTTAACGCGGTATGAAGCAGTTTGCCTGCATTCACGCGGCTGCTCTCGGAACGGATGGAAAACTTAAGCCCGCCGCTCCGGTTTGCGTAAACAACGGAAACCCTTACCGAAGAAAGGGACAGGATGAACTCCGAAACCGCAGCAATCAATCCGTCCGGACATTCAAACGGAATGTAGGCAAATCCCACGGTCTCATAGATTGTAATATTCTCAATCGCAGCACCGTAGGCCCTTAGATCGGTCAGATCCAGCGCCGAGTTCTCGAGCTTATAAAGCTTGCTCATATCGGCCTTTTCCAGAAGGAAATCATAGGCCTTAAGGTCGCAATGGGTTACCCCGGCACAGAAATTCCGGGTATCCATCTTGATTCCGTACAAAAGAAGGGTCGCCAGGTCGCTGCCGATCGGCATTCCTTCCTCCATGATCCACTCCGTGATCAGCGAAGCGCAGGCGCCGACAATCCGGTGCTTTAAAAAGCTGTACCGGTACTCCGTTACAAACGGATGATGGTCAATACAGGCTACTTCCTTGCCCTTCAGCTCCGTAAAATTCGAATTGTCCTTCTGCCCGTCAACGGTAATGACATAGTCATTCTCGGTAATGTCCTGCAGTTCTTCGGCATTATAAAGCGTCACATCTAGAATCGAAGCCGCCATTTTCGTGTTGGTCTTCTCAATCCGTCCGTAATAGCAGATTCTCGACTCAATCCCGCGCCATGCAAGAAGTTCCTTCAGGCCGACCGCCGTTGCGATTGCATCCGGATCCGGAAAATCATGGGTCTGAATAATGACATTATGTCCTTTTAACAATTCAACCAAAGAAGAAAAACGATCGTCCAATTGACACCTCAATCTTTCTTAACGTTTTTTGACAGGAACTGCAGCAGCAGGCCGAACAGGAAGAAAATCATGCCTGCCACTACCCAGCCGGCTTTCTCTCCGGGTCCTGAAAATGTAGCGATCAGAATCATTGCGATGCCGATAATGATCGGCACGGTGGTCAGCAATGTGCTGAAAATCTTATCTCCGGCCTTAATCGTCTCGGGTGACACGTTTGTGGCGTGATCCTGCTTTGCTTCGGAGATTTCGCGGATAAGCTGTACGGATTCATCAACCTTCTGCTGCGAATCTTCCGTCTGCAGTGCTTCGTTCGTCTGTTCCGTTACTTCCTTCTTCAATTCTTCACTCATATTGCTGCCCTCCTTTGCCGTTGCTTAATCCTCTTTGGGATAATGGTTAAATATATATCTGATCAGTTCTCGAACTTGACGGTCTTTTCGTCCTGCTGACGCACAACACAGATCCAGGTCCGTCCGGTATTGATCTCGATTTCCTCGCCGTTCTGATAATAGAACTTGGTCGGTGCATAATCGCTTGTCTTGCTCCAGGTAATCGGAACTGCCTTGCCGTTTGTGATATAGTAGCCGCCACGGCCCTTATCATTTGTCGTAAATGCCTTGTATCCGTTCTGGTCAAGGGTTTCGGATTTCGCAAACTGGATAATGATATTCTTGCAGGTGATCTGCTCTCCGGTCATATCGTCAATCTGCGCTTTGCCATACTGGAAGCGGTAATACAGTCCGTCTTCCTCATTGTACTCAAACCAGGGCTTTTCTTCTTCATAACCGGGGCGGACGATTTTTGCGTCCTGACCGTCGGTAAGCATATTCTCACGGTCATCCGAAACGAACTTGAAGTGATCCGGTCCGGCATAACGGTCCGTATGCTCTCTGCTGTAATTCTTGATGGAAATACCGGCAACAACGCCTTCTCCGGAACCGTAAGCGTTATGCGGTGCCACACGGTCCTTGGTACGGTAGAAAACCTTACCCTCAAGGAACTGTCCGTCCAGGTTGTCGACGTCCTTACGGGCAAGCGTCTCATTTACATAAATAACAGGTCCGCCGTAATGCAACAGAATCGCATCCCATTCCAAAGCCCAGAATACATAATACTTACGTACGCTTCGTACGGAACCGATCTTGGCAAGTCCCTCCCAGTCTTCGATTACGGCAAGAAGACGGGTAATATTGCCCTCAACCTTGCATTCATAAATAACGCCGGCCTGGTTGATGGACGTCTGCGGAGTACCCTGCAGAATGTTGTTCATCATAACCGCGATAGGCCGCTGCTGCGCAATTTCCTCGGGAATCCACTCATTCGTAAGAGCGCTTCTGGTCATTCCCGCATGAGGGTCGGGCGTAGGGGTCGGCGATGGTGTCGGTGTCGGCTCATCCGTCGGTGTAGGTGTATTGGTAGGCGGCGTGGTAGGCGTAGGCGTATTGGTCGCCGTGCTCGGTACCGGAGTCGGATCGGCTCCGATCTCACGCTGCTGGTCTTTTTTGCATGCTACCGCAAATACTGCCACAAGAAGTACCAGCATTACGGTTATAATCCGCATGTAAACTTTACGATTCATTGCATATCCCTCCTTCGATACGCCGGCAATCTTCCCTTGGTGTCCGGCGTCACAGCCGTTTCTTCTGCTGCGGCTGTTTGTTTGCATTCAAAATCTGTTTTATTATAGCACTAACCCGCGGAAAATACAATCGAAACAACTTTTGTTCACTCTCTTTTCATAAGATTCCGGGCCGGTATGTGCTTCCGCTTTTCCTGCAAAAAAGCATAAAAAAGGCGACCACCCGAAAGTGATCGCCTGACAGGGGCAGTAGGATTCGAACCCACGACCTGCGGTTTTGGAGACCGTTATTCTACCAGCTGAACTATACCCCTAAAGATGCGTTTTTACAACCGCTTCCCTATCTTACAACAGAAGTGACCAATTGTCAACTTCTATTTTATCTCTAAAAAAGGACACAGGGACATAATAGAATGTTGCAGATCTGTCGCCTAAGCTTGATTTACGTCCGTGAAACAGACTCCTTTGGGATTGCCTGGAAGCTATTTTCCGTTTCAGTCCGATTTGCGCTCATTTTTTGAGTCTTTCGGATTTCGATTCCTACGAAATTCCTGATATTTGAAATTTGATAGGTTTAAAATTCAGGAAATCACCTACGAAAAGTCTATTTTTTTGATTTCCGTAGGCAGCGATACAAACGCCCGCTCCCACGAAAAAACAAATTATCAGGATTCCGTATGAAAATGACAGAACCGGTCTCCCACTAAATCAACGCAGTTCCATTTTCCGTAGGAAAAGGCCGATTCGGATAACCGGCAAATCCCATTAATCCTTTTTCCATAGGCATAAATATGCCTGCGGAAACCTTCAGCCTTCCGCTTTCGTATGCAAAGAAAACCCGCGAGAGCCTTTTGGAAACTTTCGCGGGTCATCATTGATTCGTTCAAAACAAATAATCAATTTCTATGCCGTCTCGATCTTGTTGGCTTTATGCAGGTTATGACGCTCAACGGCCTCTTCACGCATCTTATACTTCAGAATCTTGCCGGCAGCGTTCATCGGGAACTCTGTCACGAAATCCACGTAGCGCGGTACCTTGTGCTTTGCCATATGGGTGCGCACATAATCCTTGATCTCATCCTCGGTAGCGGTCTCGCCCTCATTCAGGATGATGCAGGCCATAATCTCCTCACCGTAATCCGCATCCGGCACGCCGATAACCTGTACGTCGCGAATCTTCGGATAGGTGTAGAGGAAGTCCTCGATTTCCTTCGGGTAGATATTCTCGCCGCCGCGGATGATCATATCCTTGATGCGGCCGGTAATCTTGTAGTAGTGGTCCTCGGGACGGCGCAAAGCAAGGTCTCCCGAGTGAAGCCAGCCGTCTTCATCGATGGCAGCGGCCGTCGCCTCGGGCATCTTGTAGTAGCCCTTCATGATGT
>CAMIWE010000051.1 GCA_946402335.1 uncultured Lachnoclostridium sp.
CACTACCCGTAGGCCACGGTAAAGTTCCGTTTATTCTGAGGGGACCCCTGTCGGTCCCCTCTTTTTTTGTGAGGGGTTTATGGATAACAAAAACTTTGAGCGATTTGACATGGCAAAGCCGCCGGTACGCACAAAATGGTACCTGCGGCCCTTGACGTATCTTCTGAGCGCGCCCGCGGTTTGGAAGCATAGGACGAAGATCACGAAAACCCGTACGGAAGGGTTGAAGCCTCCGTACCTGATGCTTTGCAATCACAATTCCTTTATGGATTTCAAGGTGTTGACCAAAGCCATCTTCCCGACCCGGGCCAACTATGTCATCGCGATTGACGGTTTCATCGGACGGGAGAAGCTCCTTCGGAATGTCGGCGGAATCTGTAAGCGCAAATTCACGAACGACATCGTTTTAGTGAAGCAGCTGCGCCGCGTTTTAAAAAACGGTGACGTGGCGGTTGTCTATCCCGAAGCCAGATATTCGCTTTGCGGAACGACGGCAATCCTGCCGGAATCCCTCGGGAAGCTTTGCAAGGTGATGAAGGTTCCGGTCGTTACGTTTATCTGCCACGGCAATCATGTCACCTCGCCGTTTTGGAATCTGCACGACCGGGGCATCAAGCCCACCGAAGCCGAAATGACGCTTCTGTTTACGCCTGAAGAACTGGAGAAGGCGAGCGTCGACGAAATCAACCGCAAGCTTGTTGAAACCTTTCAATATGACGATTACCGGTGGCAGAAGGAGCGCGGCCTTCGGACGACGTACAAAAAGCGCGCCGAAGGACTTGAAAAGGTGCTCTACCAATGCCCCGCCTGCCGGAGCGAATACCGGATGGAAACGGAGGGGACAAAGCTTCGCTGCACTTCCTGCGGGAAGACCTGGGTTCTTTCCGAGCTGAACGAACTGCGCGCGGAATCCGGAGAGACCGAATTCGCCCATATCCCCGACTGGTATGAATGGGAGCGGGAAAATGTGAAGGCCGAAGTGGAAGCAGGCACCTATTCCACCGGCGAGCTGGACGTCCACGTGGATTCTCTTCCGAACGCGAAGGGCTATGTGCGCCTCGGAAACGGGAAGATGGTCCATGATAAAAACGGGTTCCGGGTGTGGGGTACCGATGATCAGGGAATGGCATTTTCCATGGAGATCCCCGCAAAGACGCAGTATTCCGTGCATATCGAATACGAATACCTCGGTAAATTCGGAGACTGTGTTGATCTGAATACCCTTGAGGACACCTGGTACGTGTATCCTCACGGGAAGGATTTCGCCGTGACGAAAATGTCGCTCGCAACCGAGGAAATTTATAAGAAGATTAAGCGGGAAGAAACCCCGAAGAAATAAGAAAAAAGCCGGCCTCCTTAGAGACCGGCTTAATCTTTGGTGAAGTTTAATCGAGGGATTCGAATCCGACGAAGGTTGCGGGCGTTCCGTCCGGAATCACGACAGTCGCGTCATAATAGGAGGTTCCGTCACTTGCGATTGTTTCTTCCGTCTTTCGGACACCGCCGGCAAGAAGGGTGTGCTCCGCGAGGAAGCGAATCGGATTGTCCAGGGTGGAACCCTCAATATGGATGGCTTTTGACGATCCGTAGATTTCAATCTCGACGCCGCCCTTAACGATGAGGGCGCTCGGGCTGTGCTCCGCGTTCAGGACAAGCCCGAACTCACTGGTCTGGCTCTCGTTGACGATCAGGGACCCGGTTCCGGCAAATGTGATGCTGCCGCCGTACATGGCGCCCCAGGCACTGATTTGACCGATGTGGTTGTCGCCGATCAGGTTAATCGTGAAACCGTTGCCCATCAGGTTAATATCCAAAGCCGCCGCCGTACAGTTTTCGAGCGTTAAGACATTGGTATCCGGGTCATAGGTCGCGCCGGGAACATCGCTTAATTCCGCGCCGTAATAATTCGACCAGGCCGACCCCATTTCGAGGTAGCGGTAGGTTCGGTCGCCCTCAAGGGCCATGCGGACATATTGTTCCGGATAATGGTCGTCGTTCCAGGCCATCGCGCCGGCAAAGTCCGGATCGAGGTTCGGAAGACCCGGAAGCACGGCATCGCCGAATTCATAATAGCCTTCGGCGTGGCTTCGCAGATAAGCGTCGCAGTAAATGTCTACCTGATATACGGCATAGATGGCTCCGCCGAGAACCACGATTTTTTCGGGGCTGTCGCCGCTTCCGGAAATGATGGCATCGTCGCTCAGCTGGTAACCGAGCCAGGTTTTGGTCCTGGAGGTTTCCGGCAGGAACTTCGGATTGCCGCCCCAGGTTTTGAGCCATGCTTTTACTTCCGCCATAGCCTCTTCTTCGGTCTCGCACGGCGAGGAAGCAAAGATGTAATCCGGCTCATTGGACGCATGAATCACGGTCAGGATCTTTTCGGTTGCAGCCGGAACGGAGCCTTCCGGATAATTCAGATACTCGGGAGCCGGCGCCTCGGTAGGCGTCGGGGTCGGTGTCGGCGTATCGTTTGAAATGATATTTGCGGAAGACTCATAGGTTTCCGTCACTATATTGTCTGCAAGCGGATCGCTGTTATAGGAGGCAAGCACGATGCTGAGGGTTGCAACGGTTGCGGCAACCGGGGCCATAATGCTTCGAATCAGCTCCCGCTGCTTCTTTCTTTTTTTTGCGCCGGAATCCTTCTTCGGCACGCGGGAAGGCGCTTCCTGTTCGGGCAAGAAGGCAAACTCCTCGGGCAGTTCCGGTATCTCGCGGGGGGCCGGAGCTTCTTCCGGTGCCGCAGCAGGATACTCGGATGTCAGGAGGCCGTCTTCCGGCGGCAGATTGTATTCATCCGGTATTCGGTAAAATTCCATAGAAACCTCCTTCTTTCGGGTATCGAAGGATGATCGGGATTATGCCTGTTTGTCGAAATGCACATCCATCTGCGGGAAAGGAACCTCGACGCCGTGTTTGCGGAATCCGAGCAG
Organism: uncultured Lachnoclostridium sp.; assembly: GCA_946402335.1. Lineage (GTDB taxonomy): Bacteria > Bacillota > Clostridia > Lachnospirales > Lachnospiraceae > ISDg. Next base: position 2,934 of record CAMIWE010000051.1, read on the forward strand.
AAGGTCGTGATTCAGAATACGTGCGCCGGAGTAAATGTCCTTCTCTTCGACATCCACAACGAAACGAAGGATGACCGCGCTGTCAGCCAGTTCCTGTACGCCGAGATATTTCGGCTCGGCCTTCATGACGTCGGTATGCTTTTCGTAGATTTCCTTCATCAGCCCCGGAATGGCAGCCTCAAGTTTTTCAAGATCGGTTGCATACGGGATGCCGATGTTGCTGATGCTTCGGGAAGTCCTGTCGGAACGGTTCAGAATGTTCTGCATGGACGAGTTGTTGACGATCTTAACGTTTCCGCCCGGATCGGTGATGCTCGTCGTGCGGATTCCGATATTGGTTACGGTACCGCGGAACCCGTCAACTTCCACGATATCGCCTACGTTATACTGGTTTTCAAAGAGCATGAACGTTCCGGTTACGACGTCGGCGATCAGGCTTTCCGCGCTGAAGCCGATGACCAGGGCCAGGATTCCGACGCTGGCTACGATGGTGGAGACGTTGGTTCCGAGAATCGAGAGACCCCAGCAGAGGATCACGATCGCGGTCACATACTTTAACATGCTCTGAACGATGGAGAGTACCGAACGGGACCGGTGATTTTCCGGATTAAAGAGACCGAGAATCAGTACGAGCACGGATTCGATCAGCAATACAACGCAGATCATGCATACAAGATACAAAAGCTTAACGGGTTTGAAACTGCCGAAGACTTCTTCGAGATTATCGAAGTCAATGACGTCGCTGATCCAGCCAACAACAAGCGCGATCGCCAGAATGACGCCGAGACAGATCAGACGGGTAACCAGGGGTTTCTTGCTCTTCATAGGTACTTACCTCCTTTATAAAAACCGCTCACGGCAAAGGAACCGTCGGAACGGTATTGTTGTTTATAAAATCAGTATAGCGCAAATAAAAAGCCTCGGCAAGAATTCCGAAAAGTTCAGAGAATAAAAAGAATGAACTTTTTAGAAAGTGCAAATCCGCAAGAAATCCTTGCATTTTCCGTACAAAAAAGACTGATTACGACAGGGAAGAATACGAAAGCGGGAGGCTATCAAAACCGGGAAATGGGAATCTGCGTAAAATCGGATTGAACAGGGGCTTAAGCGGACTTTTTTATGGACAGTCTGTTGCGTAATATGGTATAATAAAATTTGGAGTACTGTGTAATCAGGTGAAATATGCCCCGGCGGCAGGAATTCCGGGGAAAAGGAGCGATGGATGCAGGAACAGTCCGTGATTGAGATTCTGATGGCCACGTATAACGGCGCCGCATTCCTGGGCGAACAGGTGGATTCCATTCTTGCGCAGACGGACGGCGGCTGGCATCTGACGATTTCGGACGACGGCTCGGATGACAACACGGCGGATCTGATCGATGCGTATGTAAAGAAGTATCCGCAGAAGATCTCGAGGTATTGTTCCGGGAAGCGCTTCGGGAACGCGAAGGACCATTTTCTTCACCTGATGAAGGAGGCATCCGGGGCACAGTGGATGCTTTTATGCGACCAGGACGATGTGTGGCTTCCGAATAAGACGGAGCAGTTCCGAACAGCGATCCGCAAGGCGGAGGCGCAATACGGAGCGGACCGGCCGCTATTAATCTTTTGCGACCAGATACCGGCCGATGAGAAACTGAAGCCCCTGGACGATTCGCTTGCACATTACCAGAAACAGTATACGAAAAGTTTTGATTTCCGAAGCATCCTGATGCAGAACGTTGTAACGGGAGGCGCCATGGCGGTGAACCGGCCGCTTGTTAAGATGGCGTGCGCATATGAAAAAAGTACGCGCATGCTGATGCACGACTGGTGGATGGCAGCAGTCGCCGCACGCTTCGGGACAATCGTTTATATTGATGAGCCGCTCGGATACTACCGGCAGCATGAGAACAACGCCGTTGGCGCGAAGCATGTCGGAAGCGCTTCGTATTTCCGCTCGAAACTGGCATCCCTGAAGGAAGTCCGTGCGACGATCACGCGTAAAAAATCCCAGGCGGAACTGTTCCGAAGGACATACAAGGACCGGCTGAATGCAGGAGACCGTGCATTTTTGCAGGGCTTTACGAAAAGCCGGAGCGGCCTGTTCTTTTACTTGAAATACGGGAAGCTGATACACGGTTTGGAACGTAAGCTTGGAATGATGTTGCTTGGATGAACATGGATTGAGACCGGAAATAAACGAAACGGGAGGCCGGACAATGCAGGAAACGAATGCGGGAACGAACAAATTACGCAGAAACGTGCTTCTGATCTACCGCACGATGATCCCGTCCATCAGACTGTGCGGACACAGCCAGCTGGCGGTATTGGCGGACGAGGGGCTGATCGAGTACCGCGCCGTGCAGGAGATGAAGCTTAAAAAGAAGGATCTTTCCTGGGCCGATGTCGTAGTCCTCGGGCGGACGGACAGCTGGTATGAATGCCGGCTTGCGGATGCGCTCTTTAAAGCCGGAAAGATGCTTTTATACATCCTTGACGACGATCTGCTGAACATCCCTCCGGAAGTCAGCAGTGCCGCCTATTATGCAAGAAAAGACACGCAGGCCTATATCCGCGGCATGATCGGAATGAGCGACGGAATCCTGTCGCCTTCCCCGCTTCTTCTTGAAAAATACGCCGTGGACGGACGTAAGGGCTTTCTCCTTGAGGAGCCGGCAATCAATCCCGTTACCTATTCAAGCCGTGATCCCGAAGCACCGGTGAAGATCGGATTTGCCGGATCGATCGACCGCGTCGGAGACCTCGAGACCATTCTCGGCGGCGCGCTGCGCAGGATCAAGCAGGAGTACAACGACCGGGTGGCGTTCGAATTTTTCGGCGCAATCCCTTCGTTTGCGGACGAACTGGGGGCAACCTGCTACGATTATACGGATTCCTACGAGGAATACCGCGGCGTGCTGAACCTTTTAGAATGGGACATCGGACTGGCTCCCATGCCGGATACCGCATTTCACGCATGCAAGCATTACAATAAGTTCGTGGAATATGCGGCCGCAGGCATTGCGGGAATCTTTTCGGATGTTTTGCCCTATTCGCGCTTGACGGACTTTCAGAACTGCGTTATTTTATGTGATAATTCGGAACAGTCCTGGTTTGAGGCGATCTCGCTTCTGATCGACAATCCGGAAGGCCGTGAGATGGTCCGGGAGAATGCATGCAATATAGCGCTGACCACCCTTTCCCTGCGGGAGACAGCGAAAGGCGCGGAGGAGATGATGCGATCGCTCCCGATCCGCAAGACGGCGGGCTTCCCGGTTCCGATTCACCTGCTTTACTGCAAGGCGGTCAATCTCGGAAAGCGGTTTGTGATCTCCTGTCAGACGGGAAGTTTGAAAAACCGCATTAAAAAGTTATTCCACATCGGCAAGGAGTAGGCAGACAGAGCCTCCGTCAGGGAGGAAACTGCCGCGCCGGTTGAATATAGAAAAAGAAACAAAAGGAGAACCTGATAATGAAAGGCATTATTCTGGCAGGAGGAGCGGGAACAAGGCTTTATCCGCTCACCATGGTTACGTCGAAGCAGCTGCTTCCCGTTTATGACAAGCCGATGATCTATTATCCGCTGTCTACGCTGATGCTGGCCGGGATCAAAGACATTCTGATCATTTCCACCCCGGAAGACACGCCGCGTTTCGAGAATCTGCTGAAGGACGGCAGCCAGTTCGGAGTGTCCCTGCAATATAAAGTGCAGCCCTCGCCGGACGGACTCGCACAGGCATTTCTGCTTGGCGAAGAGTTTATCGGCGATGACGCCTGTGCAATGGTGCTCGGCGATAACATTTTCTACGGAAACGGATTCAGCAAGATTCTGCGTGCAGCCGTGGAGAACGCCGAAGGAAACGGACGCGCGACGGTATTCGGTTATTATGTAAACGATCCGGAACGTTTCGGCATCGTTGAATTTGACGAGACCGGAAAGGTAATATCCGTTGAGGAAAAGCCGAAGAATCCGAAGAGCAATTACGCGATCACCGGCCTGTACTTCTATCCGAAGGGGGTCAGCGCCATGGCGCATGAGGTGAAGCCGAGTGCCCGCGGCGAGCTGGAGATCACGACATTAAACGATATGTACTTAAGGAAGGGCGACCTGGATGTACAGCTGCTCGGCCGCGGCTTTGCATGGCTTGATACCGGAACGATGGACAGCCTTGTGGATGCGGCGGATTTCGTTCGCATGATCGAGCAGCGTCAGGGAATCAAGATCAGCGCTCCCGAAGAGATTGCATACCGGAACAACTGGATTTCCACGGAGAAACTGATGGAATCCGCAGAGCGGTACGGCAAGAGCCCGTACGGCATGCATCTTCGCGCGGTAGCGGAAGGGAAGGTAAGATATTAATGAAACGAATTGACACGAAAATCCCCGGAGTTTATATCATTGAGCCGGTTGTATTCGGCGATCACAGGGGTTATTTTATGGAGACCTATTCCACAAAGGCATTCTCCGACATCGGAATCGATACGGTATTTGTGCAGGACAACCAGTCCTTTTCCGCACAGAAAGGAACCCTCAGAGGCATTCATTTCCAGAACGCTCCGTATGCACAGGCGAAACTGGTGCGTGTGACGAAGGGCGCGGTTTTGGACGTGGCGGTAGATCTTCGGAAGGGCAGCCCGACTTACAAACAGTGGGTGGCTGTCGAGCTGAGCGCGGACAACAAGCGGATGCTTTATATTCCCCGCGGATTCGGACACGGTTTCCGCACGCTGACGGACGATGTGGAGTTCTGCTACAAGGTGGACAACCTTTACAGCAAGGAATGCGACCGCGGAATCCGGTACAACGACCCGACGATCGGCGTTGAGTGGGGTGAAGTAATCGACGAGCTTCTTTCGAAGAAGGATACGGAATCCCCGCTTTATGATGACAGCGACTGCAATTTCGTTTACGGAGAGATTTAGGAGGATTTGATACATGAACATTATCGTAACCGGCGGTGCCGGATTCATCGGCTCGAACTTTGTATTCCATATGCTCAAGCAGCATCCCGAGGACCGCATTATCTGTCTGGACAAGCTTACCTACGCAGGCAACCTGAGTACCTTAAAGCCGGTTCTTGACAATCCGAAGTTCCGCTTTGTAAAGGCGGACATCTGCGACCGTGAAGCGGTATACAAGCTGTTTGAGGAGGAGCATCCCGACATCGTGGTCAACTTCGCCGCAGAAAGCCATGTAGACCGTTCCATCGAGGATCCGGGTATCTTCCTGCAGACCAATATTATGGGTACCGCGGTACTGATGGATGCCTGCCGCAAATACGGCATCAAGCGTTACCATCAGGTATCGACTGACGAAGTTTACGGAGACCTTCCGTTAGACCGTCCCGACCTGTTCTTTACGGAGGAAACCCCGATTCATACGTCGAGCCCTTATTCCTCCTCAAAAGCAGGCGCGGATCTTCTGGTAATGGCTTATCATCGTACCTTCGGCCTTCCGGTAACGATCTCCCGCTGTTCCAACAACTACGGACCGTATCATTTTCCGGAAAAGCTGATTCCTTTGATGATCGTAAACTGTCTGCATAACAAGCCCCTTCCTGTTTACGGTGAGGGACTCAATGTGCGTGACTGGCTGTATGTAGAGGACCACTGCCGCGCAATCGATCTGATCATCCGCAACGGCCGTGTGGGCGAGGTTTACAATGTCGGCGGCCACAACGAGATGAAGAACATCGATATCGTAAAGCTGATCGTTAAAGAACTCGGCGCTCCCGAATCCCTGATCACTTACGTTACGGACCGTAAGGGCCATGATATGCGTTACGCGATCGACCCGACGAAGATCCACAACGAGCTCGGCTGGCTTCCGGAAACGAAGTTTGCGGACGGTATCAAGAAGACGATCCGCTGGTACCTCGACAACCGTGAATGGTGGGAAGAGATCATCAGCGGCGACTACCAGAACTATTACGAGAAGATGTACGCTTCCCGATAAGAACAAAGCATGTTTTGTAAAGGCCTTCCCCGGGCGGTAGGATAACCCGGGCGGGCCGGTGGCAGAGAGGAAGAGAACGATGGCATATACGGCGCTGTACCGGAAATTCCGTCCGGACACATTTGACGAAGTAAAAGGGCAGGACGATATCGTCCGCACATTGCGGAACCAGATTCTGTCCGACCGGATCGGTCATGCCTATCTGTTCTGCGGAACCCGCGGAACCGGTAAGACTTCGGTTGCGAAAATTCTTGCCCGTGCCATCAACTGCGAGAATCCGCAGAACGGCAATCCCTGCAACGAGTGCCCGACTTGTAAGGCGATTGCTGCCGCAGCTTCCATGAACGTGGTCGAAATTGACGCGGCCAGCAACAACGGCGTCGAGAACATCCGCGAGATCGTGGAGGAGGTCCGGTATTCACCGACCGAAGGCAAATACCGCGTCTATATCATCGACGAAGTTCACATGCTGTCTCCGGGAGCGTTCAACGCGCTGTTAAAGACCCTTGAGGAACCGCCGTCGTATGTCGTATTTATCCTTGCGACGACCGAGGCACACAAGATTCCGATCACGATCCTGTCCCGCTGCCAGAGGTACGATTTCAAGCGGATCCGGATTGAAACGATTGCCGACCGGCTGATGGATCTGTGCCGGCGCGAAGGAATCGAGGCCGAAGACCGGGCCATGTTTTATGTGGCAAAGGTGGCGGACGGATCCATGCGTGACGCGCTCAGTCTTTTGGAACGGTGCGTATCCTTTTACTATCAGCAGGAGCTGACCTACGACCGGATTCTGGACATTCTCGGAACGGTTGATATCGAGGTGTTCGGAAGAATGCTCCGGTATGTGCGTGACGGAAAAGTAACCGACTGCATGAACCTTTTGGATGAGCTTGTGCTTTCGGGACGCGAACTGTCACGGTTTGTAGTGGATTTTACCTGGTATATGCGAAACCTTCTGCTTGCCGGAAGCGGCGAAGACGTGAGCGGCGTGCTGGAAGTTTCGAGCGAACAGATGGAAGTGCTTCAGCATGAGGCAAAGGTGTTCAATGCCGATCAGCTGATGAAGTATATCGCCGTCTGCTGCGAGCTGACGAACCGGCTCCGTTATGCAACGCAGAAGCGAGTTATTACGGAAATGGAATTTATCCGGCTGTGCCGTCCGCAGATGGACGAGGACAACGGAGCGGTGCTGGAGCGGATCCGCAGGCTCGAAGCCGAGATCGAATCGCTCAAACAAAACGGGGTTGCCCTTCCTGTTTCGGCCGGCAGCGCGGAAACGGAAGAGGAGGAGCCAGAAAAGGAGATTCCGCCCGCGCTTCCCGAGGATATCAAACGGATCGCGGAAGACTGGAAGGGAATCGTCGGCCAGTACCCGCAGCCCGGCCGGTTCTGTCTGGAAAGTTGTATCCCGAGCGTTTCCGAAAGCGGAAAGCTTATGCTCGTATTTGACAACTCGACGGACTATATGCTGATCAATACGGAAGAAAAGAAAGCCCGTCTTGTAAAACTGATTTCGAGCCTTGTGGGCGTACAGGCAGATGTGGAAATGAGACTGTTAGGGCAGGGACAGAAGAAGTCGGAGGTTGCCGACATCGTTACCCTGAACGAGCGAATCAAAAATATGAAAATCAAAATAACGGAGGAATGAGAAATGGCTAAGAGAGGCGGTTTCAACGGCGGTATGATGCCGGGCAACATGAATAATCTGATGAAGCAGGCGCAGAAGATGCAGCGCCAGATGGAAGAAAAGCAGAAGGAGCTCGAGGAGAAGGTCTGGGAAGCTACTTCGGGCGGCGGCGCCGTTAAGGTTCGCGTTTCCGGTCATAAGGAAATCATCGGAATCGAGATTTCCCCGGAGGTTGTGGATCCCGATGACGTTGAGATGCTGCAGGATCTTATCATGACGGCTGCCAACGAGGCATTCCGCAACATGGAGGCGGAAAGCGCCGAAATGATGAATGATATCGCCGGCGGACTCGGCGGTTTCGGCGGTTTGTTCTAAAACAGGTATATTCCAAGGGGTATCTTTAAAGCATGGAGTATTACAGTGACCATATCAGCAAATTGATCGCAGAGCTCGGACACCTTCCGGGAATCGGAACCAAATCGGCACAGCGGCTCGCATTTTTCCTGATCAATCAGCCGAAAGACCAGGTGGAGAAGCTGACCGAGACAATTCTTTCCGCCCGTAACAACGTAAAGTACTGCAAGACGTGTTTTACGCTTACGGATCAGGAGGAATGTCCGATTTGCAGCAGCCAGAAGCGGAACCATAAGGTCATCATGGTAGTGGAGAACCCGAGGGATCTGGCCGCCTATGAAAAGACCGGACAGTATGACGGCGTATATCATGTGCTGCACGGGGCGATTTCCCCGATGCTCGGCATCGGACCGGCGGACATTAAGCTGAAAGAACTTATGGTGCGGCTTGAGGGCGATGTCGACGAAGTGATCATTGCGACCAATTCGGGTGTGGAAGGCGAGGCAACGGCCATGTATATCAGCCGTTTGATCAAGCCGACGGGAATCCGCGTGACGCGTATCGCGAACGGGGTTCCGGTAGGAGGAGACCTGGAATATATTGATGAAGTAACGCTGCTGCGGGCTCTGGAAGGACGCAGAGAGCTTTAACCGGCGCGTGATACGGGATGAGTTATATGAAGAAATATAAGGTGCAGATCATTGCGGGAGCCGTGGTGCTTGCTTTGCTTGCCGTCGGACTTACCGTGGTGATCGGGAAAAACAGGAAAAACAAACGAACCTATGTGAACTTCGACGTGATCGGCAAGACAATCGAATTCGGCGAAACTTCGGAAGTTCACTATCTGCCTTCCGGGCAGGGGGTGTTCCGCTATACCCGAGACGGAGCGGAGATCATCGACCGGAAAGGAAAGAGCAAAGTAACGGTTTCCTATAGTATGAACAAACCATACGGCGCGACCTGCGGAAACGCGGCCGCCATCGGGGAGTTCGGAGGCAAATCCCTGGTCATCGTTGACAATAAGGGAAATGTGACACCCATTACCACGGCCTATCCGATCGTTATGGTAAAGGTGGCATCGCAGGGCGTGACAGCCGTTTTGATGAATAACGGAAACGAGGATTTTATCGAGCTTTATGCGAGCGACGGAACGAGTATCGCCTCCATGAATACGCTTGTTGCGACGAGTGGCATGCCGGTTGATATTTCCCTCTCCAATGACGGCACGAAGCTTGTTACCGCATATGTATCCTTTAAAGAGGAACATGTGCAGACGCAGCTGTCCTTCTATAATTTCGGAAGTGTCGGCGGAAACTATGTAGACGGTCTGGTTGCGGTCGAACTGTACCGGGACGAAATGATCGCGGACGTGGAGTTTGTCAACAACGATACCATCGTGGCATTTGCCGATACCGGGTTCCGTATCTATGATATGGAAGAAATCGCGGATCTGAAAAAGGAAGTGAAGATTTCGGATCCGATTCATTCCGTTGCCTGCTCCCCGGCGCATGTCGGCGTTGTTACGGAGCACAAAACGAAAGACGGAAACTATGTACTCCGCGTATACGATCTGGAAGGTAAGACCGTTGATGAGAAAAATATGACCGAAGCCTATGAACATTTTCAGCTCGAGGGCTCGGACGTAATCCTGTTCAACGAGAAGGAAATTTACATCTACCGGATCGGCGGGCGGGATAAAATCCGCGTGGAAATGCGGAAAAATCTCAGTTATGTTGCCGCAGTGGACGGCGTAAATGAATTTGTATTTGTGGGAGAGACGTATTTTGAACGCATACGTCTGGTAGGAGAAAAACGATAACGGAGGAATCAGATTATGAACTGGGTTTTAATTGTATGCATTGCCATCCCGGCAATCCTGGGACTGGTCGGGCTGAAGCTCGGAGTCGTAAAGATGCTGTATCATCTTGCCTCCTTTGCCATTGCCCTTTTACTGACGGCGCTTCTGGCACCGGCCATTGCAAAGTCGGTTGTAAAGAATGATACGCCCCGTATGGACAGGGCGAAGGAAAAGGTCATCAAGACGCTGCATCTCAATGATATTGATTATGATAAAATCAAATTTGACGAGCTTCTTGACAAGGTGGACCTGCCGGACGGCATCCGGGATGAACTGAAAACCTTTAATACAAGCGAGGTTTATAAGACGATGGGTGCGGAAGATGCGAAGGATTATCTTGCGACTTCCATTGCAACGGTTGTCTTACAGGCGTTAGTATATCTCATCGTATTTATCCTGATATGGCTGCTCGTATTCCTGCTTTTCCAGACGATCAACCTGATCGCCAAGGTTCCGGGACTGAATTTCATCAACCGGATGGCAGGCATGACAATCGGCGTGCTGATGGGTATCTGCGTGGTATTCATATTCTTCGTATTTGTCACAGCCGTATCCAGTACGCCCTTTGGGCAGGACATGATCGAACAGATCAGCGCGAATTCCATTTTGCGGTTCTGGTATGACAACAACCCGCTGAACGGAGGATTTGTGTATTTGTCTTCCATCGCGAAGAAATAATCGGAGGACATTCCGAAAAAGGCTTTTCATGCGCAGTGCAATAGCCTGCGCATGCATTCTGTTTGAAACAGGGAGGTAACATTACATGAATGCATTTATGAAACAGGTACAGGATCTGGGAATCATCCCGGTCGTAAAGATTGACCGCGCGTCCGACGCGGTTCCGCTTGCCAAGGCTTTGATTGACGGCGGTCTTCCGGTTGCGGAGGTTACTTTCCGGACGGAGGCGGCAGGAGAGGCAATTGCCGAAATGTGCAAGGCGTATCCGGATATGCTTGTCGGAGCAGGAACGGTTCTTACGACTGCGCAGGTGGATGCGGCGGTGAAGGCCGGAGCCAAATTCATCGTTAGCCCCGGGTTGAATCCGAAAGTTGTTTCCTATTGTAAAGAGTTCGGAATTCCGGTTATCCCGGGCGTAAACAATCCGTCTCAGATTGAACAGGCCCTGGAACTCGGGCTTGAGGTCGTAAAGTTCTTCCCTGCGGAAGCAAGCGGCGGGCTTGCCATGATCAAGGCAATGTCGGCTCCTTACGGACAGCTTTGGTTCATGCCGACGGGCGGAATCAATGCGGCCAATCTGAAGAGTTATCTGGACTTCAATAAGATCCTTGCCTGCGGCGGAAGCTGGATGGTTAAGGGCGACATGATCAATGCAGGCGATTTCGCTGGAATCACGGCGCTGACGAAGGAAGCGGTACGGGGAATGCTCGGATTTGGCGTAAAGCATATCGGAATCAATTCCGCAGACGAGGCGGAAGCGAAGAAAACGGCCGAGCTGTTTGCGACGATTTTCGGGTTTGACATTCATGAGATCCCGATTTCCTATTTCTGCGGTACCGGCGTGGAGGTTATGAAGTACGACGGCGAGGGACGCCTCGGGCATATTGCCGTTGCAACCAACTATATGGACCGTGCGATCGCATATCTCGAGCGGAAGGGAATCGAACTTGACTACGATTCGGTTATGCTTGACGACAAAGGAAAGATTAAGCTCATCTATCTGAAGCAGGATTTCGGCGGATTTGCCGTGCATCTCGCAAGATGGTAAGGAAGATGAACTAATCAGCGGTGAGATACAGCAGGCGCCGGATTCCGAAAGGTTCCGGTGCCGCATTTTTCCCTAAAAGACAATGAATCGTTTATAAGACAACAATAAATTGATAATTGTATTTGCCGGAGCATCCCGCTATAGTAAGGTTGTAAGCTTACAAATGAAACAGAAGACAAAGTGATACAGCTTGATGGGAGAGTGATCGGAATGAATATTTCAATAGGTGAAAACATAAAGAAAATGAGAAATCAGAAAGGGGTCACCCAGGAAAGACTGGCAGAGGGCTTGGGGGTTACGCCTCAGGCAATCAGCCGGTGGGAGTCCGGTGCGGGGTACCCGGCGATAGAATACCTTCCGGATCTTGCGGGGTTCTTCGGGATCAGCGTGGACGAACTGCTTGGCGTAAAGCTCTCGGAGAGGGAAGCGCGACGGGAGGAAATTTATGCCACGATCAATCATATTGAGGACTGCGGGTATAATCCAACCGCGATTGACCTTTTAAGAGAGGCGCATGCGGAATTCCCGGGGGACCGAAAGATAAGTCTTTCTCTTGCAAGGGCTTTATGCTCCGTAATGTGGGAAGAGGAGCCGGACCGTACGCTTCTTCGGGAAGCGGAGAAGATGCTGCGGGATCTGATCCGGCAGGCGGATGACAATGACTTCCGTTTTGCCTGTGTTAAGGAACTGGCAATTCTTTATAAGGAAGCGTGGAAAGACGAAACGGGTTACGATGAGGTTGTCAAACTGCTTCCGGGCATCGATTCCTGCCGGGAGGTGTTTATTACCGACTGCTTTAACGGGGCGGTCCAGAAACAGGAAGAGGTCCGGGACTGTGTCCGCGCACTTGCCCGGAAAACGGTCAACATCCTTCGCGATTATGTGGCTTATTCCCTTCCGAATGAGGAGAAGGACTGGAATTATAAAATAGATTCGCTCAAGCGGCTGATCGATTTTACCGGATGGATGTCAGAGTGGACCGGCGGGGAGAACGGCGAAGAGACCGACGCAGCCGTTGCGGTGCTGTACCGGTATCTCTCCACCTACTATGTGGCGCAGGGAAAGAAGGACGAAACCCGCGACAGTCTTACGGACATGTTCTCTTATGTTGAAAGGATATGTAAAAGACCGTCGGCGAACGACAAGCCACATAATGTTGCGTGGTATTTTCTGCCGTATCTGAACAGCGATCGGTATGATCCGGTTCGCGGAGAGGATTGGTTTGCAGCCTTAAGAAAGCAGTTGGAGGAACTGGCGGCAAAGTAAGTATAAGGGAAAGAGGACTATCGGGGGGCGCCCGGTTTGGGCTGCCCCCTTTTTTTGCAGGGAAGTTCCCGGAAAGAATACCTGGTGCAGGGAAATGCCGGAAAATGCCTCGTTTTTCAGGCTTTTTTCTGTACTCTTGTGGTCTGTCAGGGGGATTTGAAACAAGATATTGTGGTGTGGAAAATGAGCTGAAAAAAGGCTTAAAAAAAGATGAAAATAGTTGTTGACATTGCCTATGTGCGGTGTTATAATCACTTTTGCTGACGCCCCAAAGGGGTGCGTTTTCAGCGCAAAGAACCTTGAAAACTGAATAGTGAAACAACCTTGAAGATTCGTTTGAAATGTTTCTATCATTTTTAATGAAGAAGCGAACTTTATCAGATGTAAATTTCAGGAAACACAGGCTTATTAATAAGTCAGATGTTTGTACTGAGAGGGTTAAAGAACACTCGAGAATGCGATGCATTCTCTCGTTGTGCGCGGGGCGCACAACATCGGATTGTGTTTCGTTTCCTGCAAGCGAGCTTGCGGAACCGAACCGACAATCCTCCTTGTTCTTTGATATACAAACTTTTAACGAGAGTTTGATCCTGGCTCAGGATGAACGCTGGCGGCGTGCTTA
>CAMIWE010000052.1 GCA_946402335.1 uncultured Lachnoclostridium sp.
TTCTTCCTTGTCCACGGTCTGTCCGGTGGGTTTCGTTTCGCCCGGTCTCACACCGGCTTCTCTACGGAATGCGCGAAGCATTTCCTTCTCAAGTTCCGAAAGGGCGTCTCTTCGGAGCTGCTTAAGTACCGATACCGGAAGGAACAGTCCTTCCCCTATCTGCACATTCAGTTCCGAAAAGACAAATTCCGATTGTCCGGTCTGCGAAAGCTTCTCCCTGACCGTTTCGGCATCGGCGGGCACATTGGCCGCAGCCTCAGGAACCGGTCCCTTACAGGTCACGGCGGCACTGCCGTCTTGGCACCATACGCTCAATTCGGTTTCCTGTCCGGGCTGTGCGGCAAAGTAACCCGTCACCGGGATTGCCTTCCGCTGCTTCCCGTACCGCTCGTTCAATTCCCGCAGAAGCGGATCCTTCCGCATGCGCCATATGTTCAGTTTAAGCTTGTCAGGTATGCGCCCGTATTCGCGCTTCCACACAACCGGTACCGGCGGAATCCGGTAGCCGTTCATATCCTGGGGCGTCGTCCATTCGGCACAGACATAGCGTTCGTCTTCGGTCCGGAACTCAAGTACCTCCCCCGGCCCGATGGATTCGGTAAATACCGGCAGTGCCACCCATCGCTCGGTACGGTTGGAACGCGCATCTGCCTTCCGGCTGCGCATGCCGTCCCGGCTGCGGACATTCTGCTCTGTCCCCTGCTCTTTTATCACATTTGCCGTACCCACAAGGATGCCCGTGTGGTTGGGACGCTTCTCGCAGATCATCTCCGGTCCTTTGCTGCCGAATACATATCCTTCACAGAATCCGCCGCGGTTGAACAACTCCGCAAGCGTTCCGATATCCGCACGCATCTCCTCGGGATGCTCCTTTAAGTACTTCCGGTATGCATCCCCGCCGAGTTCGTAAAACCGGTCGATCCATTTGCGGTAGACGGCCGTCACGCCGGCCGCGTAGGCGAGGCTCTTCATGCGTCCCTCAAGCTTCAAGGAGTGAATTCCCGTTTCAATCAGTTCATGCAGTTTCGGGAGCAGACACTGGTCCTTCGGACTTAGCAGATATCCCTGCCTGCGCAATGTCCCTTCCTCGTAAACATATTCCTTGCGGCAGGGCTGCGCGCAACGTCCGCGGTTTCCGCTCCGTCCGCCGATCAGCGACGACATCAGGCACTGCCCGGAGTAGCAGTAACACAATGCCCCGTGCGCGAAGATTTCCAGTTCCTTATCGCACCGTTCCCTCATGGAGCGGATCTCCGAAAGGCTCAGTTCCCTTGCGGGAACAATTCGAGTCACGCCCTCGTCGAACAGTTTCGAAGCAGCCGCATCCGTGATTGTCATCTGTGTGCTCACATGCACCGGAAGCTCCGGAAAATGAGCACGCAAAAAGGACAGAACACCGAGATCCTGTACGATCACGGCATCCAGTCCCGCCATGTAATAAGGGTTTATATAGTCATAAAGTTCCGCCATCTCGCGGTTTGTAAGAAGCGTATTTACCGTAAGATACACCTTTACGCCCCGAAGATGCGCATAATCAATCGCCCGAAGAAGGCTGTCCTCCCCGGGATTGTCCGCATACGCTCTTGCACCGAACCTGGCGCCGCCGATATAGACGGCATCTGCTCCCGCCTCAATTACGGCCTGCAGCGTCTCCGCCGACCCGGCCGGCGCGAGCAGTTCGACTTTAGTGGTATTTTTTCTTGTATCCATTCAATTCGGTCTCCAGACGTACCGATTTCTTCTGCTCATCCAGATTGGCCTGCTGCAGCTTTTCAATCTTGCGCTGAAGCTCCTGAATATCTCCCTGCGCGGCAATCAGATCATGCTTCAGTTTGTAGATCTCGTTGTCGCGGTCCTCCGTTTCATCGGTCAGATCGGAGAACTGCTGCTTCAGTTTGAAGTAGTCGTCCGCAATGTTGATCTGCATAAACACCGCACGCATATCGGGATTCATATCCTTGTACCATTTCTGGGAACGCATCTCGGCGTATTTGCTGTTAATGTACGACGCTACGCGCTGCAGGTACTCCTCGCTTTCGTACCCGATAATGCTGTACTGCTTACCGTTGATGATGACCTCAGTTTCTGTACGGTTGTTCATAGTAACCTCCGGGATAGTTATTCTCACCGTTCCTTTGAACGGGGCTCTTCTCTGATGTGCTGCTACTACTGCTTCTCCTCCGGATACGGCATTCCGAGATGTTCGTATGCTTCCCGCGAGACAACGCGTCCGCGCTGTGTCCTAAGGATAAATCCGATCTGCACCAGGTACGGCTCGTATACATCCTCGATCGTGCCCTGGTCCTCGCCGATGGTGGTTGCAACGGCCGCGGTTCCTACCGGGCCTCCGGCAAATTTCTCGATCATCGTCGTTAAGATTGCGCGGTCGATATGATCAAGACCGATGCGGTCCACATCCAGCATATCAAGCGTATATCTCGCGATCTCGCCGTCGATGTGTCCGTCTCCGGTAACCTGCGCAAAATCCCGCACGCGCTTTAAGAAGCGGTTGGCAAGACGGGGCGTTCCGCGGGAACGACCGGCCAGTTCGGCTGCGCCCTCCGCGTCAATCGGAACGCTCAGCTTACGGGCGGAATTCATGATGATCGTCTTCAGTTCCTGCTCGTTATAATAATCCATTCTGCTTACGATGCCGAAACGGTCCCGAAGCGGTGCCGTCAGCATTCCGGCACGCGTCGTCGCGCCGATCAATGTAAACTTCGGCAACTTGATGTGCATCGACTTGGCATTGGTCCCGCCCGTGCCGATCACGACGTCAATGAAGAAATCCTCCATTGCGGAATACAGGATTTCCTCGACCTGCCGGTTCAACCGGTGGATTTCATCGATAAACAGAATGTCGCCTTCACGAAGGCCTTTGATGATTGCGACAATGTCGCCCGGCTTTTCGATGGCCGGACCGGATGTCGTCTTGATGTCCACGCCCATCTCGTTGGCGATGATGTTCGCAAGCGTCGTCTTA
The DNA here is from genome assembly GCA_946402335.1 of uncultured Lachnoclostridium sp. GTDB lineage: Bacteria > Bacillota > Clostridia > Lachnospirales > Lachnospiraceae > ISDg. The sequence continues at coordinate 2,984 of CAMIWE010000052.1, forward strand.
CCGAGACCGGGAGGTCCGAAGAGAAGCACATGGTCAAGCGTCTCGCCGCGCTTCTTCGCCGCCTCGATATAAACCGTCAGCGTGGATTTCAGTTTTTCCTGACCGATATAGTCCCGAAGATACTGCGGCCGAAGCGAGCTCTCAAGCCGTACGTCTTCGCTCATCTTCTCCGTCGTAATGATTCTCTTCGCCATAATGTTGCTCCGTGTGTATGATGATCATCCCGCCTTACAGATAGCGGAATGCTGCGTCCAGAATGTCCTCTGCGCTCATGCCTTCCTTCGCGGCCTTCTTAACCGCCTTCTCGGCATCCTTTCTCGCATAGCCGAGTGCCGTAAGTCCTGCGATTGCCTCCTCGGTTTCCGCGCTGTCGATCTTCTTCTCAGGCTCCTCGCTCTCCGCTCCGAGCACAATTTCCTCGGGTTTGATCTTGTCCTTTAATTCGAGGATAACCTTGCTCGCAAGCTTCGGACCGACGCCGGGCGTCTTCGCGATAGCCTTCGCATTGTCCGTAAAGATGGCTCTGCAAAGCTCAGCCGAGGACATCATCGAAAGGATGGCGATGGCCACCTTCGGACCGACGCCGCTGACCGTGATCAGCATCTTAAAAAGCCGCAGATCCTCTTTCTGAAGAAACCCGAACAGATTCACACCCGTGTTCTCGTTGACGTTCAGGTAGGTATGGATCATGACCTGCTCACCGGGCGCATTCAGCTTCTCCAAATCCGTCTGCGGCATGACCGCTTCATATCCTACTCCGGCACATTCCACGATCGCGGAATTCTCCGTTGTTCCGTACAATTCTCCGTGCAAAAACGCTATCATTCGTTCTCCTTTTCGCCCGGAATCCCCTTTTGGTTCCTCCGAACCGCCGATTTTGAGTTCAATTTCGGCGCAAAATACCATATATAGCGTTATTGTACCACATTTTCCGCGGAAATACACTATAAATTCTTCACTTTTTTACAAAAAAATGCTATAATGTGCCCCGTAGGATTGACGGCCTTTGCCGATTGGAGTTATTTATGAAACTGATTGACCGGATCATAACCGACATGCGCATTCCCGAAGCGCTTTCCGTTTTGTTAAACGGGGAGCCCCGCCGCCCGCTTTTCTTCGATATCGAAACGACCGGGCTGCAGCCGGTGGGATGCTACATCTACCTGATCGGGTGCCTTACCGTTACCCCGGAAGGGCTCCGGTTCCGGCAGTGGTTTGCGGAAAATGCCGACGAGGAGCCCGCTCTTCTGACCGCCTTTTGCGAATCCATCGAGGCCGACAACATATTGGTGCATTATAACGGAACAACCTTCGACATTCCGTTTCTGAACGCGCGGATCCGGTACCGGAATCTGCCTCTTACGATGCCAAGGAAAGAGGACAGCATCGATCTGTACCGCTATCTCACGCCGTGCAAGAAACTCTTTGGCTTAGACAACCGCCGCCAGCCGACGCTTGAGAAACTGGCCGGTTATGACCGCACCGACCCGTACGACGGCGGAACCCTGATTTCCTTCTATACGGAATATGTCGCGCGCTGCCGTTTCGACCATGAACGCGCTGCGGAACTGCTGGATTCCCTGCTGCTTCATAACAGCGATGACATCCTCGGACTGTCACAGCTTGCGTCGCTGCTGCCGTACTGCATGATTGCGGATCTGCCTTTCGGCCGTTTAACACAGTCGGAGGAAGACGGTATCTTTACCATAACCGCAGACCTTCCGTACGCTTTGCCGAAACCGTTCCGAAAAGTGCTTCCGTTACCGGAGATTCCCGAAGCCTGCCGGGTGGACACTTCCGCTAACGTTGATATGTATGCCGACTGTGGAACGGACGCTGCAGCAGCCTCCCTTTCGAGCCCGTTCCCGAAACCGGACAGCGACGGGTATTTTGCAGACCTTCTGCTTTCGGACAACCGGCTCCGTTTACAGGTCCCCGTCTACAAGATGGCGCCGTATTTTTATTTTCCGAATTACAAGGATTATTATTACCTTCCCGTTGAGGACAAGGCAATTCATAAAAGCCTGGCTGCCGTCGTGGAGAAGCAGTACCGTAAGCCTGCCACCCGCGAGACTGCAAGGCAGCAGAAAAACGGCAGTTTCCTGCCGCAGATTACCGAATATATCGGCCCCGTATTCCGGCTTCATTACGGCGACGAATTGTGTTTCTTTGAAAAGCGGGCATTGGACGATGCCGCGCTTGGCGAATACTTAAAAAAGTGGTTCGCATTTCTCACCGGAAACTGAAAAAGTCATCCAAAAGGATGACTTTTTTCGTTCAAAACCAGGTTGTCATATTCCGGCCATTTTCCTCTTTTAAGGCAGCTTTCCGTACCTGACTCTACAATGCCGCAAAAATGTCCATATTCCGGATGTTTCCGTCCGACACATGGTCATTGACGGAAAATGCATGCTTCTGCAGATCGGCACACACCGCATCGGTCAGCTCCTGATCCTGCAGCTCGCAGATGATCCGCGCCGCGATGTCTTCCGCTGTTTCCAGCTTCCCGGGTGCCAGCTCATTCGTGTTGCCCGTCGAAATCAGGCTGTACAGTTTATCGGACAGTTCCGAAAGAACCGGAAGCTCGGAAAGAGCCCGGTAGCTCCACTTATAGTAAGGCATGTAGCGGCCGTTAATCAGAAACGCCGCGTGTCTCGCCTGCTTTTCATACTCAATCAGACACAGCTGGGCGCCCCGCTCGTCACCGCGTTCCACCAGCCTTTTATAGTTGTACTGACCGGTCTGGGACATCATCAAAAGGCAGGCTGCCAGCTTCTTAAGCCGGATTGGTTCGGGCATATGTCCAAGCCGCTCGCGGATACGCGTAAACGCGCCGTCCCCGTCATAAAACAGCTCGCCGTCACACACTTCAAGAAGCGACTGTTCAGGGATTGCAAACCACTCGGAAACCGTCAGAGAATCGGACGCCTTGCCGATTGTACGAACCAGGAATTCTTCCCGTCTTACGACACCGTGCCGGGGTCCGCCCGCGGGCTTCAGACCGTTCTTTCCGAACCCTTCGAATTCCTTCGGAAGCTTCGAATAAGCACGCTCCAGAAGGAATTCCGTGCGCCGGTCGACCACGTCCTCTCCGGGCAGGAATATGCTGAAGCCGGGCTCAAAATCATGGTCCTTTGAAAGGTCGTCATCGTAACCCATGCATTCGCTTCCCTGTCCGACAAGTCCGACCGCAATATGCGGCAGGATTTCCGCGAAGTTCTCCCGAAGCATCGGCTCGCCGTACGCCTCATAATATTTCCTTGACAGATCCAAGCCTTTCATAAATCTCCTCCGAGCGTTTCATCAAAAGATTCTTCTCTGCGAACCAGCCGTAATAGGAAAAGGTCGGTGCACATTTGTCGAAGACAAATGCAAGATACCCTTCCTCGGTCTTTCCGTCGGCCGCAGCAAGCTTCTCCTGTGCCTTTGTAAGACACGTATCAATGCTTTCCTGCGCTTTTTCGATGCCGTCCCGTGCCTCATACATGCCGGTCATGTTCAGGTAAGTGATTGCCTCTTCGGGCTCGTTACCCGTGCTCTTACCGAGGATGGCCAGTGCCTTTTCGCAAAGCTCCAGTGCCTCGTCATACCGTTTTAAGTCTGCCAGTGCGGAACTCATGTTGTTATAAAGCCCCGCCAGGCGCCGGTCATTGTCCGGCAGCAGCTCCTCATAAACGAACATGGCCTCCTCAAAAAGCGGCAAGGCTTCTTCACTTTGTCCGAATGCTTTATAAACGGTCCCGGCGTTCAGCAGAGCCGTGGCGCCTTCCACACACATGCGCCGCTGCCTGCGGTCCAGATAACGAAGCATCCGGGACACTGCTGCCATTGCATCGTCCCTGCGCCCGAGTTTCCGGTATAAGCCCATCTGCTCATTGAGTGCCAGATAATGCACCTTATCGTCTCCCGAAGCCTGTCCTTCCTTCTCCCAATACTTAAGAAGCCGCTCTGCCTCCGCATATTCCTTTCGTGCGAACAGATTGTCCAGTTTTGTAAGAATTCGTCCGATATCGGCGTTCATTCATCTTCTCCGTTCTCTGTATTTCCGGTCCCGGACCGGGCTTGTCAGATCACTGTTTCGGCTCGTCGTCCGAAACTTCGATTTCCATGGCGGCAGACTGTACCTCAGCCGTAAAGTACAGCTCTCCGTTCTGCCAGCCTTCATACCCCTTAAGGATTCCGTTCTCATCATAGGAATAACGGTACTCCACAAAGTCTCCGGCGAACCAGGTGACCCTTCCGTCCTCGTCGTATTCTACCTTCTTGACCTTCGAAGCCCTGTCGGTAGCATCCGCCTTAATGACGCCGTCGACCCGGCCGTTTTTATCGACCGTAAACATCTCGTCCCCGCAGGTTATCTCTATGTCTAACGTATCAAAACTGCCCGGACGGGAGATCTGCGGAATCTGCAACGGGATTTTCCATGTTTCGGTTTCCTGAATCGTCTCTGTGTCAATATAACTTGTCGTATGGATACGGGTTCCTCCCGTCATATAGGTCCATTCCTTGTCCTCCAGCTTCGTACCGTTCATGGACACCGATTTTTTGATAATCTTCCCGTCTTCAAAGGCCAGCTCATAAGAAAGCCTGCGCCCCGGACTGGAAATGACCTGTATCGCCGTGATTGACTTACCGTCGTCATCATAAGTCAGATTCATCGTCTTTTGCATATAGACCGGCTCTTCGTCCGTGCCTCCGTACCGGGTCCATTGTTCGCAGAAAGTCATTCTTCCCGTATCGTCATAGGTGAACCGGGCGCCTTCCTCACCTTTCGCCTTTATCTCTTTCCAGTATCCGTTCTCATCGTATGTGATCTCAAATGCGGGATCTTCGTCTGCCTTGTAAAAGAAGAACTCATTGTCGTATGGTTCAAGCGGATATCCCCAGGCTTCCAATTCGTAATAGTTATCGTCTTCTTTTACGTTTCCTTCCATGATGGACCATCTGAGGGTCCGCACGCCGCTTTTCTCGTAAATGGCTTCAAAAAAGTCTGAACCGGTATCGTATTCCCAGGATTCACGAACTTGACGCCCCTGCTCATCGTAATCATACTTTGCAATGTTTGATAATCCGCTGACAAAATCTCTCTCCTGTCCGACGATTCTCCACACGGTCTGTTTTTCGGGCTTAGGCTCTGCCGTCGGTGTCAGCGTCGGAGTGCCGCTCAAGACGGTTTCCGCTTCGGGCGTGACCGTCTTTGTCCCTTCCTTCTTCTTTTTGGAAAATGTGCGCGCCAGCAGAATGCCTTCCGTAAGGAGCGCAACCGCGCATATTCCCAAAATGACACATACAAACGTTCGGCGATTCATCCGCATCAAACTTTTTTTCTTCTTCATGGTAAATATCCTGCCACTATTGCATCCATAAAACCGAGACTGTTCTATTCTTCCGGATATTCCGAAAGTTCCACATCAGCCGGAATCAAAATTCTCTTATACTTCAAGGTCCGCGCGTAAGCGAGTCTGAATTCGTTGTCTACACTCAGAAAGCCGTATTTGACGAGATTGCCGTTCCCGTCATACACATACCGGTACACCCTGTCTTCCAGGATATTTCGAAGTTTAACAATCCTTCCCTCGCCATCGTACTCCATCCCGCAAACTGTCTCCTCGTCCGGGACATAAACAATCCTGCAGACATTTCCGTGCTTATCCCTTTCAAAACGATATTGCGAATCCACTTCCCCCAATTCCGCAACCGCGAAATTCACTTCCGCCCCCATACCTCCGATTGCCGGGATTTTCCACTCTTTCGAAGAATAAAAAACATCCCCGTTCTCATCATAGATTGTTACGGTTGTAATAATTCCACGTCCGGCCTTCTCCCATTTTCGTTCGGTTGCCGACGTTCTGACCCCGTCAACGAATGTAACCGTTTTCTTCCCGTTTTCTCCGTACTCATACAGGAGCTCCTTCGTATACCCCTTTTGGTACTTTAGGACCTGCACCTTCTCCCCGTCCTCGTTTTTCTCTGTTTCGTACTCATCGGAACAGCATATTACGCTTCTTTTTTCCATTTGCCCATCCTGAGCGTATGTGAATCCGTAATATCTGCAGTTGACTCTTTCAGCGCCTTCCTTTTGTTCCCATTTTTGGATTCCGACGATTCTTCCCTGCTCATCAACCGTATAATCCGCGCCTTTGGTCAACTCCTCCCGCGTATCATAGTAAGAAACGGTCTTCCAGTTTCCGTTCTCATCATACTCCATCGTGGCTCTTCCGTCGTAAGTCGGAGTTGCTACGACAGATTCATCGGAGAAGCCGAACATCGGACCATTCAAATATGTATCGGAAAAGCTTTCTATGACATAATAATCGGCCCAATGCCATGTCGGGATCAGGTCGACATCCTCTATCGGTCCGCCCATATAGGTGTCAAGATATACCCCGCCCCCTTCGTAGGACCAGGCAGCATAGTCATTATGAAAAATCCTTTCCCCGTCCAGGTCCTTCACAAACTGACTGCTGCGTCTTCCCTTCTCATCATAAGTGAAAATGTACTCACTTTTGGTTTCCTGGCGCGAAAGATATGTCTTCCCTTCCAATTTCTGCGTCCGCACACCGGAATAATAGTAGTATTTATCCTCCACAACCCATTCCCAACGGTATCCCTCCGGCGCGTCCGGATTCTTCTTATCGGATCCTACGGCAAATGCCAGCACGATCGTCCCGATGAGCACAATCGCACCGCCAATAATAAAGCCAAGACTTCCCGAGGATTTCTTCTCTCCTGATTTCATACTTTACACCCTCCACACATTCTCATAGGAGCTGTTATTCCGTTTATTTGTAATAGCATTTTCCGCCCTTACATTCCGTCCTTCACGCACTGGTTTGCCGAAAGGGAATTCAGTATCAGCCAGAAGATCAGGGACAGGTAAATCGCCATAATGGTGCCGTTGGCGGGCCCCATGTATTCTTTTACGTGTATTTCGTATTCGTAATACTCCGTGGGCGGAGCGGCCGCCGCCGCGATGATGATGGCGTTTACAATAATTTCGATAATTGCGGTAAGCGAGAAATACAGGTAATACTTGAATTCTTTCTCGTTTCTGAGCTTATTCGCAAGGTAGAACCGCCAGACATTCTCAACAAGAAGAAGCAGGATTGCTACAATCAGAACAGCGATTTTTATACGCAATATTCTCGCCTGTGACGCTTCCGCAGCGGCATTCAGGAACGGAGTCGCCTCTCCGTCAAGCGTCCCGTTGTTTTTGACCGGATGATTCAACTCATAGACAAGATAAGAGATGTTCTTCCCCAGACCGCCGATTGCGCTCAGATTGACAAAAAGCAGAAACAGAAAAGCAATTGCCGAACAGACTCTGACGTAATATTTCATTTCTTATCCCTCTTTTCGTGTGATAAAGCCATACCGAAACCACCACTCTAACTCTATCAAAAAACCTTAAAAAAGGCAAACAAAAAACCGCCGGTCAAACCGACGGTTTTCAAATTCAATTCGATTAAGCTTCCTGCGGGATAATCTCTTTCTTGTTGTAGCTTCCGCAAGCCTTGCATACTCTGTGAGGCATCATCAATGCGCCGCACTTGCTGCACTTTACAAGATTGGGAGCAGTCATCTTCCAGTTTGCTCTTCTGCTGTCTCTTCTGGCTTTCGAATGTTTATTCTTAGGACAAATAGCACCCATGCTGTTACACCTCCCTCATGTGTTTTCGTCCGGACTGACCTGTCCGAAACGCGCATAGTGAAATTATAGCGGTTAAGGACTTGTTTGTCAACAACTTTTTCAGGAATTCGGAAGATTTATCTCGATATACTCAAATTCACTCACGGTACCTTTTTCGATGCCATCGTCCGTTGCTTCCTGTTCGGCAATCTTTACTACATTTCCGTTCTCGTCATACGTAATAATCGCCGTTAAATCCTGGAAGTGATCCCGCAGCACAGAGACACGCCCCATCTCATCATATTCCGCGCTGTACTTTAACTGCGGCTCGCCGCCCTCATCACGATACCAAACGGAAGCAAGTCTCCCCTTTTCGTCACGTTCAAATGAATACGGATATTCATCCGACGGATAATACATCCCGAAGGAAATGTTCGCCGGCTCGGCATATCCGTAGCTGTCCGGCATCTTAAAGGTGTATTCCTTTGCAATCTGCTCCCGGTTTCCGGTATAACTCCGTCTGTTTCTCCAGGTACCGGTCTCCTCATAAATCCACTCGATTTCTTCTGCGAGGACACCGTTTACATACCTGCTTTCCTTCTGCCGGTCCTCCCCGTATTCAATCCGGTACTCGCCGGGCGCAGGATAAGACCGCATCGGAGCCGTTTCCACAACATAGCGGACGACTCTTCCCTGCCCGTCGTATTCAAAAGTAACCGTATCCAGCGTGATTTCCTCTGCTACATCTAACTTGGTATGCTCCCAGTCCCGGTACTTAGCCATCCGCCCGTCCGCGTTGAACTCATAATCCCGGCCGTGAACGGTTATGATATCATCGTCATCATCCTGCTCGTAGGTGATTCTCTTCCAATACCCCTGCTCATCATATTCCAGGTCGTATTCCGCCTGCCGGATGCGGAATTCCCTCTCACCGTTCCATTCCTCTTCAATGCTTCTTAAGAAGTAAGTTTCCGTCATCCCACGTCCGTGATAGGACACTTTGATTCCGCTTTTCTCATAAGTAACATCGCTGACCAGGTTTGTCTCCCATTGGTCTTTCGCTTCTCCCGGTTCTATGTATTCGAGCCTTACCAGTCGTCCTTCCTCATCATAAGAGAAGGTTTCCTCCTTGTGTTTGACTCCGTCGCGAAACTCGGTGTAACGGGCTATCATCCACGTAGTCTTTTTCTCCTCCACCTTCGCGTCGGGCGTATTCTTTCCGGCTTTTTCACTGTCGTCTTTTCCGTTTTTTGAAAATGCATGGATCAACAGAATTGCTTCCGCGATCAGTGCAACGCCACAGACGGCCAGGATCAGGAAAATAAAGGTTTTCTTAGATACTTTCGGAAATCTCTTCGGTTTCTTCTCCGTAGAATTCATGCTTTCTTCCTCACCACGCGATTCTTTTTCTTAATTACTTCTGCTCAACCGGGATCTTCAGCTCCACCCATTCAAAACGGAAAGCGATTCCTGCTTCATCCCAATAGGCCAGATTGCCTGCTTCGTCAAATTCGAACCGTTCCGTCGACTGTGTCCCGTCGCTGTCATAATGGTCAATCCGGTTCAGCATGCCGTCAAAGTCGTAATAATATTTTGCAACGGAGAGGACCGAACCGTCGCTTAAATAATCGGTGCTTACCACCGGCTGTCCTTCGGAGTCCTTCTCCGCATCGTTTTGCTTCTTTTCGCCGTCCTCATCGGTGTAATACGCTTCCCGTCCGCAAATACTGAACCGCATAAACTCCGGCCAGTTTCCTTTCGGCCAGATGTAGGTCTGCGTCCATTTGGTGAACACTCCCGGACCAAGCGTCTTGCTGGTTTCATCATGCATCAGATATCCGTTCTTGTATTCCATAAGGCCATACTCACCGACGCCGGAGGTTTTCGTCACGGTCACGGAATCGCCGTCGTATGCGATTACGATGGTTTCCGCGATGTCGCCGCCCCTTTCCGAATAGTAGGCAACAACCTTCGTTACCCGTCCGGAATCATCATACAGAATCTCCCATGGCTGCGTTATGCTGCCGTCCTCATTCAGATAGTAAAATCCGGTAACTCTGCCGTCTTGAAAAGTCCATTCCACGGGGGCATGGTCCATTCTGGGGTCATCCCAGTCCATAAGCGTCCGAAGGCTTGTGATCCTTCCGGACTCGTCCTTTTCGCACCGGTCAATCTTCGCCAGTCCGAAGGTCTCGTTCCAAAGGTCCACTGCCGGCGGATAATAATACGCTTCTAACAGCTTCCCGTTTTTATCCTCCATCCAAACATCTTCGATCCTGCTGCCGTCCGGCAGATAGGTGGACTCATAGGTCTCAATGACCGTCACGCCGTCCGTTTCATACGAAATGTAACCACTCTCCCTGCCCAGTTCGTCGTAAAGATATTCATACATCAAAACGTCTTCATTATTCCCGTCAATGATGAAACTTTTCGCCAGTTTCCAGACCGAATAGGTCTCAGGGGCCGGTGTCGGCGACGGGGAACCCGATACCTGCGGTTCCTCGGTAAGTGTCGGTTCCGCTTCCGGCTTCTTAGCCGGTTTCTTTTTCGAAAATGTATGGATTAAAAGCCCTGCCTCCGCAATCAGTGCAATCGCGCATACTGCGACAAATGCGATGATAATCTTCTTTCTGCTTTCTTTCGAAAGTTTTCTTTTCTTAGTGCTCACTTTAAAAGTCCTTCCCTGCCGTTTACTGTTCCTGCTTCGGTATTTCCACCCACTCGTAACGGATTGTATATTCTCCTCCGAACGAATCGATTACATGGAGTTTTGAAAGATTTCCGTTCCCGTCGTAAGTCAATTCACAGGTTCTTGTCGTTCCGTCTTCTTCATACCGGATAATCTTATCGTTATAGCCCTGCTTATCATATTGCAGTTCGGCAATCGTTCTCCCGCCGTTCTCATCGTCCCTGTACAGGACCGGTCGTCCGTCCCGGTCGTATTTGGCGCTTCTTAATACCGTTTCCGCACCGTTTTCATCGATGTTCTTCTTCGTGTACAATTCCTCGGTAAATGACATCGTATCATCATCCGGCCGGTTTCCCGCCTGGATATCATACGAAATCATCCCTTTCGCTCCGTCCTCGCTGTCCGATGTCACGGATGTCATGGTTGTTCCGACATATTCAATCGCGGTCGAGTACCAGGAGGACGAAGGGAACCCGTAATGCCTCGTCTCTGTCCTCCGGTCACCATCATACGTATAATCGATATAATAACTGTTTGAGAGCTCTGATTTATTCCGGATCATTCTGCTGAGCCTGCCCTCGGAATCATATTCGTATTGCGAATAAAAGGTCACCGGATAGTCGCCGTGGCTGTAACCGTACTGCGTCATCTGCGTGGCACGCCCGTTCTCATCATATTCCCAGCGTGTCACGATATCGCCGTCCCATCCGGAGTTCGGATACGTGATTGTCAGCTCAGTCAGATTTCCCTGAGCGTCAAAGGTTTCCTTATAACTGTCCGGCTCACTTCCGTCATCGGTTATCAGCCGGATATACTCAAAGCTTTCGTCGTCTGCGTCATAAAAAGTCACCAGCTCGGGCATATCGGAACGATCCGGCAACCAGCGTTCCTCCTTCCGGCCGGATTTGTAATAGGTCGTGCGCGTTTCGAACCGGAGCCTTCCGTCCTGCTGATAGGTTTTTAAGCCGATCCTGTTTCCGGCACTGTCATACTCATATTCCCGATACAAAAACTCTTCTCCGGAAAGCGTGTCGTTCGAATAAACCTTGGTAACCTTAAAGATACGGCCGTCATTCTGAACCGTCTTTGCTTTGCTCTTACCCGTTTCCGAAGCATTCTTCGGCTTCTTCAAAAACGAATGAATCAGAAGCCCTGCCTCCGTAATTAACGCGATTGCACATAGCGCAACGATCGTAATGATAAACTGCTTCTTCGATAATCCGAGGATCCTGCCCCCTGCTTTGTCCTTTTTTCCCTTCATCAATCTTTCCTCCCACATTCTTCTATCGAAAAAGCCCTGCTGCCGAGTGGCAACAGGGCTTCCGATGTATTATTTTACACTACTTATTTGCAAAGCGCAACGGTCTCGCGGCAGATTGCAAGCTCCTCATTGGTCGGGATAACCATAACCTTTACCTTGGAGTCGGGAGTCGAAATGATGACTTCCTCACCGCGGATTGCGTTCTTCTCGTCATCAATCTTAACGCCGAGGAATCCGAAGTGCTCGCAGATAGCCTTACGAACCTTCTTGTCATTTTCCCCTACGCCTGCGGTAAATGCGATTGCGTCAACGCCGTTCATCGCAGCCGCATAAGCACCTACGTACTTGGCAACACGGTATACGAAGCCGTCGATGGCGTTCTTTGCAAGCTCGTTGCCTTCGGTAGCGGCAGCGTCAAGGTCACGGAAATCGGACGAAACGCCGGACATACCGAATACACCGGACTTCTTGTTAAGAACGTTCATAATGCCGGCAAGATCAAGCTTCTCCTTACCTGCGATGAACTCCATGATAGCCGGATCGATGTCACCGGAACGGGTACCCATGATAAGACCTTCAAGAGGGGTAAGACCCATGGAGGTATCAACGGACTTTCCGTTCTTAACGGCACTGATGGAAGCACCGTTTCCGAGGTGGCATACGATAACTTTACTGTTATTCGGATCAAGCTTTGCAATGTCGATTGCGCGCTTACTTACGTAGCTGTGGCTTGTTCCGTGGAAACCGTAACGGCGAACCTTGTACTTCTCATAGTACTCGTAAGGAATACCGTAGAGGTAAGCTTCCTTCGGCATTGTCTGATGGAATGCGGTATCGAATACGGCAACCTCCGGCACGCCGGGCATCAGCTTTCTGCAGGCATTGATACCGATCAGGTTTGCGGGGTTGTGAAGAGGAGCAAGGTCGCTGCACTCTTCGATGCCCTTGATGACGTTCTCATCAATGATAACGGAAGTCGTGAACTTCTCGCCGCCGTGTACGACACGGTGTCCTAC
>CAMIWE010000053.1 GCA_946402335.1 uncultured Lachnoclostridium sp.
AGAAAATAATGAAGAAAAAGATATGGATTGTTTGCGGTATTGTTTTGATGGCTCTTCTGTTGATTTTCGGAAGACTGCTGTATATACATTTTCGATTTACGCCTTTTAAGGATATCGTCGGTGAGGAAGGCATACAATATGAAAAGGCATATGAATGCGGTGTGGTTCTGCCTGAGCAATTTCCGAAACTTCAGGGAAATCTGTACGTTACGCCGGTCAGGCATATCATTCCGAAAGACCAAGGCGGATATGAGGTTGAAAAGACTCCGATTTGTGATTTGATTATCCATATTAAATTTCCGTCCGGGTATTCCATCCGCGCACAAGTGAGTGATGAAAACGGAGCAGAACTGGACGATATTTTTCTGAACGAGAAAATGGAACTGGTATCTGAAGAAGGAAGAGACATTTATGAGCAATACTACGATGAGATCAGAAAATCGTTTGTTGTCGCTCATGAAGTGTTTGGTATTTTAAATCCTCCGAAGGAGTAATGGGGAAATGAAAACGGTCAAATATCTGATTCTTTCGCTTTTTACAGTGGTGGTTTTGGCTACGGCCACAGAACTGTTTCGGGCATATTGCCTTGCGGATGAGCCGTATGATCATTTCTATATTCGTGATATATCGGACGAATCGGATAGCGAAAGAATTCAGGGTATTTGTGAACTGCTTCGGGAAAACGGATTACGGTTTGTATTAGTGAATCGTTCCGGAACAGACGAGGAGACCGTGGAAATCTCGTATCTTTGTTCCTCCAGCGAGGTTCAAAAGCAGATGGAAGAGCGATTCCATGAAAAAGGCGTATACAGAGGGCTGTTCTACGGAAGCGTCAGGATACGTTACGCAAAGGATATTTCTTCCTTTCTGGAAAACGTCAGTAATACTGTGACTGTATATGTTCTTAATGCCCCGGACGATTATCGTACGTTGCCTGTTTCCGGAGATTATCTGGAAGGTGAGATAACGCGCGGAGAAGAGGGAAACTCGGTCTATTTAATTGCCATTTCTGCGATGGTTCTTCTGATTTTATTATCGCTATTGTTACTGTCCCTTTTTGAGGCGTATCTTTCAAAAAAGAGAACGGCAATTCGGATTCTCAACGGAGAACCGGTTACGAAAATAGTCGGGCAGACCATTCTCGGTGAAATCATCGGTATCGTTGCTGCTTTCGGAATTCCGTTTCTGCTCCTTTATCCGTATTGTCACAATCTTCCATTTTTAACGAAGTTGTGGGCTCCTATCGGGATAACGGTATGCATAGATTTGATTATCCTGTTATCCACGGTAATAAGAATTCGTATTCGCGAAATCTTCGGGAATGCAGGCGGGACAACCGGTGTCATGACAATATGCCATACCATGCAGGTCATATGTGCGATTGTTTTTTTGATCATGGGGACCCTTTCTGTTGGGATGATCGGGCAGTATATCAAACTGAAAGAATATGACGATGCGTTAAGAAATTATGAGGATTACCGGTTCCTTACCGGCGTTTATGATGTTCCGAAAGAGAATCTCTTACAGGCGATTGGCAATTCCCTGATATGTGATAATGTGTCTTCGTTTATGTCCGGAAGCGGCAAAGAGTATGAAATCTTCTATGCAAACAGGAATGCATGGGAGATGATAGCCGGAGTGGTCGGACAGGATGAGGAGCCTTACGGATCAACCATATGCTTTGTACCAGAAGAGATTAAAGATGAATATGCTAATCAACCGGAGAATTGGGGAGAGGCGAAGCACTTTGTATCCTATCGTTCGGAAGATCGGCTGCGGCTGGCCGCGTACTGTATCGTGTACGAGGACAGTATTTCTCTGAAAGAAGACTTTTATGTGACCGGGTTTACAGCGCCGATAATCGTCTTCTTCCCTGATGATGAAGTGATGAGCCGGTGGCGCAGCAGCATTCGACTGATCAGAAAGGATGCGACCGGTTTCATAGAAGGCGGTGAGCAAACGGATTTATACCAACTTTACCGGGGATGTGTTTCGCAACGGAAATTCGGTGCAATCCTGTTCGGCGGGATTGCCGTTATGCTGGGAATTATGCTTGTGGCATTATCCGCATTGTCGTTAAGATTGAATTATTCCGTAAATGCGGTAGAGTTATGTGTGGAAAAGGTCAGCGGTGGCAGCATATTCGCGCGTTATCAGGGAATGTTATCCCTGCAGGCCCTGGCGATGGCAATCGGCACCGGAGTGGCTGCTGTTTTGGCACACCACCTGGAAATGTCCGTAATCGGTCCTATTGTGTTTGGCTTCGGGTCCTTGGCAGTAATTCTTTTGCTCCTTCTTATCATGATACAATCCTGGGAGCGGGAGAATACGGTTAAAGTATTGAAAGGAGGGGCGATATGATTATCCTCAAGAATGTAAGTAAGGCATTTGACGGAAAGAAATTGTATGAGAATGTAAATCTTACAATAGAGGATGGCGAATTCGTCTGCTTTTCCGGTCCCAGCGGCTGCGGCAAGACAACCCTCCTCAATATTATCGGTGGATTGGAAAATGCTGACCGCGGCGAGGTAATCGTAAACGGGAAGAACCTCAGCAAAAGATCGGACCGATTCCGGTTCTATCGGGAGGATGCCGGATATGTGTTTCAGAATTTTGCTTTGGTAGAACGAAAGACTGTACAGCAGAATCTGGAATTGATTCCAAAAGCGAGCAGGGCGGACTGCCCAATCGACGAGGCCCTCTCGTTTGTCGGATTATCAGATAAAAAAGATCAGAAAGTATATCAGCTTTCCGGAGGCGAGCAGCAGCGTATCGCAATCGCAAGGCTGCTGATCAAACAATGCACGATCGTTCTTGCAGATGAGCCTACGGGATCCCTTGACGCGGACAATGCCGCAAAAGTTGTCGAATTGCTTCAGAAACTGAATCAGATGGGAAAGACCGTGGTGCTTGTTACCCACAGTGAGGAAGTCCGAAATGCTGCGAAAAGAATCATTCCGATAGAGTCTCTTCGTTAACAGAGGAACCGAAATAATAACGGCAGATCAAACGCCTGAGAGCGATTGACCTGCCGCTTTTTTATAACAAGTGTCATACGAAACCACTGTTCCTTGAGTACAATATGTTTATAGACAAGACTACTGCTTTATTCTGTTCCCCTTACCAGTTCAATATCCGCTTCTCGTTCTCCTTCAGTTTCTTACGGCGTTCCTTGTAGTCGGGAATGATTGCGCCGACGCGTTCCCAGAAGGCTTTGCTGTGATTCATTTCATAGCGGTGACACAGCTCGTGGACGATTACGTAGTCGGAGATTGCCTCCGGCAACAGGATCAGCTTCCAGTGGAAGTTCAGATTGCCGTCAGCGGAACAGCTTCCCCAGCGGGTCCGCGTTTCGCGAATGGTAATCCGGCCGACTGCGATGCCGAGCCGCTCTGCAAAGTTGCGGGCGCGGGCTTCCAGATAAGCCTTGGCGTACCGGCGTCCCCAGGCGGAAACCGCCGCCTGCACCCGTTCGGGAGTTAAACCGGTACCGCGGATGGTAAGCAGGGTTTCGCGTGCGTCCGGGCGAAGGGAAACAATTATGTCGTCCGCATCCGCGACCTCGTGAAATACTAACTCGACGGCACTTCCGTGAAGCGGGAAGAGGGCACCGTCAAAATACCGGTCGGAAGGAGCATTCTGTTCCTCGGCCTCCTTGATTACCTTTTCCATAGCCTTTCGGATCCAGTCTTCCTTTTCCCGAAGGATGCGCTCAATCGTGAGCCTGGATGTGCCGTAGGGCGCACGGACGGTAAGCTTCCCGTCTTTCGAAACGGAAAGGCCGACGGTTTTGCGGTTGGTAAATTGTACGGTATACCATTCTTTGGATGTCATTACGGATTCTCCCGGTGCGGCTTTGGGCCGTTTTTTGTTTCTAAAGAGAAGGTTATCATCATCTTTTCCTTAGAATACCCCAAAGTCCGTGTTTTCGTCAAATAAAACCGAACACGCGTCGGGGATTGGGGTATTTCTGTGGGAAAGCGGTGGTAAAATTGTGTTTTTTCTTGAATTCATCGGCGAATATGGTATACTGAAACGGTATGAGGGATGGTATGGGGTAAATAAGTTGACGGAGAATACCAAATGCTTTGGATCGGTCTCGTTTTGCTGTACGGAATCCTGAAAGGGATTCGTGAGATTCTGAAGAAGAAAGCACTCGGCCGGAATACGGTTATGGAAGTGCTGTTGATGTATACGCTGCTTTCCTTCCTGATTCTTATCCCGACCGCACCGAAGGCCGGCGGGCTGGACCCGGAGCAGTATGCTTCGATTTTTGCCAAATCGTTTATCATTTTCCTGGCATGGCTCTGCAGTTTTTATGCATTGTCCTGTATGCCGGTAAGCCTTTACGGAATCTTAGATATGGCAAGAGTCCTGTTTTCGACGTTGCTCGGCGTATTCCTTTTACATGAGAAGATGACGATACCGGGAACGATCGGGCTGGTGCTTGTATGTGCGGGACTGTACGCATTGAGCGGGCTGAAAAGACGGGAGAAAGAGGAGTCTACAAATGTAGTACAAACGTCCTCCGAGGAGAGCGCCGCAACCGCCAAAGGCTCCGATCAGACCAGTGACAGGGAAAAACGCATCTGGGGACGCATCACGTCAACCACGGCGGGTGTCGTGATACTGGCGTTTCTTTCAAGCTTTTTCAATGCCGTAAGCGGTACGATGGACAAGGTTCTGATGAAGGGGATGAATGAAACCCAGCTTCAGTTCTGGTACATGCTTTTCCTTGTTTTTCTGTACATCGCCTACACGATCATCATGGGAACGAAGATACGGCTTAAGGGAATGTTCACCAATCCCTATGTGTGGATGTTAAGCATCGCATTTATCATTGCCGACCGCGCTTTGTTCATCGCCAACCGGGATCCTGCGTCCCGCGTGACGATCATGACATTATTGAAACAATCGGGTGTTATCTGCACCATTATCGGCGGAAGACTGTTCTTCCATGAGAAAAATATCAAATATAAACTTTGTTGTGCCGCTGTAGTGATTGCGGGAATCGTGATCGCGGTAATCCCGTTCGGGGCATAACGGAAACGGAGTATGACAGTGAAACAGTTACGAAAACTCACGGCAATTCTTCTTGTGCTGATTCTTGCAATCGGCTGTGCCGGTTGCGAGAAGCGGAAGCTGACCGAGAAGGAATATGAGGAACTCGCGAACAAACAGGCAGAGAAGAATAAAAAGAAGGTGCTTCTGCGCATCACGGTCGGCGGCGAGGTGAAAGAGATCACGGCTTATGACCTGGTTTATTTCCTTGCTTACAACGAGAAGGAAGGCCTTGAGGATAAGTCGAGCAAGGATGCAAACTTCCGGGCAAACTACGGTGAGAACTACGAGTATTGGGAATTGACGGATTCCACCGGAAGCAAGATGAAGGACGCCTACAAGAACAAGGCATTTTCCACAATCGCTTATACCTATATCATGTATTATGAGGCCCTGAATCAGGGAATGCAGTTAGAGGAACTTCGTAAGGTGAAACTGGATAACGCGACGAAGAACTTCTTGAACGGATTCACTGCGGAGCAGCGCGCGAGAGTCGGAATGACGGAGGCATGCATCCGCGAGAATTACGAGAGAGTGTTCCTTGCAGAGCAGTTCGCAACCCAGATGACCACGGATTATAAGGTTGACGAAGAGGCCGTAAAGGCATCCATCGAAAAGGAAGATTACCGGGTATACGAAACGGATTATCTGTACGTCGCCAAATACGACTACGATGAGAACTTCCAGCGCGTGGATTTCAGCGCGGAGGAGTCCGAGGCTAGAAAGAATGCCATTGATGACGCGTTCAAAAGACTGAAGGACGGCGAGGATATGGCGACCGTTCTGGCTTCTTATGAATCCATCATGCATTATTCGCCGCGTGATGTGTACCGCACCGATACCGGTATTGAGAAGGAATATGTGGATGCGGCAATCTCCCTTGATGTCGGCGGTGTTGCGTTTATTGAGACCAACGGCGGCTACTACGTGATCACCCTTCTTGACAAGTCGGATTTCGTCGGTTATGACGAGGCTCTGGAAACCGCACTTAAGAAAGCGGAGAGCGCCGGAATTACCGAACTGTACATGAGTTACGAAAGCAAATACAGCATTGAGAAGACTTCCGACTGGGATGCGGTTGAACTCGGAAAGTATACCGTATCGAAATAATCAAAATTGCGATTTCGGGTTATATGCAAATAAAAGCCTCTGTCACGGATTGTGTGACAGAGGCTTTTTTTGTTCAGTCGGTTTGCCTGTCGCCGGTCAGTGCTTCGATTAACGTTTTGGCGGGAAGGGAGAGCGGCCATTTTTCGTCATAGGCGATAACGAGTTTCCGTTTCGGAAGCGTTTCGCGGATGGACAGCCGCTTCAGTGCCGGGTCGGTTTCCGGAATGCAGAAATCCGGAACACAGGCGATTCCGAGCCCGATCCGCGCCAGGTCAAGAAGCAGATCGTTGCTGTTCAGTTCGATGGAAGGAACGAGGTCCAGCGACAGGCGCTGGAACTGTTTATGCAGGAAGTCGCTCGTCGCGGAACTTTTTGAAAGCATCATGATCGGATAGGTCAGAAGCGTTTTCATCGGAAGGGTTCGCGCCCGTCCGGAATTGTCCGCAAAGCATGCCGGAAAATGTTCGGGATTTCCGACGAACACATCCGAAAACTCGCGGATGTCCCGAATCTGCATATTACCGGTCAGCGACTCGTTCGGGGAATTTGTTACGATCAGGTCCACCTGGCCGGATTCAAGCATCTGCGCGCAGCGCGGCGACGTTCCGTTTAAGATGTTGATATGTACGTCGGGGAACCGTTCGTGCAGGTTCCGGAAGTACGGGACAAGCACATATCGGCATATCGTATCGCTCGCGGCGATCCGAAGCTGCATGCCGCCTTCCGAGGCGTCACGCGACAGCTGGTTCTCACCCCGTATGATAAGCTGTACGGCAGGTTCGATGTGCTTTAAAAGCATTTCACCCTCGGGGGTTAGGGAAACCCGTTTTGTGTTGCGCACGAACAGTTTCTGACCGAGGCGTTTTTCAAGTAGCTTGACGGACTGGCTGACCGCGGACTGGGAAATGTAAAGTCCGGCAGCGGCTTCCGAGAAACTGAGACTTTTGGCAACGTAATAAAATACCTTATATAATTCGTAGTTAATATCCATGAAGTCGCTCCTTTCGCGGATTCGTCATGGCGCGTCCTATCTTACCCAGTAGGCGATCATGAAGACCAGTCCGGAAATCATGACCTGAAGAAGAACGAAACGGTATACCGTCTGTGTATCCGACCAGCCGGCCTTTTTGCGGGCGTGGTCGTGCAGGGGTGTGCGGACATTTTTCAGAATGGAAATCTTAAGGAACCGCTTTAACGATACCTTGATCAGTCCGAGACCGCCGTCCAGAAGGAAGATCAAGCAGAACGGAATGAACAGGAACGGGTCCGTCCGGAGTGCGAGAATCGCAAGGAACAGGCCGAGGGCTCTGGAGCCTGCGTCGCCCATCATCAACACGCTCGGCGGACAGTTAAACCAAAGGTATGCAAGAAGGACACTGATCAGAATGACACAGAGGCCGATCGGTCTTTCCGTGGTGATTGCCGGTCGCATGAACTGGAGAGCGAAGAGAAAGGAACCGGTCGTAACAACCGTCAGGCTTCCGCTCAGTGCATCCACGCCGTCCGTGCAGTTTACGACATTGATGGCAACCCAGATCAGAATTACTGAAAGAATCGCAAATGCCCAAACCGGGAGTTCGAGTGCGGTGGGACCTTCCCCGTCACGGATCAGCATCAGGTTGATCACGGGCCCGTTGCTCCACAAATAGGTGGCGGTGACGCCTGCCGCAATCAGAAAATCAAGCAGGCCCTTCTTATACTCATTCCACGGTTTCTCGCTGGCGTCATCGAAGAAGCCGCTCAGCATGCCGAGAACGATTGCGCCGAGATATAAAAGATCCTCTGCCTTCACCTGCAGAAAGAGTGCGGAGAGAATTACGAAAACGAGAATGAAGATGATTCCCGCGCCCCGGGGCTTGCCCTTGGACTTTTCTCCGTTTACGGCAAATGCCCGGCCGCCGTCCGCGGGAAGATAATTCTTCAGATACCGCAGCAGCAAAGCGGTGCAGATGAATCCGACGGATCCGATTGCCAGATATACGGCAAAATAGTTGTAGCTTCGGGGATTGACCCCGAGAAGTTTAAACAGCATAGAAGTGCCTCCTTGGCGGGGCATTGTAATGCCCGCGCTTTCCAAAAGCATTGTAGCGCAAAACGCCGGATTTCGCAAGCATTTTTCATAAGATGTGCTTATAAATGCAATGACTTTAATTAATTTCATTTATAAGTGGCGGAATGGTATACTTGGTACAAGAATCGAAAAGGAGGTCGTATCATGGCAAAGGTACGCAGACTGTATGTCGAGAAGAAAGCACCGTTCGCGGTTCGCGCGAAGGAACTGAAGGGCGAGATCAAGGATTATCTCGGACTGAAGGGTCTTGATGAGGTACGCGTGTTCGTCCGCTACGATGTGGAGGGCGTGAGTGAGGATACTTATCGGAAGGCTTTGGTGACGGTTTTCTCCGAGCCGCCGATTGATGATATTTATGAGGAGAAGCTTCCGCTTAAGGGCGGCGAGAGAGTGTTCTCGGTAGAGTATCTGCCGGGACAGTTCGACCAGAGAGCCGATTCCGCCGAGCAGTGCGTAAAGCTTCTTAAGGAGACCGAGGAGCCGATCATCCGTTCCGCAACGACGTATGTTCTGACCGGAGAGATTTCGGACGACGAGTTTGAGGGCATTGTAAATTACTGTATCAACCCCGTGGATTCGAGAAGAACCGACGAGACGAAGCCCGAGACGCTCGTTACGGAGTTCGCCGTTCCCGAGGATGTGAAGATCTTCGACGGATTTACCGCAATGGCGGAGAACGATTTGAAGGCGCTTTATGATTCCCTGAATCTCGCGATGACCTTCAACGATTTCAAGTTCATCCAGGATTACTTTAAAAACGAAGAGAAGCGCGATCCGTCCATGACCGAGATCCGTGTGCTTGATACCTACTGGTCCGATCACTGCCGTCATACGACGTTCCAGACCGAGCTGACCGATGTAAAGATTGAAGACGGTGATTACGCAGAGCCGATCCGTCAGGCATTTGCCGACTATCAGGCCGAGCGTACCGTATTATATAAGGACCGCAACGACAAATTCATCTGCCTGATGGATGTTGCGCTTCTTGCCATGAAGAAACTCCGTGCCGAAGGCAAACTTCAGGACATGGAGGTTTCCGACGAGATCAATGCCTGCTCCATCGTCGTTCCGGTTACGATCGAGAAGAAGGAAGGACCGGTTACCGAGGAGTGGCTCGTATTCTTCAAGAACGAGACGCACAACCATCCGACCGAGATCGAGCCGTTCGGTGGCGCTGCCACCTGTCTCGGAGGAGCAATCCGTGATCCGCTTTCCGGCCGCGGCTATGTATATCAGGCAATGCGTGTGACCGGTGCTGCCGATCCGACCGCATCCTTAAAGGATACGCTTGCAGGCAAGCTTCCGCAGCGTAAACTTACCACCGGCGCTGCAAAGGGCTACAGCTCTTATGGTAACCAGATCGGTCTTGCAACCGGCCTGGTTGATGAGATTTATCACCCGAACTACGTTGCAAAGCGTATGGAGATCGGTGCCGTTATGGGTGCCGCTCCGAGGGCAAATGTGAAACGTGAGAATTCCGATCCCGGCGACGTGATCATCTTAATGGGCGGACGTACCGGACGTGACGGCTGCGGCGGTGCAACCGGTTCTTCGAAGAAGCATACGACCGAGTCCATCCACACCTGCGGTGCGGAAGTTCAGAAGGGTAACGCTCCGACCGAGCGTAAACTCCAGAGACTGTTCCGCCGTGGCGAGGTCAGCAAGCTTATCAAGAAGTGTAACGACTTCGGTGCGGGCGGCGTTTCCGTAGCAATCGGCGAGCTGGCAGCAGGCCTTCGCGTGGATCTCGATAAGGTTCCGAAGAAATATGCCGGTCTTGACGGTACCGAGCTTGCCATTTCCGAATCCCAGGAGCGTATGGCAATCGTTGTCGATAAGAAGGATGCGGCACAGATGCTTGCTTATGCCGAGGAGGAGAACCTGGAGGCGGTTATCGTAGCAGAAGTTACGAAGGAGCCCCGTCTCGTTCTTACCTGGAGAGGCAAGGAAATCGTTAACATCAGCAGAGCGTTCCTCGACACGAACGGAGCGCATCAGGAGACGACGGCGGTTGTTAAGACACCGTCGAAGAAGGATTCCTTCTTTAATAAAGATAATACTTATAAGGCACACAGCGTGGACAAAAAGGGCGGTTTCGGCGACAGCTCAAAGGACGACGCGGCAGGGCGCAAGGCTGCATGGCTTTCGATGCTTTCCGATCTGAATGTCTGCTCGAAGAAGGGTCTCGTGGAGATGTTCGACTCCTCCATCGGTGCCTGCACGGTAACGATGCCTTATGGCGGCGTTTACGAAAGCACCCCGACCCAGACGATGATCGCGAAGCTTCCGGTTCTGGACGGTGCCTGCGATACGGTTACGATGATGAGCTACGGCTTCGATCCGTACCTTTCCTCCTGGAGCCCGTTCCACGGTTCCGCTTATGCGGTGATCAGTTCCGTTGCGAAGATTGTAGCTTCGGGCGGCGACTATAAGAAGATCCGCTTTACCTTCCAGGAATATTTCCGCCGTCTCGGAAACGACCCGAAGCGCTGGGGCGAGCCGCTTGCGGCCCTGCTCGGTGCATACGAGGCACAGGTAAAGCTCGGACTTCCGTCCATCGGCGGTAAGGACTCCATGTCCGGTTCCTTCAACGAGATTGACGTTCCGCCGACACTCGTTTCCTTTGCCGTAGACGTTGCGAAGCTCTCCGATATCGTTACCAACGAGTTCAAGAAGGCGGGAAGCAGAGTAGTCGTATTTGACATGGCAAAAGACGCTTATGACCTTCCCGATTACGAGCAGGCCATGGCGATGTATGATAAGATCCACGAGCTGGCCGGAAAGGGCGCATTCCTTTCGATGTACGCGCTCGGAAAGAACGGTATCGCCGAAGCAATGAGCAAGATGGCGTTCGGTAACGGTTTCGGTATCCGCCTTTGCGGAAAAGTGAGCCGCGAAGAGGCATTTGCCCCGGCATACGGCAGCATCCTTGCCGAGATCGACGAAGAGAAGCTTGCAATGCTCGATGAGGCAGGCATCGCTTACCGCAAGGTCGGCAAGGTAACCGATTGCGGCACCTTCCGCTGGAAGCTGAAGCCCGGCTGCTGCGGCGGCAATTCCTGCGGCGCCGAGGAAGAATATATGGAGATCAGCCTCGAAGAGGCACTCGGCGCATATAACGGAACACTTGAGAAGGTATTCCCGACCAAGTCTCCGGTAGCGGCACAGATCGAGGACACCAAGGTTCCCGCTCCGATTTACGAGGCAAAGAACATTTATATCGCGAAGAACAAGATCGCAAAGCCGAAGGTATTCATTCCGGTATTCCCGGGTACGAACTGCGAATACGATACGAAGCTTGCGTTTGAGCGCGCCGGCGCGGAAGTGGAGACGGTTGTATTCCGTAACATGACCGCACAGAACATCACGGATTCCGTTGAGGATTTCGTAAAGGCAATCAACGACGCACAGATTCTGATGTTCCCCGGCGGCTTCTCCGCAGGTGACGAGCCCGACGGTTCCGGCAAATTCATCGCGACCGCCTTTAGAAACCCGAAGATCAGCAATGCCGTTAACAAGCTCTTAAAGGACCGAGACGGTCTGGCACTCGGTATCTGTAACGGTTTCCAGGCACTCATTAAGCTCGGACTTGTTCCTTACGGCGAGATCGTTCCGCAAACTGCGGACAGCCCGACGCTTGCGATGAACAACATCGGCCGTCATATCAGTAAGAGCGTATACACGAAGGTGGTAAGCAACTTAAGCCCATGGCTTCAGAAAGCCGAGCTCGGCGGCGTATACAGCATTCCCGCTTCCCACGGTGAAGGACGTTTCGTAGCCAATGACGAGTGGCTTTCGAAGCTTCTCGCAAACGGCCAGATCGCGACACAGTATGTGGACGAGAACGGCAACCCGACCATGGTCGAGCAGTTCAACCCCAACGGTTCCTACTGGGCAATCGAGGGTATCACTTCTCCGGACGGACGCGTACTCGGTAAGATGGCACACAGCGAGCGTCGCGGCACCGGCGTGGCGATGAACATCACCGGAGAGCAGAACCAGCTGATCTTCGAAAGCGGCGTTTCCTATTATAAGGATTGATCCTGAATTTTATAAAGAAGTTGTGTTATAATATCAGCCTCGGAAAATGTGAAAAAATGCATTTTCCGAGGCTGATTTTTTGAATTGGATGCACTAATAAGCAGAAGGGTCAAAGGAAGGGGGAAATGTATGGATCCGGGAGCGGAAAGCTACCGCAGATACCTCTTGGGCGATAAGAGCGGACTGGAAGAGATTATCGGATTATATTACGACGGTTTGATCCTGTACCTGAATCTGTATGTACGGAACCTGGCCGAAGCGGAGGAACTTGCAGAAGAGACGCTGTTTGTTCTTGTTTCAAAGAAACCGGCATTTTCCGGAAAATCCTCTTTCAAGACCTGGCTTTATGCGATCGGAAGACATACAGCCATCCGCTATCTTCACCGTCGTTCCCGAGAGGTCTCGGTTGCGGATATGGAATCGGAATCCGGCCGGGCGCAGGTGCAGGATGCTGAGAGGACGATATTATTAAAGGAACGGGATCGGAATCTGTATCGGTGCCTCAGCCGTCTGAAGGAGGACTACCGGCAGGTGATCTGGCTTCGGTATTATGAGCAGATGAGCAATAAAATGATTGCGGCTGTTATGAAGAAAAGCGTGTACAGCGTGGAGCATCTTTTGAAGAGAGCAAAAGATGTATTGCGGACAGAATTGGAAAAGGAGGGATTTCCGTATGAGGAGTCATAAAGAAGTATTCTCCCGTCTGCTGGAACGGGAGAAAGAGTATCTGCTGATGCGGGAATCACGGCATAAGAGAAACCGGCGAATCTGTGCCTTCGTATTATCCGGCAGTGTTGCAATTCTGGTGGTGATTGCGTTGATCGTGGCAGTGAGGAATGCTGAGAACGTTCCCCGGAACCGCGATAGTGTTGTTACCGGAGAACTTGTTCAGCGTCCGACGGTTCTTTCACCGACCCCGGCGGTTACTCCGGAGGCGTATGTATGTTCCTGGAAGGCGGAAACTCAGGAAGCCTACGCGGAAATTGACAGGGACCAAAAGAGAGTATATGCCGTAACCAATAACACGGAGGAAAACCGGACTGCAACCGTTATCGTGACCTATTACAGTCTGAATGCGGAGTTCAATCAAATCACTTCCCATACGGTAGAAAAGACCTGCACGGGTACTTCGGCGGAAATACCCATTGCGGTTTCCGAAAATGAGGTAATCAACCGCATCTGTACCGAGCATATAATCTATGAAAACGGAAGTCCGGTGTATACCGAACGATTTTTTATCATAGCGGAGGAATCCGTGCTTTTGGAAGGAGGAGAATAGTATTATGAAGAAGACATCAGCGGTATTGGGATTGATCCTTGTCGTGCTGGCAGCGGTCTCATGTACGAAGAAGCAGGATAATCCTTCTGTAACCCCGTCGGAAGTTACACAGGCGGTCAACCCTGAGATTACGCCGGAGGGAACGCCGACGGCAGAGGCAACCATCCCCCCGACTCCGACGCAGAAAAATACGCCGACCCCGACGCTTAACCCGGCTTACGAACCCAGAATCAACTGGGTGGTCAGCTTTATTAACGGTCCGACCAAGGCGGAACAGGATAAGATTAACCGCCTGCTCAGGGAAAAGGGAGTCGACTGTTATGTAAACTTTATCTATAATGTCCATGCGGATGACGCGGAGGAATACCTGAAGTGGCTGGACGAGCCACACACTTCGTATATGAAATATGACATTATCAATTCTCAGGCGAGACCGGCAGAAAGCAACAAGAATTATCCTTTGATCATTGAAAGGGATTATATGATTGACCTGTCGGAGTATTTACAAACGGAGCTGGGGGCAAAACTCTATCAGGCGTATGCGCCGATGGACTGGGAGCTGATAAGAATTGACGGAGCCATTCGTTCAATCCCGAGTATCACAACTTTGAGTCATCGGTATCGGGGCGTGTTTTTAAGTGTAAACGATAAATATGCGGAATGGTTTGAAGACTTTGACGGAAGTTACGAGAGTCTTCGTAAGATCTATGACGATATCGGAGACCGAAATCTTGTAATTCAAATGGATATGACAGGCCAGGTGCTGTTCGCGTGTATGGGATATCAAACGATCAACAATGCAATCCTCTATGACCAAAAGCAGGACAGGATTCTGTCTGTTTTAGATGTCAGCGATCAGTTGAATACGCTTACGGCCGAATTGCATCGGGATTTGTCGGAAGGAATACTGGTGGCGCCGTATGAGCAGGAAAAGGTCGAGAAAGAAGTTCTCGCGGAGTATTACCGGTTTGACCGAAAGAAAAAGGAAGGTTACACGGATATCCTGATTACGGAAGATTTAGGTCTTGCGCGCCGCGGATTCAATTACGGAATATCCAAGGACTCAGACAAGAAAGATCTTGCTTTTCAGGTTCTGGCGACATGTTATTCCGATCCGGAGATTGCGGCAATTCTTCGAAAGCCGATAGATGCGGAGGAGGAAGGAAGCTGGGAGGAGCGAATGGAACGGTTAAAGGATGTGGATATCACAAAGGCGCCGTTATTCGGGTTTTCAGTATTTGTTAATAAGGCCGAATATCCTGCGGAAAACTATATGTCCGAGCATGTTATATCGTCGGTTTTAATAGAATTGTTTGGTGCAAACTACAACAGTCCGAACCGCACCGTGAATCCGGTTTATCACGAACTGGATTTTACCAATGAAAAGAAAAGCCTTTCCTATTCGCGGCTGATAGAAGAGTATCGCCGGCAGCTTGGTGAGTTTCGAAAAAAGCAGAATTCCGGCAGCTGATTGAATAAATACGAAACCGGTATTAGAAAGAAGAGGGGAGTGTGCCGCATGGCATGCCCCTCTTCTTTCGGAAAATACGATGTGAAAAGGCCGGAAAGAGGGGAAAAAACAGCAGAAAATTTCTTGAAAATAATGCTTGCATTTTATATTTCGTTATGTTACAATTGGTTTCGCTGTGACGTGATAGCTGTGAAGCGTGAGGTTGCCGATCGCAAGATCGGGTTTTTCCGTGGAGCGAATGTCATGAGTCAATTCTGGCGACAAGTCACTGTACCAATACCAACATACTTCTGCCAATCGCGGCAGATAAGACGTGTGAAACAAAGGTAATTCGGTAACACAGCCAAGCAGAAATGCTTGGTCTTATTTTCCGAAAAGCAGGAAACACACGGTTGAGTGTACAGGCACCACTTGTTGTACT
>CAMIWE010000054.1 GCA_946402335.1 uncultured Lachnoclostridium sp.
TACCGAACGGAATCTTCTTACGGCTCGTACGCTGTACGTTCTTGAAGTTTACGAAAATACCCTGTGCGGTCTCGGGACGCAGATATACAACGCTCTTCGCATCCTCGGTAACACCCTGGAACGTCTTAAACATCAGGTTGAACTGACGGATGTCGGTGAAGTTGTGCTTCCCGCAGGTCGGGCAAGGGATATTGTTATCCTCGATAAATGCCTTCATCTCTTCCTGGGACATCGCATCAACGGGCTTTGCAAGCGTGATATTATTCTCAGCCGCGAAATCCTCGATCAGCTTGTCGGCACGGAAACGCTCATGGCATTCCTTACAATCCATCAGAGGATCGGAAAATCCGCCCAAATGACCGGAAGCAACCCATGTCTGAGGGTTCATCAGAATCGCACAGTCAACGCCGACGTTGTAAGGATTCTCCTGGATGAATTTCTTCCACCAGGCCTTCTTTACGTTGTTCTTGAGTTCTACGCCGAGGTTACCGTAATCCCAGGTATTCGCCAGGCCGCCGTAAATTTCGGAGCCCGGATATACAAAGCCTCTCGCTTTCGCGAGTGCAACAATCTTGTCCATTGTCTTTTCCATTGTGATACCTCTTTCTGTGTCCGCCCTGCGAATACCTTTGCGCAAGCGTTTGTGACACCGTCTCATTGTAATTACTTCCCTATATTAGCCTTGAAAAACGGCAATGTCAAATCCTTTTTTGTAAAACAGACAGGAATTCCGAACGTCACTCCGTGCGTTGCGTTCCGTCCGTCCCAAAGGCAAATGCGCCGCGCTCCGTTCACTCTGCAAAAGGGCGTTTCCCCACCTTACTCCACAGTCTCCTCAGGAAGCATCTCTTCGGCGGCTGCTTTCTGCTGTTCCATCAGTTTTTTAAGCATCAATACCGTCAGTCCGAGAAGCACAATTTCATACAGGTATATCGCATTCGAATAAACGGTTCCTATCGTTCCCACAGTTCTCACCACCGTCGGAGGATTGCTCTGATCCTTCACAAGCGTAACCGTCAGGACCGCATTAAGTACTCGAAGAATGATTTCTGCGACCAGCAGCCACAAAAGCACCTTCCACAGTTTAGCATTCTCCTCGGAGAACGGTTTTATCAGGTTCCGCATGCTGCCCGCATATATAATCAGGCGGACAAAACCTGCTGCCAGAACCACATACTCTATGATCAAAACCCCAGGTGTGTATGAGGGTTTATTCCAGTAAAAAAACACCTCGATAAAATTCAGAGCCGCCATTGCAAAACCTATGATAGCAGCTACCAGAAGTCCCTTTGAATACTTCGAAAGCAACAGCAGCGCTCCGAAAAATATAAGCGAAACGGCTATTCCGATGTAGGCAAAGGTTCTCTCGTGTTCCACGAGAAATTTGACATAGTTTACCTGGGATTCACTCGGTTCAATTCCCTTATCGCCGAAATCATTCAGCACTTTGAATCCAGTCTTTAATAAGACATTCTGAAGAAACTGGTATAAGCATACTCCGAGTGCTACCCACCAGAACAGCCTGATCCTTTTGTAAAAATCCTTCTCAACAACCATATTCCCCTCCCTCTGACGTGTCCTTCGGACCGTCCGTATAATATTTTAAAGCGTCTCCAAAAACGCGAGACTTCGAAACGTGTGGTGCACCCTTTCGCGGACAAATGCATCCACCGCCTTCGTCAGTTCGGCAAGCACGGCCTCGCTTAACGTAAAACGGTACAGCTTTTCGCTTGGGGTTGCGCCGATAAAGCGAATCGCGTACCAGGCGGATTCACTCAGGTTCATGAAATCGTTGTCGGCGATTCCGAGGCGGATTTCCTTCTCCCGCCTTGCGTCCGGGAAGAAATCGTCCGCGGCACATTTTTTGCAGACGCGCCCGCCGGAACGGACGCTGAACACGTATTCCGGCGCGGTGCTTCTGCAGCGCACACACCGCTCCGTCTCCGGTCCTTCGCCGTTTAAGTAAAGCATCTTTAAGTCAAATACGACCTTCGCAAGCTTCGGTCCGATACTTTGGTTACTGATCGCGCGAAGCGACTGATACAATAACTTCAGCACTTCCGATTCGTCATTGCCCTCCATCGTCATATATTCCGCCACTTCAAGCATGTAGCTTCCGTAGCAGGTCAGTTCCACGTCCTGCAGGAGTTCCGGAAAGACTTTCATGCCCTCAAGTCCGGTCACATTATAAGCGGACCGTCCTTCCACCATCCGGAATTTTGCAAACGTAAACGGCTGGGTGCATGCAAGAAGCGTGCTTCCCTGCCTTCTCGCGCCGCGGGCAAATGCGACGATCTTGCCCCGCTCCTTCGTCAGGATCACAAGCCTCCGGTCATAGTCGCCTGACGGGGTCGTTTCCAAAACCATTCCCGTTAAGATTATCTGGTCCAATCCGTCAGGTCCTCCTTCCCGAATCTGTGCATGCCGTCCTGCGCTGCGTTCACGCAGCCGCATCGCCTTGTATACTCTTCTTAACCGCGTTCACGCAGTCGCATTTTCCACGCGCTACTCTTCCTCGTCGTGGTTCACGTAGCCGTAATTCTTAAGCATAATATCGTTGTCACGCCAGTCCTTCTTCACCTTTACCCAAAGCTGAAGATTGACCTTGCAGCCGACCATCATCTCGATCTCCTTACGGGCATCCTGGCCGATCTTTTTGAGCATCGCGCCCTGCTTACCGATGATGATTCCCTTGTGGGAGTCGCGCTCGCAGATGATCGTCGCTTCGATATCAATCAGTCTTCCGCCCGGCCGCTCGTGCATCTTCTCGATCGTCACGGCGATACCGTGGGGTACTTCATCGGAAAGGTTGCGAAGCGCCTTCTCGCGGATCATCTCGGCAGCGATCTGCCGCTCGGGCTGGTCGGTTACCGTATCCTCATCAAAGTACATCGGTCCTTCCTCCAGATGCGAGAACAGAACCTCCATCAGATGGTCCGTATTTTCCCCTTTGAGTGCCGATACCGGAATGATTTCGGCAAATTCCATCTGCTGCGAATACTTCGCGATAAAGCCGAGCAGTTCCTCCTTCTTCACGCGGTCAATCTTGTTGATGACAAGGATGACCGGCGTCCCGCAGTTTTTGAGCTTCTCGACGATATACTGCTCGCCCGCGCCGATATAGTCGGTCGGTTCCACAAGCCACAGGATCACGTCGGCGTCGGAAAATGTGCTCTCGGCCGTCTCTACCATGAACGTGCCGAGCTTGTTCTTCGACTTATGAATGCCCGGCGTGTCCAGAAAGATAATCTGTCCGCGCTTGTCCGTATACACGGTCTGGATGCGGTTTCTCGTCGTCTGGGGCTTGTTCGAGGTAATCGCGATCTTCTGCCCGATCAGGCGGTTCATCAATGTGGATTTGCCGACGTTCGGCCGTCCGACCAGGGCGACAAATCCGGATTTAAAAACTTCTTTGCTCATATTTTCCTCTATCCTTATCAGAGCGGTTCCACCTGAAGGAACAGCTCTTTTTCTTTCTCGATTGCCTGCTCCGAACCGAAGCAGCATACATAGCCCTGGGAAAGGACAGCTTCGATCATATCGGCGTGCTTTTTAAGGTCCTCAAGCGTGACGTCCAGAATCGAATTCCGGCGCTTCTGGCGGGACTTGTCGGACGTTTTGGCCATATATTGTGAAACCGCCGTTTCCCCCTTCGCAAGCGGAGACATCGGCCGGTCGCTGTTGCTGATCGTTCCGATAACATATTTGGTCAGTTCGCGCTCCGTCAGATCAAGGCTGCGCAAATACTCCGGAATCGCACGATACACATCATACGTTCTGCCGATGGAAGGATCCCGGTAAGACGTTAACGCCACGGCTCCGGTAGAACCGTTGATCACGATGCTGCAACCGTACGCTCCGCCTTTTACGCGCACATTCTGCCACAGATATTCCTTGCTAAGCAGCGTCTGTAAAACGGCCAATGACCCGGACTTCTTATAACCGGCATCCGTAAAGCTGCCGGCGGCGCATACATAATTCACCTGACTGCTGAACGTAAACGCCTCGTTCTTCCTGCTAAGCGGATACCCGCCTTCCCACGGCATTACCGTAGCCGGCTCGGGCGCCTCGTATCCGTCCGGCGCCTTCCATTGATCGATCAGATCCGGCAGAAGCCTCTTCGCCTCCTCGAAATCCTTCGGTGTGGCAAATACGCCGATGGTCAGTCGTTTCTTTTGCAGGGTGTAGGCAAGGATTCCGTTCAGATGACGGATAATCTCGTCGGCCCGCTCTTCAAAGTGATCCTCGCAGTCACACAGGAACCGGTACTGTCCGAGGCGGTTCGTTTCCTGCACAAAATAATCCGCGGGCACAAAATAAGACATACAGCGTTTATAAGCCGCTACGTTTCCGGAATACATGGCGCTTGAGCGCATGCTGCTGCGCTTCTCCCGGATCAGTTCTAACAGTCTCTTCTTGTCCGAGAAATCCGTATCGGCCACCATCTCACGAAGGAATTCGAGAGCAGCCGGAAGTTCCTCCGTAAGCGATTTCAACGCATGCTTAATAATTCCCTTGAACCGGCCGGTTTTACTCTCCGGAATGCTTCCGTATACGGAACTGAACAAGTCCCCTACATGCAGCCAGAGCTCATCATTCAGTTCTGCATAGGAATGCTTCTTCGTATCCATGTCCAGTAAAAGCGTTGCGAACAGTCCGAGATACGGCAGTTCCTCCTTTGGAAGGTCCGTTACATCGATCATGGTCTGGATATACGTGATCCCGTCCAGTTCGGTGTCATAATGCAGTACCGGGATACCGTTTATTTCCGTCTTCTCTAACGGATATTTCATAACCTCGCGCCGCAGATCGCTCCGGTCAAGCAACGGAATCGTCGCAAGCGCCTCGGGCGTCTCCGGCTTTTCCTGATAGGCTTTCAAATCCGCGGTCTGCTTCACGAGTTTTGCAATTTCTGCCTCGGAAAGGCTTGCCTTGTAATTCTCCAACTGCTTTGCAAGCTGCTCTTCCTTTGCCTTATTGATGCCTTTTTTAGGCACCATGGTAAGCCGAACCTCATGCTTGTGGGATAAGAGGATTCTTCTTGCCAGCTGTTCGAAATACCCTGTATCCACCCGGTCGCGAAGTGTCCGGCATGCGTCAATAAAACCGATCCCGTCAAAGGCTTTCTTCGCATCGAACATTGCCTCGCTGACAATGGAATCCGAAAGATACAGTCCCTTCGGATAACTGTCAAATGCCTGCTCCCGGAAATAAAACTCCGTGCTGATCAGATAACCGAGAAGCGCTTTTTTGTTAAGCCCTTTGTCCAGTTCCTTCTCAATTTCACGGAATAAAACCTCATAAAACTCATCGCGCCTTGCGACATCGGCTCCTTTGCCGTAGAAGATGAACATCGGCTGCTTTAAGTCGGAATCGTCGTAATCCACAACCTCGGTACAGAGCCCTGCGTCAATCAATGCCTGCTTGACCGGAGCACCCGGACGGTCGAACAGTGTCGACATAACGGCGCGCCATGCCATATCCTCGATTGCATCACGCTCTGTACTTGTTACGCCAAATGAGAGGTATCCGCTGTCCTCTTCGTCCTCATCATCGCTGATCGCGTAATCCATCGACTTTTCCACAAGACCGAAGGGCTGCTGATCATGCAGTTCGAACGGCTCGCTGAAGTCATATTCACAAAGGTATTCCCGGTCCAGGTAATCCAGATAGTCATACATATCCATATCGCCGTACAGATAGATGACGCTGTTTCCGGGATGATAATACTTCCGGTGAAAATCCAAAAAATCCTCGTAGGTAAGAGTCGGCATCACATCGGGATCTCCGCCCGAATCATCGGCATATTCGCTGTCCCGGAACAATGCTCTCTTGATCTCGCGCGAAAGCACGCTCTCCGGATCGGAATAGGCGCCCTTCATCTCACTGTAAACAACGCCGTTTATCGTAAGCGGGTCGTCCTTATTCTCAAGCTGGTAACGCCATCCCTCCTGCAGGAAGATTTCTTTATGCTTGTAAATATTCGGATGCAGCACCGCATCCATATAGACATCCACAAGATTCCGGAAGTCCCTGTCGTTGCAGCTGGCTACGGGATAGGCAGTTCTGTCCGGCCCCGTGTACGCATTCAGGAAGGTTTTCATGGATCCCTTCAAAAGCTCCAGAAAAGGATCCTTCAACGGATACTTTCGGGAACCGCACAATACCGAATGCTCCATAATATGCGGAACGCCGGTATCATTGCCCGGAATGGTCCGGAAACTGATAGAGAATACCTTCTCCTCGTCATGGTTCGACACAAGCGCCATAAGCGCGCCGGTTTTCTTATGACGGTATATGGCGCCTTCACTTCGAAAGTCCGGCAGATCCTTGGCGCATATGCGCTCATAGGCCGCATGCTCGAGGTTTTTCATATCACTCATCCGATATTCTCCTTCATGGGTAATCAATTATTGTTATTATCCCATATTTGGCTTCAATTTTCAATACGAAACAAGGCGCGGACGGGAGTCTGTCAACACACGGAGCAGCGGACGGTCGCGGTTTAGACAGTATGGCATTGTCCCCGCCGGGAGCCGGCCTTTTTGCACCTCTATAAGCATAAAAAAACCGAATGCTTTCGCACCCGGTTTTAACATTTCTTATTCGGTTTACAGATAATCGTCATCCGGATTGAAGTAGGTATCGTCCGGTGCAAAACGCTTCTCGTAACGGTTCTTCTGAACCAGATACAGAATTAAGAACACAAGCATCAGGACAAACAGCAATCCGCTCGTTCCCATCAATGCATATTCCATGAACGAACTCTGCTTCTTCTCAGTGGTCGTCGCGGAACGGTCCGGAACCGTCTGTGTCGGAGCGATTTCGGTAGGCGTCATGGTCGGCTCCTCGGTAGGCTCGGGCGTCGGGGTGAGCGTCGGTGTCGGGGTAGGCGTCGGATTTAACTGCGCCTCCTCGGTGTTGAACCGCTGGAATGTGCCAAATGCAAGGTCCCATTGATACCAGCCGGTGAAACCTTTGCCGTCCTTCGCGTACAGGAGCGCATACTCGCTTGTCTCGGACGTAACATACGCCTTCACGCTGTTACCGTTTAGTGTCTTGACGGTTTCCTGATATCCCATCGGGATGGTGACATTGTCATCTACCGGAACCAGAACGATGCTCTGCTGCGGGTTGCTCGCCTCGAGATAACGGAAAGCGGTTCCCTTTTCCGTGTCCAGAATATACAGATTGCCGTCCGACATCTCCACTACCGTCTCGCCGGTAAGCAGATTCTTCAGGCCTTCAACCTTGCATTTCTTATATTCTACTATTGTAGACTGCCAAACATCCGTTGCTTCGAGATACTTTGCGTCTGCTTTGCCGTGAACTTCCAGTTCCGAATCTCCGACCGAGGCCTTAACAGGCGGCGTGGGAGTCGGGGTAGGTGTCGCAGGCTTCGGCGTAGGAGCCTTTCCGCGGTTCACGATAATAGTATAAGTCTTCTGTGTCTTACCGTCTTCGGCGGTTACAACAACCGTTACGGTGTTGTCTCCTTCCTTCAAGCCGGTAGTGCCGTTCTTGGCAACCTTAGCCTTGGAATCCTCCGGCTCGGCCGTGACCGTAAGCTTCGTAACACTTCCGTCAACCGACGCAGTGTAAGTAAGGGTTTCTTTGTTAAATGCAGGGGAAATCTTCGCCCCGCCGATGGCGAAGGATTTCAGATAAGCATTCGTGGATGCCTGCGGAACCGGGTTGATCTTAACCGTTCCATTGCTCTTGGAAGCATTGATCTGGTCTGCACCCTCAAGCGGACAGATAAACACATTGCTTAACGTAAGCGCCGTTCCGTCCGTTACTTTCAAGGCCTTAAAGGTATATTGATACGTAAGTTTCGTTAACTTAGCATCAGAATCCATAACGGTTATAACATTCCCGTTTACAGTAGAACTGCCGGTGTCTCCCGACTCATACTGAAGGTAATTGCTATCATATGTAAGCTTAAAACCAACTATTCCCAGCGCAACGGAACCGGTTACGGTAACCGTTACGGTAATGGAGCCCCCCTGGGTAACCGTTCCTCCGGAAACGGAAATGGAAGCTGTCGGAGCCGCCTCCGCTTTCGCCTGTGTCCCGGCTTCCAAAGGAAGCACAACCAGGATGACGGCCAGAATCAAAGCCAGCTTTCTGTATATTGTTCTGAAATGCTGCATTGCTGAAATAATAATCCTTTCCAATCAAGGAATCAGAATATGGTATTCTCCCCCGGAACAACGCATACTATTCCTCTTCTAAATATATAATCCTGCCAATACTTACTCAAAGACCTTCTCAAAGGTCTGATCTGCGCCGAGAGGCTGAATCAGATTCATGATCTCAAGGAGATGTCTCTTAATATACAGCAGGTCGATCGGGTCGATTTCCTGATTCTCCTTAACATCGGCTGCCAGACGGGCAGTATTATCCAGTTCAATAATGCCAAGCAGATGTCTCTTGACATACAGCAGGTCGATCGGGTTAATCTCTCCGTCTTTGTTTACATCACCACAGACGATGGCACTGAATTCCTGTCTGGGCGTTTTGATGACATAACCTGTGCAGATAAGTCCATCTGTTATAACTTCATAATTTGCGTTACAAACGGTAACCGTACCGCCTTCTGCAACACGGAATCGGCCCAGGAAATCGGAAACCGACGTTCCGGCCATAATTCCGAATACGCCTGCTCCCGCAATCGTATACGGTGTTACAATCGTTTCCTTGACAACAACGGGTTCCTGAACAACGGGCTCCTGCGTTACAGGCTGTTGGTTCGTGCCCGCATTCGGGTCGGTCGTACCCACATTCGGGTCAGTCGTTCCCGTATTCGGGTCTGCAGGCTCATTCTGTTCGCCGGATCCGTTCGAACCGGATGGA
Source organism: uncultured Lachnoclostridium sp. (assembly GCA_946402335.1). Taxonomy (GTDB): domain Bacteria; phylum Bacillota; class Clostridia; order Lachnospirales; family Lachnospiraceae; genus ISDg. The sequence goes on from CAMIWE010000054.1 coordinate 8,857, forward strand.
TTGGTCTGACTGTTTGGATCGGTCGGATCGGCTGATGAGTTTGGGTCCGCTACCTGCGGGGTGTCACCGGGCGTTGCATTGACATCCGGTGCATTCTCCGGAATCTCGCGATAGATATTCAGCGTATAAATCTTGCTGTTGCCGTATTGCGCCGTAGAAGTAACATTGATCTCATTCATGCCGGGCTGGAGCTGTACCGTGCCCTGGCCGACCTTGGTCGTCGCCGCAAGAGGCTCCGCTATCACGTTAACCGATGTGGTATCCGCGCTTACGATGAGATCGTATTCCAATGTCTTATAGTCAAATGCAGGAGAAAGGCTGTAGCCTTCTACCGCAAGATTCTTCAGGTAAGGATTCGGGTTTGCGGTGGAACTGCCCTCCGGGAACGGAGCGGGCGTATCCGACATACTCTCGTAAACCGGAATCTTGAATTCGATAACCGTATCCAGATCAGGGCATGCCTGCCACATGGTTCTCGCTTCGTTGGCGGGAGCCTGGATATTGGTCATATACTGATGCGTATACTTCTTGCTTGCCGCAACTGCGCTCGAAACGTTGAACTTCTGGTAGTACAGGGTATCCTGTCCCTTCGAGATATAATCACGGCCGATCATAATCGCGCCGCCGTACAGAGACTTCCAACGGGTATTCCAGGGGCGGCAGGTAGACGGATCATTCTGCTTCGCGTAAATCAGGCCGTTCGTGATCGCGTCCTTATCCGCGGTAGCATAGGTTCCGAAATCGTAATAGTTATAGTGGCCGGGAGCCGTCTTGGAAACGCCGGAGATGATCTGGCTGGTTCCCTTGGTTCCCATCTCCTGGATAACACGTGCCACAAGCATATCCGGGCTTACGCCGGAAATCTTGGCAGATTCCAGGAATACATAGGCGTAGGTAAGCGGCGTTCCGCTGCTGTTCTCTGCGGTATCAATGCTCGTGATAACGCCCTTTTCATTACGGTTAACCGTCTGCGAAGACCACAGGTATTCGCCCGGTACTTCACCGCTCATGAAGGTACCTTCCAGCAGTGTCTGCACGCGCTCCAATGTATGAATCTCGGGATTATAGCTCTGACACTCGAACTGGAACACTTCGGACTCGGTCAGGAAATTTCTCGGATCCATAAAGTATGCGGTTGCCGTGCGATTCGCAGCTTCCCAGTGGAAGCCGTCCAGCTTCTTAAAGCCGCCGTCCTTATTGTCCGCCGTCTTCCAGGTATAAGCGAGATCGTCGATCCGCTTCCAGGAGGTCGGACTCGTATAGTTTACAAGGGCACGCTGGAAAGCGCTTTCCTCATTGACTGCAGTATTCCAGTCAAGGCCGGTCTTGTCGGCCGTGAACACCCAGGTAGGATGCTGGGCATGCAGGATCCGGAGGGATTCGATATAGGAATCCGGGAATCCCTGCGCCTTCATCTGGGCAACGAACTCCTCGTCGCCGGAAGGTGTGGTATAAAGACGTACGAAATCGGCATAGAGCCAGCCGGTCTTCGTCTCGCCGTCAATCACGATATTGCATTTGTAGTAACCGTTCTGATAAGCAAGGGCTTCCACACGGGTACCGTTGATCAGGGTCGCATTCTCGCCCTTACTGTTTCGAACCATCGCATAATTCTGGCCGGGGCCGGAACGCACGTTAATGGTAGGAGAATAATCCACATAAGCCGGTCTCGGAGACGCATATGTCTCGTTCGCCGGCTTCGGAACATAAATTTGAATGTATTCGGCAAATCCGTATGCCTCGGTCTTGGTTCCGTTCTGGTCGAAACGGATCCGGTACCAAAGCTTTCCGTCGGAATATTTCTTCGTTCCGAGCAATTCCACTATGGTGCCGTTCGGAATTGCGGCAACCAGCGCGGATTTCGAGCTTGCATCCGCACGCGCATTGAGTGCCGTGGTTCCTGCAAGCGTAACGTTAATAATACCGGATTTAGGCTTGGAATAGGTTTCTTCGGTAGCTTCCGCGGCCGATGCCCGATTGGAAATCCCGTTACCGGGGATCAGCGCAACAAGTACCAGAATCAGAAAAACGGCTATTATGCGTCGTCCTGACTGTCCCATGTAGTTGCCTCCTTTCCTTGTAAAAAACGCTTTGCGTGGTTTCGTCGTTATCAGAGTTCCACCGTTCCCTCAAATACCGTTACGGCGGGACCGGTCATATAAATAATGTCTTCCTTTTCCTCATAGCGGATCTGCAGGTCGCCTCCGAGCAGATGCACCGTTACCTCCGGACCGGTAATTCCGTTACGGTAACAGGCAAATGCAGTAGCGCACGCTCCCGTTCCGCAGGCCCATGTCTCGCCGGAGCCCCGCTCCCACACCCGCATGGACACTTCGCGGTCACTGATCCGTTTTACAAACTCAACATTGACACCCTCGGGGAACATCGGATTCTTCTCGATCGGTTCGCCGACCTTCTGAACCGGAAAATCCTTCGTTTCGTCCACCATGATCACCGCGTGCGGATTGCCCATGGATACCGGCGTGAATTCCCACGTCCGTCCGTCGGACTCCACCGTGTAGGTGTCTGCTTTTTCTTTTACAATAAGCGGAAGGCTTTCAGGCTTCGTATCGGGATGTCCCATATTGACCGTTACGCTTTCCACCAGATTGTCCTTTACATGAAGGCTCAGGTACCGGATCCCCGCCGGCGTATCCACCGCAAGCTCGGTCTTATCCGTAAGGCGGTGGTCGTAGACGTATTTGCCTACGCAGCGGATTCCGTTTCCGCACATCTTTCCGAGACTGCCGTCCGCGTTATACATTTCCATAAAGAAATCGGCGCGTTCGCTTGCGCGGATCAGGATGAGTCCGTCGCCTCCGATACCGGTGTGGCGGTCACTCAGCCGGACAGCCAGACGCGGAGCATCCGACAGATACTCCTTCGTGCAGTCAACATATATATAGTCATTCGCACATCCGTGCATTTTCGTAAACTTCATATTCTCTCCGTTTGCGGATATTACGGCATTTTAAGTTGGATATTTATTATAACTATTTTCAACTAAAATGTCAAATTTATCCGTTTATAAACAGATTTTGTCAGAAAATCGCAGCTTTATCCACCGGAAAATGTGGACGTTTCCGCTCCGAAAAACCGGTATCCACACGCCCTTTTCGCGAGAGATACTAATTTATCATATCATAATTGTGTGAAGATGCTGTGAATTATCAGAAAGTAAAGAAAAATAAGGCTTTCCGAAGGATTTTTCTCCGAAAAGCCATAAACAAACGTGCAAAATTTTCCCCGAAAATGCAAAACGGCCGGCCCGGAATAACCCGGACCGGCTGTCTTTTTTCTAGTTAGTCAATTCCCTTCGCTGCAAGAAACTCAACAACATCACCGATGCTCTTGATTTCATCCAGTTCCTCCGGCTGAATCTCGATGCCGTACTCATCCTCGAGCGCGGTAACCAGTTCATAGAGGTCAAGGGAGTCAATCCGCAAATCCTCGCGGAATGTCGTCTCCTCCGTCACACCGGCCGTATCAATTCCAAGCTGGTCTTCCATAATCTGCAATATCTTTTCAAACATATAACTACTCCTTCTTGCCGGACAAAATTCTCTGTGTCCAATCCGAATAATATGCTAACCGCGAACGTTTGTCAATAGCATTTTTCGGGCTTACTCAAACGCATCCGGAACACCGTCGCCGTCCATATCCACGGGGTCGTCCATGGGGGCACAATCTGCGGGATGATGACTGCCCATCATGCCGTAGAATTCCTTGCCGACAACGTTCTTCTCGTTTCGAACCTGCTCGATCAGCGTCGAGAGAAGCCTCCACACATCCTTCGAATGTTTTACGTTCTTCAGCTGGATCACATGCTGCGTATCCACACGGGTAAATACCTCAACGGTACCGGTGCCGAAAATCTTCTGCAGAAGCGTGCGGCTCAGCCGTACGTCGATGATACGGTACAGAAGCGTTTCATCATAGCTTGTCTTGAAAAATCCCTGCTGAATGTACAGCGAGGTTTTGGAAACCGAGTACTTGGTGAAAGAAAACGGAAACCACATATGGTGCTTTCGGTCTTTCCACAGAAGTTCTTCTTCGGGCATATCACTACCTCCTCCATAAGTCCGAACGGACATCCTTTCCTTCATTATATGTTTCCGCACCGTAAAAAACAAGTGGAGGGGCAAAGTTTTTTAATCCCGGGAGGCGGCGTATTTCCGAAGGCCCAGGATGAGCCGTTTCGTTCCGTCCTCACACAACGCCCGCGGGCAGGCGATGTTCATGCGAAGATGGTGCTCTCCGCCCGTTCCGTACTGCGTGCCGGCACTTATAAAAAGGCCTGTTTCCTTCCGAAGATAATCCGCAATTTCCTTACTGTCTCCGCCAAATGCCCCGACGTCAATCCACAATAGATACGTCGCATTGCCTTTTACAACATACGCATCGGGAAGTTCCTTTGAAAGGGCTTCGGTTACGAAGCGGCGGTTCTCCCATACATACGCGCGCATTTCGTCAAGCCACGCGCCGCCCTTTGTAAAGGCGGATACCGCCGCGGGGATCGCAAGAGCGTTGGGCTCCGCAACCTCGTCGGTATTGATCGCGCGCCATATCTTATGTCTTAACACGGGATCCGGAATATAAATTGCCGCCGTCTGAAGGCCGGCCAGATTAAACGCCTTGGTGGGAGCGATGCAGGTGATACTGCATAAGCGGCATTCCTCCGAAACGGAAGCAAACGGGATGTAGGATGTTCCGGGCGCCGTAATATCGCAATGAATCTCATCGGCGATTACCGTTACGTGGTATTTCTTCGCGAGGGTACCGATCCTTGCAAGCGTCTCCCTGCCCCAGATCTTTCCGACCGGGTTATGGGGATTGCAAAGAATCATCAAGGTAGCCTGCGGGTCCGCCATGCACTGCTCAAGGCCCTCGAAATCCATCCGGTATTCCGCCCCGTCATAAAGAAGCGGATTCTCAAGCACTCTGCAGCCGTTGTTTAAGATGCAGTTAAAGAAGATATTGTAAACCGGCGTCTGAATGATCACCTTTTCGTTCGGCGTTGTCAGTTTCCGAACCGTCGAGGAAATTGCCGGAATCACGCCGGTACAGAACAGAAGCGCGTCCCTGTCCATCGTAAGGGCATGCCTCTGCTGCCACCAGCCGGCATATGCCTCGCGCCAGGCTTCGGACACATCGGTATAGCCGAATATCCCGTGCCTCACTCTATCTGCAAGGGCGTCGCGGATTTCCGGAGCCGTCTGAAAATCCATATCCGCAACCCACATCGGGAGCTCGCCCGGAGCAACGTCCCATTTGGCGGCATCCGTATTGCGCCGGTCGTTGATTGTATCAAAGTCGTACATTCGCATTTCCTCTCTATCGCATCCACTCCGGACGGTCGGACTGTTTTTCGATATCCCTGCAGGCGATATGCGTCTTCGTCGGGTCTATCTTATCCTTTTCAATAATCAGCTCACCGATCTGATCCGCATGGATCACGCCGGAGCCCGGGTTAAAGACGCTTTCGATGCGGGAGGTGATCTCCGCTTCCACTGTCGAATATTCAAAAGCAAGGGTCGTGTTGATGAGCTTACAGTTTTGCATCACCAGATTGTCGATGTAGCACATGCCCTGCAGGCTTTCAATCGTACAGTTCACAAGCGTCAGATTCTTCGAATTCCAGCCGAGGTATTCGCCCGAAATAAAGGAATCGTAAACCGTAATGTCCTCGCTGTTCCAGAACGCGTCCTTCGTCAGAAGCCGCGAGTTGCGGATCACCGCCCTCTTCGCTCCGTCAAAGGAATAGTTACCGTCTAACGTCAGCCCGTCAATCGTAAGGTCGCAGCTGTTCATCAGAAAATACGGCGCGCCGGCTGCAGACACATTGGTCATCGTAACATTTGCGCAGCTCCAGAGCGTTTCCTTCGCATCGGTAAATGCCACGTCCCGAAGGACGATGTTCCGGCTTCTGCGGAAGTTCTTCGGTGCCTGAATGACGGCGTTGTTCACTTCGATGCCGTCAGTATACCAGACGCCTGCGCGGGCCATGTCAAACCAGGTGCAGCGGTCGGCTTTAATGTTCTTGCAGTACCAAAGCGGATACTTCCAGCGAAACAGCGTATCCGTCAGTTCAATGTTGCAACTTTCCTTAAGCGGGGACTCGCCGTGATCGAATACGCAGTCCCGTACAATCAGGTCACTGCTTCCGAACAGTGCCCGCTCTCCTTCGAAGATTTTCTGTTTGATTTCTTCCATATGTAACATGTAATGCCCCCGTTTGACCGGAGGCATTGTTTCCTTTCTGTCTCGATTCATGCGGCCGTGCCGCGGCGGACCTCCGGGGCCGGTCAGCGCCCGTGTGTCTGCCTTAT
>CAMIWE010000055.1 GCA_946402335.1 uncultured Lachnoclostridium sp.
CCGCTACCGCGCCTCTTTTGATAAACAAAAGAATCTGCTGGTAGATCGGCGTTCCGTCAATCGGTTGAAATGTGTCAAATGATATCATTCTGTCTCCTGTTAATTCTCTTCCCGGTAAGATAGTTGATTGGATCCAAATTAAAAACCGTACTAGCCATGTAATACACTTTGACTGTATTATAGGACTAATACGGTTGCCTGTCAAGGGGATAAAATAAATTTTTTTATTCGGTCGTTGAACCATCCCTGTTCCCTTCGCGAAGCCGCCCGGAGAGTCTTTTTCTCTGTGGGCGGTGCTGCCGCTCACTTTTCTCGCTTCATGCGCCCTCGCTGCACCGCCCAGGGAACACTTTTACTCTGTGGGCGGTGCGGCCGCTCACTTCTCTCTCTTCATGCACCCTCGCCGCACCGCCCACTATTCTTTTTTGACTTCCGGGCGGTGCGACCACTGCGTTCTCTCGTTTCATGCGCCCTCGCCGCACCGCCTACAATTCTTTTTTTGCTTCCGGGCGGTGCGACCACTGCGTTTTCTCGCTTCATGCGCCCTCGCTGCACCGCCCACTATTCACTTTCAGCTTCCGGGCGGTGCAGCCACTGCGTTCTCTCGTTTCATGCGCCCTCACTGCACCGCCCACTATTCTTTTTTGACTTCCGGGCGGTGCAGCCACTGCGTTCTCTCGTTTCATGCACCCTCGCTGCACCGCCCACTATTCTTTTTTAGCTTTCGGGCGGTGCAGCTCCTCCGTTTGCATCACCACTTTGCATTGCCGATTAGCGCCGCTCACTTTTTCCATACAAAAAATCGCCGGGAATTCACTTCTCCGGCGATTTTTCAATCGTTATATCATGTTTCTCCAAAAGCTAAGCTATGCGTATCTCACCCGAGCGCCACGTCAAGCGCCATCATCAGGGTAAATCCGAACGAGAACATCAATACTCCGATATTCGTGTGTTCTCCAGCCGACATTTCGGGTATCAATTCTTCTACGACGACATACATCATGGCGCCTGCCGCAAAGCTTAGAAGGTACGGCATCGCGGGAACCAGAAGCCCTGAGGCGAGAATCGTCAGAACCCCGAAGACCGGTTCCACCGCGCCCGACAGCGCGCCGTCCTTAAACGCACTGAGGCGGCTCTTGCCGTTTGCGTGAAGGGGCATCGAAATGATCGCTCCCTCCGGGAAATTCTGAATCGCGATACCGATGGAAAGAGCAAGCGCTCCGCCGACGGTAATCGTCGCATTTTCCGAAAGCAGACCTGCGTACACGACGCCGACCGCCATGCCCTCGGGGATGTTGTGGAGCGTCACCGCGAGCACCATCATCGTCGACTTCTGCAGGCGGCTCTTCACGCCCTCGGGCTTGTCACTGTCCATATGCAGATGCGGGATGACCGAGTCGAGGAATAACAGCAATAACACGCCGAGCCAGAAGCCGACGACGGCCGGGACAAATGCCCACTTGCCCATCTTCTCCGACTGGTCCATCGCAGGCATCAGAAGACTCCAGATCGAAGCCGCGACCATCACGCCCGCGGCAAATCCGGTGAGCGCCCGCTGCACCTTTTCATTGAGCTGCCCGCGCATGAAGAACACGCAGGCGGCGCCTCCCGCCGTACCGGCGAAAGGGATCAATAAACCGAGAATTACATCTTTCGTAAACATAAATATCCTTTCACGGAGATTACCCATTGTAAGCTCCGAACATAGCGATCAACCAACCTGTTTTAAACATACTCCGAACATAGCAATCAATAAACCTGCCTTAAGCATACTCCGAATACCGGACAAATGCAATTGAGAATGAGTCCGGTAGAGCCTTCGGCAAGAAGTCCGAACAGAAACGCCAGAGCAATCCCGTAAAGCACCAGAAACCGAAATGCCGAAGCATAATGTTTCTCCGTGATCAAAAGCACAATCGGTACCATTGTTACGGCAATCCGGAACAGCCCATAAAAGCGGTGTCGTTGCACTCATCATAACGATGGCCGACACAACGAAAACCATGAACAGTTTTGTTCTCGGATCAAGACGCATCTTACACGATTCCCGCTTTCTCGAAGTGCTTCTTTACAACCGTCTTGCCGACAAATGCGCCGATGATTCCGAATACAAAGCACAGAATCAAAAGTACGGCAATCGTCTTCTCGTTGATGGCACGGAACAGGTTGTCGCAATACTCTGCCGAGTATCCGCCGTCCAGAAGGTCCTTCCGATAGGAATCGGCAGTTACGATAACCGGGAAATAGTTTGCGCAGATCCACAGACAGAACACGCCGTAGCTTAATGCAATCTTCTTGAAATTCTTATACTTACCGGATTTCGCGATCAGATCGGCGAGCACGCCGGCTGCGATAATCAGCGGTGCACCGAGATAGCCCATTCCGGCAATAAACATAAAGATTGCAATCAGCACCGACATCGTCGTAAGCATGCCGAACTTTTCAATCTTCGTGTAAAAAAGCATCATCGGAATCGATCCCACAAGCGGGATCATCACCACATACGAAGCAACAATATACGGATGAATAAAGCCGAGCATTCCGCACGCAAACTCCACAACCAAAAGAAGTGCGGTGAAAATCCCGACCGTGATAAAATCCTTTGCTTTTAAACCTTCTTTTTTTCATTTCTATTTTCCTCCGAAAAAGTATTTGGTTACCCTTTGCTAACATACAGTTTATAGCACAATCATCATTTAAATTCAATACTTTTTCTTCGATTTGCAGAACTATTTTTCCTAATGCTAACTTACAGGCATTAATACCGAAAAAAAGGCCCTCAAAAAGGACCTGGCGGGAATGCAAAAATACAATTTTAGCACACTTTGACGGCGATGAAAATGGGTATAAAAGAAGTTTCGATTCAATAATTATTGAATACATACTAAGTAGAATTTGTTGTATGATGAGGGCGTGGGATTATTGTGGAGAAAAAACTAAAACAATGGGAGTAGTGGGCTATTTTTGTATTCTTTTTACAGGGCGCTCCATAATGATTCCGCAAAGATCTATATATTTATGGAGGTATGAAAATGAAGGGTTTACGAAGAACTATTCTGAGAACGATTACGACGTTAGCACTCGTAATGGCATTGGCAGCAGGAATGGCGGCCGGTTTTCAGGGCAAGGCGAAAGCCGGTGCTCCGGGAACGTATACCGTAACGTTTAAAGGGAACGGAGGAACCATTCTGAAGGACGGAGCATGGAAGACTTCTTACTCGATGACTTGGGGACGTGGCGCATATATCGGTATGCCGGGCCTTTGGAATGCGAAACGTAACAACTACTTCTTCGTCGGTTTTTGCAAGAATGCAAACGGCACCGGATATATTTACAGACCCGGTGAGGTAACAACAATTAACGAGAATACGACTTTCTATGCAATTTGGAGACATGTAACTATAAGCTACTACAATCCTTCCACGCAGGGTTATTTCAAGGACTCCTACGGAAATACAATGTCGAATCCGGATTACACCATTGCAAAACAAATATATCTTTACAATCAGGGGGGCTGGGATACACCTATCGGTGCCAGCAGGGTTGTCATCAAGGCCAACGATGTGACTTATCCTTTCCGTGGCTGGTACTATTCTTTCCCGGATGTTAACTGCAACACCATTTATACTAACACGAGGCTGCAGGCAATCTGGGAGGCGAAAGGCCGTCCTAGCACTTTGTATTTTTGTACGGTAATCTACTAAAACACCTTAGACAATAGCCCACTTATGATTTTGGCCGGGAGCGATGCTCCCGGCCGTTTATTATTTTGACATGTAATAAAGGTTATGCAATTTTCCAGGAGGCCGCTTCGCTTCTTTCGGAAACGAAACGGCGGTAGATTCCGTCTTCCTTCATTAAGGACTCGTGGGTTCCCTGCTGTACGATTCTTCCCTGGTCAACCACCAAGATCTGTTTTGAAATTCAACAATACCCATGGTTTTCTCTTTATCCTCCATATATAAGTATCTATAAACAGAGAGGAGGTGCCGTGCAGCGCTCTGCTTTGCGGTACCCCCCCCTCTTATTCACACACAAATCACATCATAGAATCGCCTATTTGCATTTATGGCAAGCGCCGTGCATCGCGCAGTTCGCGCATCCGCATCCACAGGATGTTTTGCCCTTCTTTTTGTCACGTACAAGCTGTAAAGCCGCAAGCGTTACGCAGCATAATACGACAAGCAAAACAACGATTGTCCCGGCATTTGCCGCAAGCCATCCAAACATGTTACACCTCTCTTACTTTACGCGGACCTTCTTCGTAAGCTTGGTTGCTTCCTTATAAGGTCTTACCAGCATGTAGATCATTCCCGCAAGGAGCAGGGCTGCTGCGGCAATGCCGATCGCGTTTCCGTCACCGGTAAATGCGCCGCCGAACTGCTTTACCATCAAAGCGATGATGTAAGCAAATCCGCACTGGTAAAGGATTGCGAACCAGGTCCATTTGGCGTTGTTCATCTCTCTTCTGATTGCACCGATTGCCGCAAAGCATGGTGCGCAAAGAAGGTTGAATACAAGGAATGAGAATCCGGCAACCTGCGTAAACGCATTGCCGATACTCTTAATGTCACCGTACAGAATCCCCATCGTTCCGACGATGTTCTCCTTCGCTACCAGACCGGTTACACTTGCAACGGCTGCCTGCCAGTTGCCCCATCCAAGAGGCGTGAACAACCAGGCAATTCCGCTTCCGATTGCCGCGAGAATCGAACTGTCAATTTCCTCCTCGGAGAGCATTCCGAACTTGCCGTCAATCCAGCCAAACGAGGAAGTAAGCCATACTACTATTGTAGAAAGAAGGATAATCGTGCCTGCCTTCTTGATGAAGGACCAGCCGCGTTCCCACATGGAACGAAGCACGTTTCCGACGGTCGGCCAATGGTAAGCCGGAAGCTCCATGACGAACGGAGCCGGATCACCTGAGAACATCTTCGTCTTCTTTAAGATGATACCGGAGATGACAATCGAAGCCATTCCGATGAAGTATGCCGAAGTGGAAACCCATGCACTGCCGCCGAAGATTGCGCCGGCCACCATGCCGATGAAAGGAATCTTTGCGCTGCAGGGGATAAACGTGGTCGTCATGATCGTCATACGGCGGTCACGCTCATTTTCAATCGTACGGCTCGCCATGATACCGGGTACGCCGCAGCCGACACCGATCAGCATCGGGATGAAGGATTTGCCGGACAGGCCGAAACGACGGAATATCCGGTCAAGGACAAATGCGATACGGGCCATATAGCCGCATGCTTCAAGGAATGCAAGCAACAGGAACAGTACAAGCATCTGCGGAACGAAACCGAGTACCGCGCCGACACCGGCGATGATACCATCAAGAATCAGGCTCTTGAGCCAGTCTGCGCAATTTGCCTTATCCAAAAGATTCTCAACCAATACCGGAATGCCGGGTACCCAGACACCGTAGTTGGCAGGATCTACGCCGCCCTCGTATTTTTCATACATGGCGATGGCGTCTTCGAGATCCTCAAAGGAAGCCGTCTCGTCGGTTTCCTCAAGGGTTTCCTCATCAACAAGAGTATACGGAAACTCTGCGCTCTTGCCTTCGTAATTTGCAGCAAGGCTGCGAAGCACGGTTACTGCCGCAGCTGCGTCATACTCTTCGGCCTCGGAGTCGAGAGCCGCTTCTGCTTCCGCGATATCAATCCCGTCTGCTTCCGCTTTCGCAAGGAGTCCTTCGATAATTGCATCGGTGTCGCCGTATTCATCCTCGGCATCGGCTGTCTTGCCGGAGCCGATTCCGAGCAGATGCCAGCCGTCACCAAACAGTCCGTCATTCGCCCAGTCGGTCGCCGGAGCTCCTACACCAACCATTGCGATCCAGTAAACCGCAAACATGATCAATGCAAAGATCGGAAGACCGAGCCAGCGGTTCGTCACAACCTTATCAATCTTATCGGAATTCGTCGCTGCCCCCGCATTTTTCTTTTTATAGCAGGACTTGATGACCTCGGCGATGTAGATATACCGCTCATTCGTGATAATGCTTTCCGCATCGTCATCCAGTTCCTTCTCGGCTGCCTGAATATCTTTCTCGATGTGCTCAAGCGTATCCTTAGAGATCTTCAGCTGCTCAAGGACTTTATCGTCCCGCTCAAATACTTTAATTGCGTACCAGCGCTGCTGTTCCTCGGGCAGGTTATGTACAACCGCCTCTTCAATGTGTGCGATCGCATGCTCAACCGGTCCGGAAAATGTATGAAGCGGCACGGTTTTCGTATTCTTTACAGCGTCAATCGCGGCTTCCGCAGCTTCCATAACGCCGTCGCCCTTTAATGCGGAAATATCGACCACCTTGCAGCCGAGTCTCTTGGAAAGCTCCGCCTCGTTGATCTTGTCTCCATTCTTCTTTACGACGTCCATCATGTTGATGGCTACCACAACCGGAATTCCGAGCTCCGTAAGCTGTGTCGTCAGATAAAGGTTTCTCTCAAGGTTCGTTCCGTCTACAATGTTCAAAATTGCATCCGGTCTTTCACCGATCAGGTAATTTCTTGCTACGACTTCCTCCAGTGTGTAGGGAGAAAGGGAATAAATGCCGGGAAGGTCGGTGATGATGACATCATCGTGCTTCTTCAGTTTTCCTTCCTTCTTCTCAACCGTTACGCCGGGCCAGTTTCCGACGAACTGGTTAGAGCCCGTAAGCGCATTAAAAAGCGTTGTTTTACCGCTGTTGGGGTTACCCGCAAGAGCAATTCGCGTACTCATCTTCCTTGCCTTCCTTTCCTATTCCACTTCAATCATTTCGGCATCCGCTTTGCGGATGGACAATTCATAATTCCGTACTGTTACTTCAATCGGATCGCCGAGCGGAGCAACCTTGCGTACATATACCGAGGTCCGTCTCGTAATACCCATATCCATAATGCGGCGCTTCGTAGCACCTTCTCCGTGCAGTTTTACAACTGTAACGGTTTCACCGATTTTAACATCTCTCAGTGTTTTCACTTCTCTTCCTCCTTTATCGAGCGGTTACCCGCCCCTTACATTCCTTTGTGGTTTCTAAGACCTTTCTGTTTCCGCGGTTCTCTCAGCCCGACCCGCTTTGCGGTGAAGCTAAGGCTTCTCGTTTCCGCGGTTCTTCCGGCCTCCTAAACCATAATCTTTCTTGCCAGTTCTTCGCTGACTGCCACTCTGCTCTCCTTGACCTTCAGAATCAGATTGTCACCGAGCGAGCTTACAATGCTGACCTCTCCGCCGATATGAAAACCAAGGTCCTCCAGGTGTTTTCTTACCTCGGGACTTCCTCCCAGTTTTCGAATAATCTGCGGCTGGTCCTTTTCCGCATAAATTAGAGGCATCATACTGTTCCTCCTGCCTTTATTATCAGATTCTGTCTTCCATTCGGTTAGCATCATCTAACTATCAATATTATAGTTAGAGTCGGCTAACTTGTCAAGTTGGAATTCATGATACATTTTACTGAAAATAAGGAACCATAAGTTGCTATTTTGGTAAATCTGTGGTAAAGTTTTCCTAATAGAGATTGGAAAGGAGAATTCTTATGGCACTTCAGGAATCCGGAGAGATGTATCTGGAGACGATTTATGTTTTATCCCTAACCTCTTCCGCCGTACGCAGTATTGACGTAGCGGAATATATGGGGTTCAGCAAACCGTCGGTCAGCCGCGCAATCGGCTTATTGAAAAGCGAGGGCCTTGTTAAGATTGATAAAGACGGTTACCTCAAGCTTACCGAGGCGGGTCTGATTCTTTCCAAGCGTATTTATGAACGTCACACGGTTCTCTCGAAGCTCTTTACGCAACTTGGCGTCGATGAGAAGATTGCGTCCGAGGACGCCTGCCGTATTGAGCACTACATCAGCGATGAAACATTTTCCGCCATCAAAAGGCATATGGAGAAATACATGCCGAAAGAATCCTGATTCGTCCCGCATGATATACAACGAAAACTCTTAATTGTTTCCATAATAAAGCGAGAGGGCTATTCCGCCCTCTCGCTATTTTTCTCGCGTTTCGTTTTTCGCTCGCTGCTTTCTGTTCCCGCACGCGTGCGCTACACCTTTTCTCTTTCTCATCCTTTTTTGATAAATCGGATCAGAATCATCACTGCGCCGGATAAAGCAAATCCGATGCCCAAAAACAGGAACACCAGATACCGCCGGTACAGGCGCGCATACAGGTCATTGGAACCGTCCAGCACGGACCGGTGCGCAAAGTGAAAGAAGAAGCTCAGTCCGAAGCAAAGCGCCGCCAGAACCAGCAGCACGATTCCGCATACCATAATTTTTTTCTCCATGTCAGTCTTCTCCTTTTCTTTCCGCAGTCTCGTATCGCACGCCTTTCTTTTTGAGCTGTTCCCGCATCTTTTCTACTCTCTCCTTCGGAAACCTGCGTCCGATGCAGTCTTCAAGCATCACGACGCGTACGCCGGTCTTCGCTGCCCCGAGAGCCGTCTTTCCGACACAGCCGCACTCATCCAACCCGCAAAGGGCTACCTCGTCGTACTTCTGCTCCTTCATAAATTCCCGGAACCGTTTAGCGGTATAGGTATTCGACAGGTTCTTTTCAAAATAGAGGTCCGAAACGATGTCAAGCCCGTCGTACAGTTTCGCGCCTTCGGTCCCTTTTATGGAGAACCCGATGAACCACCGGTTGGTCGCGATATTCGGCAGAATGTGCGCGATATAAATAACATCTGCCCCGTCGTTTTGATACCGGTGAATTGCGCGGTTTACCGAAGCCGTCAGCTCCGCAGAATCATACGAAAACATGGCTTTCCGCTTTGCTCCCAGATAATCATTTTGCATATCGATCACAAGCAGCGCTTTTTTATGTGGCATAAAATGTTCTCTCCCCGATTTACTGTATTATTGTTTCACACCTGTTCCCGGACGGCTCGTTAGTTCCGATCACACCAGGTCATAGTACAACCTGTCAGTTCCAATCACTCCCAGGTCCCGGAACAGTCCGTTAGTTCCGATCACACCAGGTCCCGGTACAGTCCGTACCGGACACCGACGGAATGAACGAACTCGCCGCTTTCAATCATGCGCTTGATTTCTGCGTCATCGGCCCATTTGGCGTCGACAGTCTCCTCCGGCTGAAGCACGATATCCGAAATCGGAACATCCTTACGAAGCAGGAAAATGTCATCAAAATAGTTCTTATAAGAATAGGTTGCAAGAAACTGCAGTTCTTCCTCCGATGTCTTGATGCCGGTCTCCTCCCCAAGTTCGCGGACTGCCGACTGAAGGGTCGTCTCATGGCTTAAAGTACCGCCTCCGACGAATTCCCACTGGTTTCCTGCCTTCTTGTCCGGGTGCCGTTTGGTCGTCAGGAATTTTCCTTCCGAATTAACCACCCAAATCTCACAGCACTCATAAAACTCGCCCTCGTTGAATTTCTCGCCGCGCACATGCGTGCGGCCGAGAGGCTTGCGCTCTGCGTCATACAAATTCCAAAGTTCTGCCATTTCTTTCCCCTCCGTTAGCCGTTCTCTGCGTGCTCTCATTGCAGGCCGTCATCACTTCTTCCCTATGCCTTCCGAGCAGGCCCCGTTGATGTAGTCGCCCCTATGAACAGCGCTTTTTCTGATTATACCACAGGCACATTTTCCTGTCTAACCTAAAACTTTCGAAAAAGTTGAAAATACCCTCTTGACTCTAACATTGTGTAAGGGTTTACTATGAGTACGAGCTCAAGAAAACACGCCTCGATCGGTGGATCGGGCATCCCATGGGAGGACGATTATGTTACGAATCGGAGATTTTTCGAAATTAGCACGAGTAAGTATCAGAATGCTTCGCCATTACGACGATATCGGGCTTTTGAAGCCCGCCATGGTAGACGATCTGACGGGATACCGCTATTACCGCGAGGATCAGCTCTACGTTATCGCACGGATCACGGCGCTTAAGGATATGGGATTTTCCCTGGCGGATGTCGTGAAGATGCTCGATATCTATGAGGACGCGGACAAGATGGATGCGTTCCTTAGAAAGCAGCAGGAGGAACTCACTGCCCTGTCCGCCCAGACGGAGTATAAACTGATGCTTCTCGAAACAGCCCGAAAGAGGCTTGGAAAGGAGCATATTATGAATTATGATGTTACGGTTAAGACGATTCCGGAGCGCTACGCCGCTACGGTACAGATGATTGTTCCCGGTTATGCGGATGAAGGCACGCTTTGGACAACGATGTTTGCGGAGACGGCCGCTACCCCGCTCGTTCCGGCAGATCCCTGCCTGGTTGCCGCGCAGTTCCTGGATCCCGAATACAAGGAGGAGAATGTGGAAATCCTCGCCTGGATGACGGTCAAGGGAACCTACAAGGATACAGAGCACGTGAAGTTTAAGACGCTTCCCGCAGTAAAGGTGGCAAGCTGCATCATACGCGGCAGTTACGACCAGATGGGCGACGCCTGCGCGTCCGTCGCTTCCTGGATTGACGCAAACGGCTACAAGGTTAACGGACCGATGTTCAATATCTACCATGTAAGTCCCGCCCAGACGAAAAATGTGGACGAGTACGTTACCGAGGTTTGCTTCCCGGTAGAATAATCCGGCAAGCCTGATGCAAAAGGCAGACCGGTCCGCACGGAGGACCGGTCGACCCGTTTGAACTCTGACTCGGCTGAAAGCCGACTGACCCGACTTGGAGGGTGAAAAATAATGCTTCCCGACAGTAACCTGTAGGGAAGCATTTTTGTATGCTGCATTTTGTGTCTTACAGTGGCAATCTGCAGGACATCCTCTTGATGCGTTGTTCTGTTATACTCTGCCGATGCCGATGAGTTGTTATGCCGTACTCTGCCTTAACGGTTTTGACGGCAATTCGTTTATGCCCGTCTCGATCGAATAATCAGGACGCACACAAGCACTACGGCAATCACTGCAATTGCAGGCAACAGCAATCCCGTCAGCAGAAGGACAACGAATCCGATAATCCCGAAATATAGGACAAACCTTGAGAACAGCCGGTCCTGGTAACTTCTTCGAACGCTTTCCGGCGCGCCGCACTCACGAATGTGCCTGTTCTGCGTCAGGTAAAGGCTTACCAGATAAATGACCGCGCCGATAGTTAATATGACGGCTGCACCGATCACGACGGCCGGCAAAACCTCTGCCAACAATTTATTGGATATTTTCGGGCTTACGTGTATTACCTCTTTTCTGGCCGGTACGATAAAAAGACAGATTGTAAGAACCGGAACAAACAGAAAAGTAAGCAACGCAATCAAGCCGTTTCGGTTAAACTTTTTGCATGCGATCTGCGCCACATTTTCCGCCATCGCATTCGTTCCGCCGTTTTCTTCCTCATCCGGTGAGGACTGAAGCAATCCCTGTCGAAGCAGTTCGTCGGCGGATACCTCCAGCAAATCCGCAAGCGCAGGGACAAGTGACAGTTCCGGAAGCGACCGGTCGGTCTCCCACCGGCTAACCGTTTTGTCCGAAACATAGAGCCTGTCCGCGACTTCCTTCTGTGTCAGTTTCTTTGCCCGACGAAGTTCCGCAAGATAAGATCCGAAAGATTTTGTGTCCATATGTGACCCCCCGTTCAATTTGATGCCGCC
The DNA here is from genome assembly GCA_946402335.1 of uncultured Lachnoclostridium sp. Lineage (GTDB taxonomy): Bacteria > Bacillota > Clostridia > Lachnospirales > Lachnospiraceae > ISDg. The sequence goes on from CAMIWE010000055.1 coordinate 11,560, forward strand.
ATTGTAACAGCACCTTCTAAGGTTGTCCATCCCTTCGCGCTCTAATCTGACTCTCCGTTTGCGAGAGTCAAGGTTTTACGGGGCTTTCGGAACACCGGGATGCTGCCGCGGCATCGGTTCTTCCCCTTAAAAAAGCGGCGGACACCGAGGCATGGCATCCGCGCCGATTCATATGATAAGGTGGCGGACACCTCATCACGGCATCCGCGCCGTAGCATTCTTACTGTATTGTTCCTCCGCCGAGGACGATGTCTCCGTCATACAAAACCGCCGCCTGGCCTGCCGTGATGGCTCGTTGGGGTTCGTCAAATGTAATCTTCACCCGGTCTTGTCCGATCGGTGTGACATTTGCCCACTGCTCCTTCTGACGATAACGGATCTTTGCTTTGCAGCGGAAATCCTCTGTCGGCGCATCTCCGCTGATCCAGTTGAAATCAGCCACGGTAAGCTCGCGGCTCATCAGATCCTCATTGCTTCCGAGTACGACCTCGCGGGTCTCGGGACGGATTTCACATACGTAAAGCGGTTCGGGCGCCGAAATGCCGAGGCCTTTTCTTTGCCCGATCGTGTAATGGATAATGCCTTTGTTGGGACCGATCACATTGCCGTCTTTATCGACGAAATTGCCCGGCTCCGGCACCTTTCCGGTATAGGTTTCAATGACCTTTGCGTAGTCTCCGTCAGGGACGAAGCAGATGTCCTGGCTGTCAGGCTTGTCAGCGTTGACGAAACCGCTCTCTTCCGCCTCTTTGCGGACGTCAGTCTTGTTCATGCCGCCAAGCGGGAAGCATGTATGCGCAAGCTGCTCCTGGGTCAGGGAATAAAGCACATAACTTTGGTCCTTTGATTCGTCAGCTGCCTTCTTTAAGAAGTACTTGCCGTCCTTCTCTTCGATCTGCGCATAGTGACCGGTTACGATAACGTCACAGCCGAGTATCACTGCCCGTTCATAAAGCTTTTCGAACTTCATGTAACGGTTGCAGTCAATGCACGGGTTCGGGGTAATTCCGCACTCGTAGCAACGGATGAATTTGTCGATAATCTTCTCCTTGAAGTCATCCTTGAAGTTGAAGACATAATACTTCATGCCGAGGCGGAACGCCACCTGTCTCGCATCCTCTACATCATTTAAAGAGCAGCAGGTGCGCTCTGCTTTTGCTTCGGGTGCCTCTTCCGGACGGTCATAGAGTTTCATTGTGCAGCCGATACACTCGTAGCCGCGCTCAATCATCTTCTTCGCGGCAAGCGACGAATCCACGCCGCCGCTCATGGCAATCAAAGCCTTCTTTTTTACCTGTTCAGTCATATCGAAATCCCCTATTCCGGAAGTAATTGTATCCGTCCCGATGACGCAATATATACCTCTGCCCCATCACGGCAGGTTATGCATCTACCACATTGGCGCGGTTTTTTACAACCGGTCTTTTGGTGTGGTTTGTTGTCGCCAGGTGTCTTCTGTCTCACTTCTGTTTCTCTTTTGTTTTTCTTCTATTCTCTTCTATTCTCTTCTATTCTCTTAAAACAGTATATTCTGCCATCATCATAAGGGCAAGCATTTTTTCAGGAAACGAGTAAGGGTGATTAAAAACTTCTCTGACAATTGTTTATTCTCGTCGCATGCTTCTGTACCGCCCAAGCGGGCTTTTGATCCGCTGGGCGGTACTCTTGCTTGATATTTGTGGCTGGTTGGCGCCTTCCGTACCGCCCAAGCGGTGCTTTTCGCCGCTGGGCGGTACTCTTGCTTGTTATTTGTGGCTGGTTGGCGCCTTCCGTACCGCCCAAGCGGCGCTTTTCGCCGCTGGGCGGTACTCTTGCTTTATATTTGTGGCTGGTTGGCGCCTTCCGTACCGCCCAGACGGTGCCTTTCGCCGCTGGGCGGTACTCTTGCTTGTTATTTGTGGCTGGTTGCTGGCTTCCATACCGCCCAAGCGGACTTTTTCTCCGCTGGGCGGTACTCTAGCTTGATATTTGTGGCTGGTTGATGGCTTCTGTACCGCCCAAGCGGCGCTTTTCGCCGTTGGGCGGTACTCTTGCTTTATATTTGTGGCTGGTTGATGCCTTCCGTACCGCCCAAGCGGCGCTTTTCGCCGCTGGGCGGTACTCTTGCTTGATATTTGTGGCTGGTTGGTGGCTTCTGTACCGCCCAAGCGGACTTTTGTTCCGCTGGGCGGTACTTTCTCTCGAGAACCCCGACAGAAGCCAACAAATCCCCTAAACAGTTCCTCAAAACTTCCGCACCACGCAAAACCCGGGCGCCGCTTGTGCGACGCCCGGGTCTATCAATTCATGCTATATTGATTTGATTCTGCTAAGCTTTGACCAGTCTATAAAACTAGTTAATGCTTCTCTTTACATACTTCGTATGAAGGATCTCATGAGCCTTGTGGCTTCCGAAGGAGCCGAAGAACTCATCGTATACCTTCTTGATGGAAGGATTCTCGTGAGACTTACGAATCGTCTTAGCTGCATCGTTATCGTACAGAGCCTTCGCACGAAGACCGCGTACATCAACGAAGTTACGAACCTCGGAATCAACAAGAGGCTGACCGCCGCCGTTGATACATCCGCCGGGACAAGCCATGATCTCGATGAAGGTGTACGGCGAGGTGCCGGCCTTGATCTGATCCATGATGATGCGTGCGTTGGAAAGGGAGGATGCAACAGCAACCTTAACCTCAAGATCGCCAACCTTGTAGGTAGCTTCCTTGATGCCCTGCATACCACGAACTTCCTTGAAGTCAACGCTGGTAAGTTCCTTACCGGTGATAACTTCAACTGCGGTACGAAGAGCTGCTTCCATAACACCGCCGGTAGCACCGAAGATAACGGCTGCACCGGTGGACTCGCCGAGCGGATCGTCGAACTCGCCGTCCGGAAGGGCTGCGAAATCGATGTCGTTACGCTTGATCATGCGGGCAAGCTCACGGGTCGTGATGGAGATATCAACATCCGGAAGTCCCGGAACTGCGCTCTGGTCTCTCGTAACCTCGAACTTCTTCGCGGTACAAGGCATAACGCCTACGCAAACGATCTTCGCAGGATCAATGCCCATCTTCTGTGCGTAGTAAGTCTTAACGGTAGCACCGAACATCTGCTGAGGAGACTTGCAGCTCGAGAGATGTGCAATCTGATCCGGATAGTAAGTCTCGCAGAACTTAACCCAACCGGGTGAGCAGGAGGTGATCATCGGAAGAACGCCGCCCTTGGTTACACGCTCAACGAGCTCGGTAGCTTCCTCAACGATCGTAAGGTCTGCTGCAAAATCGGTATCGAATACCTTGTCAAAGCCAAGGGAACGAAGTGCTGTAGCAAGCTTGCCCTCAACATCGGTTCCGATCGGCATGCCGAATTCTTCACCGAGGGTAGCACGTACGGACGGAGCAGGCTGAACAACAACGAACTTGTCGGGATCGGCAAGAGCAGCCTCAACCTTGTAGGTATCGTCTTTCTCGTAAAGGGCTCCGGTAGGACATGCAACGATACACTGTCCGCAGTGTACGCAACTCGTCTCGGCAAGACCCATGTCAAATGCGCTGCCGATGCAGGAAGCAAAACCACGGTTGTTCG
>CAMIWE010000056.1 GCA_946402335.1 uncultured Lachnoclostridium sp.
CCGAGAAGAATATGATGCTGATCGTCCCGGGACGGGTCGGAACGACATCGCCGGAGCTGGGCGTTCCCACGGCGTTTGCCGATATCAGCGCGTTTAAGATTGTCTGTGAGGTGGAGGAATCGACGGCGGGTTACAATCCCGAACTTTCCTACGGAAGCCACATCTTCCAGGATCTGGTGGAAGCCGAGATTCTCTACACGGCCGTGTTCCGAAGCGAGAAAACGCTTGCATACCGTCCTGAGCGGCTTGCCTCGTTCCCGGATATTATAGAGCAGTTCGAGCCTGCCCCGGAGGTCGCGGGAATCGTGCATGTTTATGATGTCTCGGGCGGAAAATGCGAAGTCTATAATGATGTGTCCGAGGAGCATCTTTTAATTACCTGCTGAAAGGAATAACATTATGAAAAACCAAATGATCAAGGTCGCAGCCGCCGGAATTTCTCTTCGGGTCGGCGACATCCAATATAACACGGAGCAGGTGCTTAAAGTGCTTCGGAGCGAAACCGACAGCGGACTGATTGTATTCCCGGAGCTGACGCTTTGCGGATACACCTGCGCGGATCTGTTTCAAAGCGAGTTGCTTCTAAGAAAGTCTGAGGAGGCGCTTCTTACGATTGCCTCGGAGACCCGCGGAAAGGCCGTTACGGCCGTTGTCGGCATTCCGATTCGTTTTCGGAACAGTCTTTATAACTGTGCTGCGGTTATCTCGGACGGGGCAGTCAGGGCCGTAATCCCGAAGTCGTTTCTTCCGAATTATTCCGAGTTCTATGAATGCCGGTGGTTCGCATCCGGGAAGGACCTTCGCGGATGTTCCGTGCGAATCGGCGGGGAGGAGGTGCCGTTCGGCGCGGATGTTCTCTGCGAAGATGCGGTTTCAGGTGCGGTTTTAGGGGTCGAACTGTGCGAGGACCTGTGGGTTCCCGATAAACCCAGCACCCACGCTGCACTTGCCGGGGCCAATCTGATAGCGAACCTGTCTGCTTCCGATGAAATTATCGGAAAGCAGGAGTACCGTTCGCAGCTCGTCCGCCAGCAAAGCGGCGCATTGTACTGCGGCTATGTATATGTATCTGCGGGAACTGATGAAAGCAGCACGGACCTTGTATTTTCCGGCCATACGATGATCGCGCAGAGCGGCTCGATGCTTAAGGAAAGCATATTCCCGACGGGAGCGAAGGTCGAAACGGCAATTATCGATCTCGGCTGTATCCTTCACGACCGGATGCGTCAGAACACGTTCGGAACAGTCGGAAGTGAAAACTATCGAATAGTATCGGTTTCGATTCCCGCAATCGGCGGGTCGGAGGTTACGGCTACGGAACTCTCTGAAACCCTCCGCGCCCAGGCATACCCGATTGCCCGCAATCCGTTTGTACCCGCAGACGATGCCCTTCGCGACGCCCGTTGCCGCCGGATCTTACAAATCCAGAGCAACGGCCTTGCCACAAGAGTCCGCGCCACCGGAATCAAAAACCTGGTGATCGGTATATCCGGCGGACTTGACTCGACGCTTGCCCTTTTGGTATGCGCGGAAGCGAAGAAGCTGGTTCCCGACATCCGCATTATCGCTTACACAATGCCGAATCAGGGCAACACTTCAGGGCTTACCTTTGAGAACGCGACGAAGCTGATGAACCTTCTTGCCGACGAATCCTACACGGTTCCGATCAAGGAGGGAGTGGAACAGCATCTTCGATCGCTCGGCCACGGGGAAGCCTATCAGGGCGAGGGCGACGTCACCTATGAAAATGCCCAGGCGCGCATGCGGACCTACATTCTGATGGATGCGGCCAATATGCGAAACGGCCTCGTGGTCGGCACCGGCGACCTTTCGGAGCTTGCGCTCGGCTGGTGCACCTATAACGGCGATCATATGTCGATGTATGCGGTTAATGCCTCGGTTCCGAAAACGCTGGTCCGCTTTATATGCCGATGCTATGCGGAATACTGCGGAAACACCGAGCTTCGTGATACCCTTCTTTCCATCTGCGATACGCCGATCACGCCGGAACTGACACCGAGCGCGGACGGCGCATTTGCCCAGAAGACGGAGGAGAAGGTCGGCAAATACGACCTCAATGATTTCTTTTTGTACTACACGCTCCGTTACGGGTTCGCGCCCGAAAAGAGCGGTGCATTTGCCCTTGCCGCTTATCCGGAGTTAAGCGTGGAAGAGGTACGGAAGGCTTCAAGGAACTTCTTCCGGCGCTTCTTTACGCAGCAGTTCAAACGGAGCTGCCTGCCGGATGGTCCGAAGGTCGGTTCGGTGTCCTTATCCCCGCGCGGCGACTGGCGCATGCCGAGTGACGCTTCGTCCGCCATGTGGACCGAATAAACGGGAAAGCACAAAACATTTGACAAAACCGCCAAGTTGCAATATGATATGCGTGTTAGGCGTTGAACGTACGTGAGTACGGAAGAGGTAGTTGCAAAGAGACAGAGTGTCACCGGCTGAAAGCACTCTGCGCGAACCTTTCGGAATGTTCAGTACGGGAGTCTTCCGGCGAAAAGCGCAGGCGTTAAGCCGGATGTTCGTGTAGCAAACGGATTACACATAAGAGAGCGGAACGAACTGTTCCGAAATAGGGTGGTACCGCGGTTAATAATCGTCCCTTGCTGCAAAACAGCAAGGGACTTTTTGCGTGATAAGCGAACAGTCCATCAAGCGAACGAATTTCGCGAGAGGATTCAGAAAGGAGTTATCATGAAAGATAAGATCGAAAGCATTTTATCGCAAGCCAAAGAAAGAATTGCGGAAGCGGCAGATGAGAATGTGCTGCAGAAAGTAAGAAGCGACATTGTCGGTAAGCAGGGTTCCCTGACCCTTCTTTTAAAGGAACTTCCGACGGTTGATGTTTCGTTAAGACCGGAGATGGGTAAGCTTCTCAACCAGGCGAAGAACCAGATTTCCGATTTGATCGATGAGAAGCGTACGGAACTCAAGTTAAAGGCATCCGAGGTTTCCCCGGATTTCGACTGCAGCGTTCCGGGCATTATGCCGATGAACGGAGGACTTCATCCGATCACCCAGATGTGCTACGACTTGAATGATGCATTCCGTTCCATGGGATTTGAGGTATTCCAGGAGGACGACATCACCAGCGAACTGTATGCATTTGATAAGTTGAATTTTCCGCAGAACCATCCTGCCCGTGAGAGCATGGATACGTATTGGCTTGCAGGACATGACTCCGGAAGCACCAACGAGAAATTATGTCTCCGTCCGCACCTGACCGGCGGCAGCGTCCGTTACATGCAGACACACAAGCCTCCGTACCGTTTCGTATATCCGGGCCGTGTATACCGGAACGAAACGACCGACGCCCATCACGAGAGAGCATTCTTCCAGTATGAGGCGCTGATCGTAGACAAGGACATCACATTTACCTCCGGTAAGGTTCTGATCAAGAGCATTTTAAGTAAGGTATTCGGAACGGATGTACCGGTTCGTATGCGTTCCGGCTTCTTCCCGTTCGTTGAACCCGGTTTTGAGATTGACATGCAGTGCCAGGTATGCGGCGGCAAAGGCTGCAGCGTCTGCAAGCATGTCGGCTGGATTGAGGTTATGCCGGGCGGTTCGCCGCATCCGAACGTACTTCGTGCGGCCGGACTTGACCCCGATGAGTATACCGGTTTCTATGTTAACATCGGTCTTGACCGTCTCGTAATGATGCGTTACGGCGTGGATGACGTCCGTCTGTTCCACAGCGCGGATCTGAGATTCCTCAGACAGTTCAGATAGGAGGCGTAAAATGAAACTTTCATTGTCCTGGATTAAAGATTATGTTAGTCTTCCCGACGACGCAGATCTTACGAAGCTCGCGTACGACCTGACCATGGACACCGTCGAGGTGGAAGATGTTGAATATCTCGCAAAGCGTTTCGAGAACATTCTTGTCGGTGTGATCGAGGCGGTCAATCCGCATCCGAACGCAGACAAATTAAGAGTCTGCACGGTTGATATCGGCGACGGCGAGGCAAAGCAGATCGTCTGCGGCGGAATCAATCTCGAGGCAGGCATGCGTGTTGCGGTTGCCGTACCCGGCGCGGTTGTAAGATGGCACGGTGAAGGCGAGCCGGTTGAGATCAAGAAGAGCAAATTAAGAGGTGTTGAGTCCTACGGCATGATCTGCGCTTCCGACGAGATTGGTCTCGGAGACCTTCTTCCTTCCACACAGGAAGCGGAGATTCTTGATCTGTCCGCATGGGACGTTCCTGCAGGAACGAAGATTGCGGATGCCCTTGATCTGAACGACGTTATCCTTGAAATCGACAACAAATCGATGACCAACCGTCCCGACCTGTGGGGCCATTACGGAATTGCCCGTGAGATTGCAGCTCTTTATAAGCTTCCCATGAAGAAGATCGAGCCCGTCAGCTACGACTGCAAATCCGACTTCAAGGTTGCCATTGACGACACCGAGCGCTGCCCCCGTTATATCGGCGTAGAGATGAACGGCGTTGAGGTAAAGCCCTCTCCGTTTACGATGCAGAGCCGGATCTGGCGTGTCGGAATGCGTCCGATCAATGCGCTCGTTGACATCACAAACTACGTTATGCTGGCGACCGGGAATCCGACGCACGCATTTGACGCAGACAATATCGAAGACCATATTACGGTAAGACGCGCGAAGCAGAACGAGAAGCTTCTCCTTTTGAACGGAAAGGAACTCGAGCTTTGCACGGATGACCTTGTAATCGCGGACGGCGAAGGTGCCGTTGCCCTTGCAGGCGTTATGGGCGGCGCAAAGGATTCCATCCTGCCGAAGACCAAGCGTGTCATCCTCGAGGTTGCCAACTTCGAGTCCACCGGTATCCGCCGGACCGCACTTCGCTACGACAACCGTACCGAGGCTTCGTCCCGTTACGAGAAGGCCGTTGATCCGGAGCGCTGCGACCAGGCCCTTGCACTTTCGATGCAATACTTTAAGGAACTGTATCCGGAACTTCAGGTAACCGGTTTCTGTGACCGTTACGAAAAGAAGCTTAAGAGAGCCGAGATTGACGTCAGCCTTACCTGGCTTGCAAAGCGTCTCGGAAAACATCTGACCAATGACGACATCCGCGCAAAGCTTGAGATCCTCGGCTTTGACGTAGCCATCGACGGCGACAATATGCATGTTGTTGCACCGACCTGGCGTTCCACCGGCGACATTTCCATCAAGGACGATGTAATGGAAGAAGTTGCCAGAATGTACGGTTACGACAACTTTGACGCTACGCCTTTTACGACGAGCTTCACCGGCGCCATCAACCAGAAGGACATTTCCCTTGTCCGTAACATCAAGGAATATCTGGCAATCCGCTGCGGCATGCAGGAGATTTACACCTATCCCTGGATGAACGACACATTTGTCAACGCCGTAATGCAGGATACGACCGGCATGCTTAAGCTGTCGACGCCCCCGGCTCCGGACCTCAGCTATATCAGAAGCTCGCTTCTGCCGAACATGTGCGAAGCGGTTATGAAGAACGAGCGTTACTTCGATGATTTCGCAATCTTTGAAGAGGCGCAGGTATTTACCGACAGTGATTACACGTCTCCCTATGACGCTACCGAGTCGCTGCCGAAGCAGCGCAGAAATATCGCGGGCGCTCTCGCAAGCGGAACGAAGAGCGTAAATGAGATGTTCCGTGAAGTTAAAGGCTATCTCGCTTACATGCCCCGTTATACGCATATGGAAGGCTTTATCTTCAAGAAGGACGTAAAGCCCGTCTGGGCCGATTCGGTCGTATGGCAGAACATTTACGTCGGTGATACGAAGGTCGGCGATATCGGACTTGTTGCCAAGAAAGTCACGATGGAATGCGGCATCAAGAATCTTGCCGTTCTCGTATTTGAGATGGATACGACGCTTCTTAAGCCGCTCATCTCGAGAACCAATAAGTTCACGCATCTTGCCGAGTATCCGGTGACGGATTACGACATCTCGATGCTGTTCGATTCGGCAACGACCTGGGAAGAGATCGACGCCGTGATCGCGAAGAAGGAAGCAGGCCCCGTGAAGGTGGCAGGCTTCGTGGATGAGTACCGCGGCAAGCAGATCCCTGCCGGCAGGAAGTCGGTTACCATCCGTCTGACCATCGGATCCAATGAGAAGACCCTCACTTCCGACGAGATCGAAAGTGCAGCGGGAAGCGTTATGAAGCAGCTTTCCAAGAGACTGGGCGCGGAGCTCAGAACACAGTAATCAAATACGGACCGTCGGGTGCAAAAGTGCCCGCGGTCCGTTTTTCGTTTCAAAAAGGACAAAACGCCGTTTTTTTCGGATTGTTTATGACATTGTAACCTGCATTTTCCTGGTCTAAGATTAGTCTGATTTTCAGAAAGGCTGATTTATGGATAATACGGTTAACAAACGAAGCAATATCGTAAACATGACGGAAGGGAATCCGGCGAAGCTGATTCTCGCATTTGCCCTGCCGATGTTACTCGGGAACCTGTTCCAGCAGATGTACAATATGGTGGACTGCATTATTGTGGGCAAATGTGTCGGCGACGATGCTTTGGCAGCAGTCGGCGCAACAAGCTCGGTGAACTTCTTCTTTTTCTCCATCAGTAACGGTATCGGTACCGGTGTCGGCATTGTGGCCGCGCAGTTTTTTGGAGCGGGGGACCATAGAAGGGTGCGGCGTTCGGTTTCCAACAGTTTATACGTTGTCGGCGCGGTCGGCATCTTCATGAGTCTGATCGGATTTTCCGTGGCATATCCGCTGCTGCATTTTCTTGACACGCCTGCGGAATGCGTCGATATGTCCGTAACTTATATGCAGATTACCTGCGGCGGAAGTCTCGCGGTGGTCGGATACAATACCGTGTCCTCGCTGCTTCGGGCGCTCGGCGACTCGAAGACGCCGTTAAAGTTCCTGATTGTATCCTGCGTCCTGAATATCGGGCTGGACCTTGCATTTGTCCAAGGCCTCGGATGGGGCGTTGCCGGTGTTGCATGGGCAACGGTTATCTCGCAGCTGTTTTCGACGTTCAGCTGTGTTTTGTACGCCCGTATGCGGAATCCGTACTTTAAGATTACGAGGGAAGACCGGGAGCCCGATACGGATATTATTAAGAAGTCATTCGCCATCGGCGTTCCGATCGCCTTTATGATGTCCACGATTTCCGTATCCTGTATCGCCCTGCAGTGGGTTGTAAACGGATTCGGACCGGTTGTCGGCGCGGCCAATACGGCGATTACCAAGATTGAGCAGATCATCCAGCAGCCCTATGGTTCCCTTGGCGCGGCGCTCTCGTCGTACGCAGGACAGAATCTCGGCGCGGGCAGGACGGACCGCATTAAGAAGGGATTCCGTGTCGGGGTTCGTTTCGTACTCATCTTCTCGTCCGTAATGTTTTTGATCCCGAAGCTGTTCGGACGGCAGATCATCGGTATCTTTATCAACGATCCCGAAGCGATTTCCATCGGTGCGAAGGGTCTGATGATCAGCAGCTCGTTCTATGCGCTTCTCGGCATGATTTACATTTGCCGCGGTACCTTAAACGGTATCGGTGACAGCCGCTACGCGATGCTGAACGGATTTACCGAGCTCGGCTGCCGATGCTGTCTGCCGAAGCCCATCACCTCCGTTCCGCAGATCGGCAAATGGGGCATCTGGCTGACGACCGGCCTGACCTGGTCCATCACCGGCATCATGAGCCTGTTCCGCTTCCGCAGCAAGATAAGAAGCATTGCGCCGGCGGAGACGCTTTGCGATACGGCCTTGGAAGAGCCCGCCGGATCCTGCTGCCACGCATAGCAAAAAGGCTGTCGGGAACCAACTGTTTTGAGACTTCAGGGGATGATCCTGCTGCCACGCATGGCGATGAAATGTGGCCGCTTTGCAGAACCGCAGCAGCGGGGCATTTGGTGCATAAAATATAGTATTACCGGTGCCGGTCCGAACTATTCGGGCCGGCTGTTTTATTTCCGCAGATTTATTCTTGACATAATCCCCATGCATGGTCTATATTATCATCCATAGAGAAAGACGAAGACGGAGACAGTATCCTGAGAGGAGATCCGAAGCGAGCCGGGGGCGGTGAAAGCCCGGTGTGAACTTGTCAGGGGAACATCACTCCCGAGTCGTGTGAGCGAAAGCAAGATGTTTTGAAGGTTTCTTCGGAACAGCAAAGCAAAGAGCGAGTAGTCCGCACCGGACCGTCCGCCGTTACCCGGGCAACGTATTTCTGCAAGGCAGCGTACGCAAAAAGGTGGTTATGAGAAACTATGTCCCTCATCCTTTTTGGATGGGGGCTTTTGTTTTTTCGAAGAGAGCCGATTTGCCGGAGAGCTTTTTCTGCAACAGGCGAGCCGCACCGCTCCGTAACTGCCCCGCATACCTGTCGAAGCAATGTACCAAGGAGGACATCAGTATGTACAAGAAAGTTGACGCCAATATGGATTTCGTCGGCCGTGAGAAGGAAACGCTGAAATTCTGGCAGGATAATGACATTTTCCGTAAGAGCATGGAGTCAAGAAAGGAAGGACCGACATACACATTTTATGACGGACCGCCGACCGCGAACGGCAAGCCGCACATCGGTCATGTTCTGACCCGTGTTATCAAAGACATGATCCCGCGTTACCGTACCATGAAGGGCTTTATGGTACCCCGTAAGGCAGGCTGGGATACCCACGGTCTCCCGGTTGAGATCGAGGTAGAGAAACTTCTCGGCATCAACGGAAAGGATCAGATCGAGTCGTACGGTCTTGAGCCTTTCATCGACAAATGTAAGGAATCCGTTTGGAAATACAAGGGCATGTGGGAGGATTTCTCCGGCACCGTAGGTTTCTGGGCGGACATGGACAACCCGTATGTAACTTACCACGATGACTATATCGAGTCCGAGTGGTGGGCGCTTCGTCAGATCTGGGACAAGGGTCTTCTTTACAAGGGCTTCAAGATTGTTCCGTACTGCCCGCGCTGCGGTACGCCCCTTTCCTCTGCCGAGGTTTCCCAGGGTTACAAGACCGTTAAGGAGCGCTCTGCCGTAGTACGTTTTAAGGCAGTCGGCGAGGATGCTTACTTCCTTGCATGGACGACTACGCCGTGGACGCTTCCCTCAAACGTTGCGCTCTGCGTGAACCCTTCGGACACGTATGTTAAGGTAAAGGCTGCCGACGGCTATACCTATTATCTTGCACAGGCTTTGGCTGATACGGTTCTTGCGCCTCTTAGTAAGGACGGCGCTCCGGCTTACGAAGTGCTTGAGACCTACAAGGGTACCGACCTTGAGCGCCGCGAGTATGAGCCTTTGTATCAGTGCGCTGCCGATGAAGCGAAGAAGCAGGGCAAGAAGGCATTTTACGTAACCTGTGATGATTACGTAACGATGTCCGACGGTACCGGTATCGTTCATATCGCCCCGGCATTCGGTGAAGACGACGCCAATGTAGGACGTAACTATGATCTCCCGCTCGTGCAGATGGTTAACGAGAAGGGTGTCATGCTTGATGTAACCCCGTTCGCGGGTATGCGCTGCAAGCCTACCGCAGCAGAGATGGAAAAGGGTGCGATCAGTGCCGATCCCGAGGTAATCAAGGATCTGTCCTCCCGCAAGCTTCTGTTCGATGCTCCGAAATTTGAGCATGAGTATCCGCACTGCTGGCGTTGTGATACGCCTCTGATCTACTATGCTCGTGAGTCCTGGTATATCCGCGAGACCGCTGTCCGCGATGACCTCGTGCGCAACAACAATACCGTAAACTGGATTCCCGAGTCCATCGGTAAAGGCCGTTTCGGCAACTGGCTTGAGAACATTCAGGACTGGGCAATCAGCCGTAACCGTTACTGGGGAACGCCTCTCAACATCTGGGAGTGTGAGTGCGGTCATAAGGAGTGTATCGGAAGCCGTGCAGAGCTTGCGGAGCGTTCCGGTAACCCGGACGACGCGAAGGTGGAGCTGCATCGTCCGTACATCGACGGTGTCACATTTGCCTGCCCGAAATGCGGCAAGACGATGCACCGTGTTCCCGAAGTTATCGACTGCTGGTTTGACTCCGGCGCAATGCCGTTTGCACAGCATCATTATCCGTTTGAGAATAAGGACCTTTTTGAGGCACAGTTCCCGGCACAGTTCATCTCTGAGGCCGTTGACCAGACTCGTGGATGGTTCCACTCTTTGATGGCGGAATCGACGCTTCTTTTCAACAAGGCACCGTATGAGAATGTTATCGTTCTCGGACACGTACAGGACGAGAACGGCCAGAAGATGAGTAAGTCTAAGGGCAACGCGGTAGATCCGTTTGAAGCGCTTGCAACACACGGCGCTGACGCGATCCGCTGGTATTTCTATATCAACAGCGCGCCGTGGCTGCCGAACCGTTTCCATGACAAGGCCGTAACCGAAGGCCAGAGAAAGTTCATGGGTACGCTGTGGAACACCTACGCGTTCTTCGTATTGTATGCAAACATCGATAACTTCGATGCGACCAAATACACGCTTGATTACGATAAACTTCCGGTCATGGACCGCTGGCTTCTTTCCCGTCTTGAGACGACCGTGAAGACCGTTGATGACCACCTTTGGAATTACCGTATCCCCGAGGCGGCACGTGCACTCGATTCGTTCGTTGACGAGATGAGTAACTGGTATGTGCGCCGCGGCCGTGAACGTTTCTGGGCGAAGGGTATGGAGCAGGACAAGATCAATGCTTACATGACGCTTTATACCGCGCTCGTTACGATCGCAAAGGCTTCGGCCCCGATGATTCCGTTCATGAGCGAGGCAATCTATCGCAACCTTGTATGCTCGATCGACGCTTCCGCTCCGGAAAGCGTTCATCTGTGTGATTTTCCGAAGGTTGAGGAAAGCTGGATCGATGCTGAGCTGGAGAAGAACATGGAAGAGGTTCTCGACATCGTCGTACTCGGCCGTGCATGCCGTAACGCTTCGAATATCAAGCAGCGTCAGCCGATGGCAGACATGTATGTCAAGAACGATGTGACCCTGAACGACTTCTACAAGGAAATCATCGAGGATGAGCTGAACGTGAAGAACGTTGAGTTCCGTGACGACGTCAGCGAGTTCACCGGCTATACCTTTAAGCCGCAGCTCCGTACGCTCGGAAAGCGTTTCGGCAAGCAGATCAATGCCGTGAAGGAAGCCCTTCTTAACCTTGATTCCGCAAAGGCCATGGCCGAGCTTAATGAGACCGGTTCCGTTACCGTTTCGGTTGACGGAGTCGACGAGCAGATCGCAAAGGAAGACTTGTTGATTGAAGCCAAGAAGGTTGAGGGCTATGTTTCTGATTCCGACGGCAAGGTTACGGTTGTCATGAACACCCAGCTCACTCCCGAACTCATCGAGGAAGGCTACGTCCGCGAAGTCATCAGCAAAGTCCAGACGATGCGTAAGGACGCCGACTTCGAGGTTATGGACCACATCACGCTTGCCCTGACCGGTAACGACAAGATCGCCGAGATCTGCAAGCGGAACGAGGCTTTCATCAAGAAGACCGTTCTTGCCGATGAGGTGGTTTATGCAGCGTCGGCAGACGCAGTTTCCTTCGCAGAAGGCTCCGGCCAGACGAAAGACTGGAACCTGAACGGCGAGGACGTAACCATCACGGTGGTAAGGAAGTAAATAATCTAACGGTTGTGAGAATGAATGATCCGCACCGTTGTGAGAATGAATGATCCTCACCGTTGTGAGGGAGTTCCCTGTTACCGCCGTGAGAAAGCAAACCGTCACGGTTGTGATATAACAAGGGTCAGATACCCTGCTTTTTCTGAAATCTGATTCTTCCGCAGGGTGCCGACGGCACCCTGCAGAAGATAATCAAATATAATCTTTATCTATACTGTTTGTCTTTTTTTCTTTTTGACCTCAGCTTTATTTTTGATTTTCTTTGTATTATCGATCTTTCTGAATTATTGACCTTATCTTGAAATGTTGACCTTATCTGAATTTTGGTCTTATCTTGAAATGTTGACCTTATCTGAAATATTGACTTTATCTTGAAATATTGACTTTATCTTGAAAGTATTGGTCTTATCTGAATTATTGACTTTATCTTGAAAGTATTGGCCTTATCTGATTTTTGGTCTTATCTGTAATTCCGTTTTAATTTGAATTATCGGTTTCATCTGAATCTATGTTCTATTCTATTTCATCTTAAAATTGTCTCTGTTCGTCCCATAGGGACTTGTTTGCGGCTACGTCCGGAATTCTTTTTGGCCGGATAAATCTTTTCAGTTGAAACCGATAATTCTTTCCTGCTAATCCCGAAATATCTTTCCGGTCGAGGACGTAGCCGCTATTGCTTCCAGGGGAATCATCTCAAATCTTTATAGAGCGTTGGAATGGCTTGAGCTTTTTTGTCTCAAGTTCAGATTTCCAATGGCTTTATCCGAAATTCTTGCAAACCAATGTAACAATTCCGTACCTTGGTAATCCTGCTTGAGGATTTTCGGAATATTTCCAATGGTTTTCTACAAACAATCCAAAACAATTGTAAGAATTCCGATTCCGGTACTGTTTGCTTGATTGAAGTTCATAACAATTCCAGCGATTTCTCAAAATATGTCAGAAACCATTGGAATATCCGTGAAAAGGGTGAGCCTTGGCCCTTTTGTGAAAGAATTCATCCAAGGGGAACAAAATTTTTTTGTCAAAACCATTGGAAAAACGAGAAACCGCTTTCAAGCGGGGCCTGAGCGAAGATTCCGGGCATCAAAAACAGGATCACGGACAAGTCAGAGGTCTGGGAAAGAGAAACAAAACAGAACCACAGACATGTCAGAGGCGTGGAAAAGAGAAATCTAAAAGACGGCTAAAACAAAAACCAAAAAGCCGATAAACCGCGGGCCCAAAAAAAGATAAACAGCGGGTCCTAAAACCGATAAACCGCGGACCAAAAGTTCGTTTAACCGAAAGCCTAAACGACTGAAAAACGTAGGGGGGATAAATTATGGAGTGCAGTTTGATCAAACTGTTGGAAGACGAGATCAACGCGGGGAAAAAACTATTGCAACAACTGACGAAAGAACTTCGAAGACTTCCGGAGGGTCATCTTGAATTATCTGTTGCGAAAGGCAAGTATCTCTACCCTTATGCCGTTAGTACAAAGGACGGAAAGACGATTCGCAGATATATTCCGAAAAAGAATCTCAAGCTTGCGTCACAGCTGGCTCAAAAAGCATATGACCTTAGAATGAAGAAGACGCTCCTCAAGAGGGGAAAAGCGCTTGAGCGGGCACTTCTTGCGCTGCGGGATTTCGACCCCTCCGCCGTTTATGATTGCGAGTCTCCGGAACGAAAGAAACTGATCATCCCTCATATCCCGACCGATGAACAGTTCATCGAGCAATGGTATGAGGAGCATCACGGCGCGCAGAATTCGTTTCCGATGGCAACGTCATATACAACGATTCGGGGAGAAACGGTCCGTTCGAAGTCCGAAAAGATGATTGCGGACACCTATTATCTGGCCGGGGTGCCGTACGTCTATGAACCGTCAATCATTCTGGCGAACGGGTGGACGCGGAATCCGGATTTTGCAGTCATGAATGTCAGAACCCGGAAAACGATGTATCACGAGCACTTCGGCATGATGGACGATGACGAGTACCGCCAGCATGCAATTCTTAAGATGCGGGAATATAACCGAAGCGGTTTCCGGACGGGGGATACTATGCTTTACACATACGAAGGAGAGGGGATTCCGTTTGACCAGGAGGAGCTTGATGAGTTGATTCGCGCGTTTCTTATGTGAAGGGAATTTGGGCAGGCCGAACTTGTTATTTTCGCTCTCTTTTGGTATACTATCTTTATTCCGTGCAAAAAAGCGCGGAAGTGGCGGGAGGAAAGAAATGAGCTTCAAAACAGAATCCGGCCGGCTCGCGGCCTTCCGAAAGGCGGCGCTGCTTTTCGGCCTGATTATGATTGCCGCTTTTGCGGTGACGGCATGCAAGGGCGAGCCTGCGGCAAATGACATCGTGACGCCGACCAAAGCGTCCACAAGCACACCGATTGCACAACCTTCAGACGTGTTTGCAAATACGCCGACCGGACAGATTACGGGCACACCTACAGTGCCGACTGAGCAGGTAACGCCGACAGCACCGGCGACGGACACTCCGACGCCTACCGCGAAACCGACACCTACCCGGGTCCCGGCTGCAACCCCGACGCCTACCCCGACTCTGACGCCTGAGCCGACGGGAGGGCAGGCGCAGAACGGCAAGCTGGTCGTAATTGATGCCGGACATCAGCGGAAAGGCAACAACGAAAAAGAACCGGACGGGCCCGGGTCGACGACGATGAAGGCAAAGGTCAGTTCCGGAACCACGGGCCACTTTACGGGGATCCCGGAATACGAACTGAATCTGATTGTTTCAAAGAAACTGGAAACAATCCTTTTGGCGCGAGGATACCGTGTGATTATGGTGCGCGATACGCATGACGTGAACATCAGTAACAGCGAACGAGCCGAAATCGCGAACAAAGCAGGAGCAAACGCATTTGTCCGGATTCATGCCAACGCGCACGACAACAGTGATGTCAACGGCGCGGAAACGCTGTGCCAGACGAAGAACAACCCGTACAACGGAAATCTGTATGCGAAGAGCCGCAAGCTTTCCGAGACCGTTCTGGACGCCATCTGCGCAGAATGCGGATGCAAAAAGAGAAGCGTTGTCGAGACCGACACGATGAGCGGCATCAACTGGTGTCAGGTTCCGGTGACCATTGTCGAGATGGGTTTTATGACCAACGAGAAAGAAGACCGTCTCATGGCGACCGAGGAATACCGCGACAAGCTTGCGAAAGCAATCGCAGACGGCATTGATGCCTATTTCGCCGATTAAAAAGCCCTCGGCGCCTCGCGGGAACGCGCTGGCCGCCCGTGGACCCGGCGAAGACCCGCTCGCGGCCGGTCTTATATAGATTCGGAGGA
>CAMIWE010000057.1 GCA_946402335.1 uncultured Lachnoclostridium sp.
GGAGCGCACAACACTGGCAGTGTTGGGGTCAGGGGTTCAAGTCCCCTATGCTCCAGGAAAGACCGTTGCAGAGCAGTTCTGCAGCGGTCTTTTTTCGGTTACGAAAAATGGTAACCGAGAGTCTTTACATTTTCCGTAAAATGTTTTAGTATATACATCAAATGGTTTCCAATATGTTTCCAATTGTTATTAACGATAAAGGAGTATGATTATGAATCTTTCACCGCTTCAAAAAGCAAGATACGAGTATCAGCCGAAGCTTCCCGGCATGCTCAGAAACGGAATCGCAGAGATT
Source organism: uncultured Lachnoclostridium sp. (assembly GCA_946402335.1). Taxonomy (GTDB): domain Bacteria; phylum Bacillota; class Clostridia; order Lachnospirales; family Lachnospiraceae; genus ISDg. Next base: position 296 of record CAMIWE010000057.1, read on the forward strand.
TCCGTACAGGAAGGCGCTGCTACACAGAGCGTAGCCGACCAGGACAAGATCAAGGCTTTGTTCCCGAACACCTACGGCAAGAAGGAAGTTACCTTTGTAAAGGGCAAGAACACCTCTGTTGCCAAGAAGCAGGTTGTCGGCGTTATCCTTTCCGGCGGACAGGCACCCGGCGGACACAATGTTATTTCCGGTCTGTATGACGCTTTGAAGGCCACGAACAGCGAGAACGTTCTGCTCGGCTTCAAGGGCGGCCCCGACGGACTTCTGAATAACGATTACATCACCTTCGATGATGAGAAGATCAACGCGTACAGAAATACCGGCGGTTTCGATATCATCGGTTCCGGCCGTACCAAGCTTGAGAAGGAATCCCAGTTCGATATCGTAGCCGAGAATGCCAAGAAGAACGGCCTTACCGCAATCGTAATCATCGGCGGCGACGATTCCAACACGAACGCTGCTACGCTTGCCGAGTATATGGCGAAGAAGGGAACCGGCATTCAGGTAATCGGCTGCCCGAAGACCATCGACGGCGACCTTAAGAACGAGGACATCGAGGCTTCCTTCGGTTTCGATACCGCTACGAAGACCTACTCCGAACTGATCGGTAATATTGAGCGTGATGCAAACTCCGCTAAGAAGTACTGGCACTTCATCAAGGTTATGGGCCGTTCCGCTTCCCACGTTGCACTTGAGTGCGCGCTTGAGACGCAGCCCAACATCTGCCTGATCGGTGAGGAAGTTGCCGCGAAGAAGATGTCGATCGCACAGATCACGAATTATATCGCAGATGCCGTTGAGACCCGTGGCAACAAGAAGGAAAACTTCGGTGTAGCCATCATCCCCGAGGGTATCGTAGAGTTCATTCCCGAGTTCTCCGCACTGATTGCCGAGATCAACGACCTTCTTGCAGGAGAGAAGACCGACAAGTTCAATGCGCTTCCCGACTGGAACGCAAAGTACGACTTCATTAAAAAGGGTCTGACCGCTGAGTCCTTCAAGGTATTCGATATCCTTCCGCAGGGCATTCAGCAGCAGCTCTTCCTTGAGAGAGATCCTCACGGTAACGTTCAGGTTTCCCTGATCGAGTCCGAGAAGCTTTTCTCAGAGCTTGTTAAGAACGAGCTTGCTAAGAGAAAGGCTGCAGGCACCTACAAGGGCAAGTTCGGTATTCAGCATCACTTCTTCGGTTACGAAGGCCGTTGCGCTTTCCCGTCCAACTTCGATGCAGACTACTGCTACTCCCTCGGATACAACGCTTTCATGCTGATCCAGTACGGCTTCAACGGATATCTTTCCAAGGTTTCCAATATCGCTAAGCCCGCAGAAGAGTGGGTTGCAGGCGGTATGCCGATCACCAAGATGATGAATATGGAAAGAAGAAACGGCGAGGACAAGCCGGTTATCCGCAAGGCTCTGGTTGAGCTTGACGGTGAGCCGTTCAAGTTCTTTGCAAAGCATCGTGAAGAGTGGGCGGTCAACACCTGCTTCACCTATCCGGGTGCGATTCAGTACTACGGACCGGCTGAGGTTTGCGACCTTACCACGAGAACGCTTTTCCTTGAAAAAGGCCAGAATTAAGACATTCCGCTCCCCGGAGAAATCCGGGGAGTTTTTTTTATTCCGAAATAATCGAAAGAGTATAAAAAAGTGACAAAAGGGTATATTTTAATTCATTTTCCGATGCCGTGAAATATGCTATTCTTCAGACAGAACTAAGGGTGTTTTATTCTATGCGAAGGTCGCTGAGCGGCGAAGGGAATAGAAAATGGGAGTTTTTAAATTCGGTTTCAAACAGTGGAAGAAGCATCTTCCGCTGGACATTCTGACAAAGCTGTTAAGCTTTACGGCATTGACGGCAGACCTGATGCTGCCGCTGCTTACGGCAATGTTCATCAACCACATCATCAAGGACAAACCGGCGGGGAAAGGGGTATTTTCCTTCCTTCTGTCCGGCCGATACGGCGCGATCCACTCGATGCATCTGTTCTTCACGCTCTCGGCGGTGTTCCTCGGGCTGATCCTGTTTAAGGATATTATCGTTTATATCAAAAACTACATTCTGCAGAAGCTCGGCCTTGCCCTTGAGACCGACCTTCGGGAACTGACGTTTCATAAGCTCATGGAGCTTGATTCGGAGACAATCGCCGAGTATAACACCGGTGAGCTTTTAACGACGATCAACTCCGATACGATCATGTTCAAGGAACTGTTCTGCCGAATGATCCCGAATATCTGCGACAGTATCTTCGTTTTGGTGGTGGCGGTTGTGATGCTTGCGGGAATCAACCGTTCCCTTCTCGTGATTCCGTTGATCCTGTCTCCGTTCTTCGCGGTTTCCCTGCTTCGTTTCCGGAAACTTGCGAGAGCGAATTTCCGCGCGATCCGCGGCTGCAACAGTAATATGGCGCTGACCGTACAGGAGAATATCGAAGCGGTCCGCCTGGTACGCTCGTTTACCAATGAGGACGTTGAGAAGAAGAAATTCGACTCCTCCAATTACAATCTGCGCGACGCGCATATTAAGCAGATCAAACTGTCCTCCACCTTCGAGGCAATCTTCGGACTGATCCGCCAGACAGCGTACATCGGAAGCATTGCCGTAAGCGCCGTGCTCGTTATGAAAGGACAGCTGCTGATCGGTTATCTTGTGGCGAGCGGAGACTATGTATTCCGTATCATGAACCATATCACGCAGATCAATAACAGCATGTTCCAGATGCAGCAGCAGCTTGTATCCGGACGGAAAATGATGGATTTCATGAACACCGAGAGCAAGATCGTCAGCGGTCCGTTAAGCATCAGCGAGCCCCCGAAGGAAGGCATCATGTATCCTGCAGAGGAAACGGTTGTCGATACGGGCATTTTGAGTGAGGCGCATATCGAGATTGTGAACGGAAGTCTTGAAATCGCCGGCCAGAAGATCCTTAAGAACATCAATCTGGATATTACGCCCGGCAAGAAGATCGGTATCGTCGGCGGCACGGGCTCCGGCAAGAGCGTGCTCTTAGAGTCTTTGATCCGCGTTCACGATATGACCGACGGACAGATTCTTTTAAACGGAACGGATATCCGCGAATACGAACTGAACTCTTTAAGAAAGCAGTTCTCGTACGTGTTCCAGGATGTGTTCCTGTTCTCGAATACGATTACCTCGAATATTGCCTACTCCGAGCCCGAAGTCGGGCGGCAGCAGGTTATGAAGGCCGCGGAGCATGCACAGGCACACGGTTTCATCTCAAGCTTTACGGAAGGCTATGAAACAATCATCGGCGAGCGCGGACTCGGCATCTCCGGCGGTCAGAAGCAGCGTGTTTCCATCGCCAGAGCGCTTCTTCGTAACGCCCCGATCCTTGTTCTCGACGATTCCACCTCGGCGCTTGACGTCGGGACGGAGAAACGGCTTCTTGCGGATATCAAGCATTATTATCCCGACAAGACGCTGCTGATTTCCGCCCACCGCCTGTCCTCGGTTGTGGACTGCGATGAGATCATCTATCTTCGCGACGGCGAGATCATCGAGCGCGGTTCGTTTGAGGAACTGATGAAAATGGATGGCACATTTGCCAAAACATATAATATTCAGGTTACGCAGGAAGGCTCCGTGAACTTTGACGCCCTTGCCGATAAACTCGCAGAAGGGAGGGCTTAAGCATGGCTAAGAAGAACACTTATTTTCAGGATGAAGTCATCCGCAAAAAATTCGATATCCGCCAGTTCGGCAGAGTGCTCCGCTATATGAAGCCCTACCGCGGCTCGTTTATTCTCGTCGGCATTCTGATGCTTGTTTCCGCGGGACTTGCGATGATCACCCCGCTCCTCCTTCGGGAAATCATCGACCACGTGGTCGTGACGGAGGAATACCGGACGCTTGCCTTTGTAATCGCTTCGATGGCGGCAATCGCCGTTTTGGAGATCGGCGTGAACTTCTTCCATCAGAGAATCATGGGAATCATCGGACACCGCATCATCTGTGACGTCCGCAAAGATGTTTTCTATAAACTGCAGGAACTGCCTTTTGATTACTTTGATTCGAAGCCGAACGGAAAGATCGTTGTCCGCGTTACAGAATACGTGGACGGTCTTGCGAACTTTTTCTCAAACTATGTGCTGAACCTGCTTTCCTACGCGGTGAAGCTGATTATCGTAACCTTCTTCATGCTCGGCTTAAGCCCGCAGCTGACCGGCATCGTATTTGCCGTGATCGTTCCGATGATGGTCTGCATCTTTACGCTTCGTTACGTGATCCGTAAAGAGTTCGCGAAGCTTCGTGCCAAGAACTCGAACCGTTCCGCTTTTCTTGTTGAGACGATCATGGGCGAGAAGATCGTGAAGAGCTATAACCGGACGGAAAGCAGCGAGCAGATTTACAGTGAGATCCATGACGGCTGCGTGAAGCAGTGGCTTCGCATATTCCGCCGCAACGAGTTGAATACCCCGATCGTTGAGACGTTCTGGAACTTCGGAACCGTATGCCTCTACGGCATGGCGCTTTATCTGATCCTGCAGGGGTCGGCCTATGTGGATGCGGGACTGGTCGTAGCATTTACGAGTTATATGTCGCAGTTCAGCGGCCCGCTTACGATGATTGCGATTCTTGTGCAGCAGCTGGCACAGGTAAGCTCCAACCTTGAGCAGGTATTCGATACGATTGATTATCCGGTGGAGATTCACGACGAGAAGGACTGCGTGAAGCTTTCCGGCGTGGAAGGAAGAGTGGATTTCGACGATGTCACATTTGCCTATGACGAGGGTGTCAATATCCTTGAGCACTTCGACCTGCACGTGAAGCCCGGTGAGACAATCGCGCTTGTGGGACCGACGGGTGCCGGAAAGACGACCGTCATCAACATGCTTACGCGGTTTTATGATGTCGCAAAGGGCCGGGTGCGCATCGACGGGCACGACGTCCGCGAGGTGACGCTTGACTCCCTTCGAAAAGAGGTCGGCGTATTGATGCAGGAGCCGTTTATCTTTAAGGGAACCATCCTGGAGAATATCCGTTACGGGCGCCCGGATGCAACCGACGAGGAATGCATCAAAGCGGCCGAGAGCATTTACGCAAACGGTTTTATCGAACGCTTTACCGACGGCTATAACCATATGCTTGAGGAACGCGGCGCGGGCCTGTCCGCAGGAGAAAAGCAGCTGCTTTCCTTTGCAAGAATCATTCTTAAGAACCCGTCCGTGGTTATCCTTGACGAGGCGACCAGCTCCATCGATACCGAAACCGAGGCGCTGATTCAGAAGGCTCTTAAGAAGCTGCTCGCAGGCAAGACGTCCTTTATGGTTGCGCACCGTCTTTCGACAATCCGCAGTGCGGACCGCATCCTTTACATTTCCAACAAAGGCATTGCCGAACAGGGCAGCCATGAGGAACTGATGGCCATGAAGGGCTTGTATTACGCGCTGAACCAGTAAGCCGGCTAAGCGTTTGCGCGCCTCTTTACGGCAAAGTCCGCTGACCGTTCCCATTGACTCACCGAATGTCTGATGCTATACTGAAGAGAGTCAATTATCGGAGGTTTACTATGGATTCTTTATATATTGTTATGCCGGCTTACAACGAGGAAGCTAACATTGAAGGCGTGGTTCGCCAGTGGTATCCGATTCTTAACGGCAAAGGAGAAGATTCCCGTCTTGTGATTGCGGACAGCGGCAGCAAGGACCGTACGCATGAGGTACTTGAGAATCTTCAGAAGGAGTTCCCGAAACTGGAGATTCTGCCGGATACGAACCGGTATCACGGACCGAAGGTCATCGCGCTTTATGATCTTGCGATCAAGCGCGGCATCGATTATGTATTCCAGACCGACTCGGACGGACAGACCAACCCCGCCGAGTTCGATGCATTCTGGCAGCTCCGTACGGAGTACGACGGAATCTTCGGAAACCGTACCGTAAGAGGTGACGGCAAGAGCCGGGCTTTTGTCGAAAAAGTCGTATGCTTCCTGCTTCGTCTTTATTTCGGCGTGAAGGTTCCGGATGCCAATGCGCCGTTCAGGCTCATGAAATGCGATGTCGTTAAGAAATATCTTTATAAGATGCAGGAGGACTATAATCTTCCGAACATCATGATGACGACTTACTATGCCTATTACGGTGAGACACAGGCGTTCCGCCCGATTTCCTTCAAACCCCGTACTGCCGGCAAGAACTCGATCAACATCCGTAAGATTTTCGGCATCGGCTGGAAGGCCCTCGGCGATTTCCGGCGGTTTAAGAAGGATATGAAGAAGGACAAAAAGGCGATGAAGGGAGCAGGCAAATGATTGAGACTGCGGTAAGTTTCCGGGAACCGATTTATAAAGACGGCGAGTATGATTATAAAGCCGCATACGGCTTTACGCCGTTTCTTTACACCTATCTGCATGACGACGACGAGCTGCGCCCCGGCCTGATCATCGTTCCGGGCGGCGGGTACTGCATGGTCGTCAATACGGAGGGCGAGGCAGTCGGAGAGGTGTTTTATAAGCTCGGCATGAACGTTGTCGTTCTGACCTATACGACCGACATCACGATGTCGGTACCGCTTCGGGACCAGCCGATGAAGGATTTAAGCCGCGCCATCCGTCTGGTTCGGGCCAACACGGATCGTTTCCATATGGATCCCTCGCGGATCACGATTATCGGTTCCTCGGCGGGAGGACATGTTTGTGCTTCGGTCGCAACGCATTTTGCGGATATTACGGATGCGGATCCGGAGCTGAATCCGGTAAGCAACCGGCCTGACGGCGTGATCCTTTCCTACCCGGTTATTACGACCGGAGAGTTTACCCATATCTATTCCGTATGGGCTTTGATCGGGCAGAATGCAAGTGAAGAAGAGATGGAATATTACTCTCTTGAGAAGCAGGTAACGAAGGACACTCCGCCGTGCTTTATCTGGCAGACGGTAACCGACAACCTGGTTCCCGTAGAGAACAGCATGATGTTTGCGGAAGCCTGTCGGAAAGCCGGTGTTCCGTATGCTTATTATGCATTTCCGAGCGGCTGGCACGGTCTGTCCGTATTCACCGACCGTTTTAAAACCGGCAATTTCGGAGAACCGTATACGATGGAGCAGGTGAACCTTGCCGTACAGGCGGTTCGGGAGCATAAAGGCATCCGCGTATCCGAGAAACGCCGCACGGAGCTGATGGTGCAGTTCTTCGGAAATCCCGAAGGGGAGGAAAGACCGAAGGAGGAGGGCGAGCGTCCGCCGATGCCGCCGATGCCCGATCTTTCCGATGTGGCATTGTGGCCGGAACTGGCGAAAACCTGGATGAAGCGGCTCGGTTTGCTGTGATTTTCCGGAAAATGAAAGCGTTTTCGGGCGAAAAATGTTGTGTTTTCTCAGCTTTTTGAGGATTGGTTCTTTACTATTTTGAAATGCAATGCTAAAATGTTTTAAAGTACGTTGGCAGTTTTTCATTTATAAAGCGGAGGTGTGGTATCATGACCCAAGAGGCAATTGGTAAGTTTATTGCACAGTGCAGAGAAGAACAGAAACTTTCCGTAGCGATGCTGGGCGGACGTCTCGGTGTTTCCGACCGTGCCATTCAGTCGTGGGAAGCCGGCAGTTCCATGCCCGGTGCGGACCTGGTGGAACCGCTTTGCCGTGCACTTGACATTGAGGTTTCGGAATTGCTCAGTGCTAAGAAATTAAAAGATTCCGAGAAAATCGAGCGCGGAGAGAAGGCAGCGGGCGCAGTGCTTGCGGCTAAGCCCCAGCTGAAGTTCCTGAATATCTTTGCAATCGTGCTGATTGTATTGGCAATCGTTATGGTTGCTACCGTGGCAACGTTTAACGTTCAGTTCGGACCGAAGGCGTTACCGGTTCTTTGTGCTGCGGCTTCCGGCGGTATCGGAATCGCGCTGCTGGTTCTGATCGGAAAGATTATGAACCGTTTGGAAAAGGAGTAATTAGGTTGTAACGATGATGCTCCCTTCCCGGGATGCGTTCAGCGGGTGAGCTGTGCATCGGGGCGGGGAGCATTTTTTATTTCTGCTTCGCACGGAAACGGAGGACAGGATGAAGAGCGATAAAGTACAATGCTGTGATCATGTGGAGGTACATGAGGATCTGCTGAAGGTTGTCCGCGAAACCATGCCGGTGGAGGACGATCTGTATGATCTTGCGGAACTGTTTAAGATCTTCGGGGATTCCACGCGGATCAGGATTCTTTTTGTCTTATTTGAAGCGGAGGTCTGCGTTTGTGATATCGCGGAGGCGCTCGGGATGAGCCAGTCTGCAATCAGCCACCAACTTGCCATCTTAAAGAAGAGCAAGCTGATCAAGAACCGCAGAAAAGGAAAGAGCATTTTCTACTCGCTGGCCGATGAGCATGTCCGTACCATCATCAGCCAGGGAATGGATCATATTACGGAGGACCGGCAGTAGTGCCGAAACAGGGGAAAGAATGACAGAGAAGAAGGAAACAGATAAGAAGATCCGCCTTGCGGCGATCGATCTGGACGGCACGCTGCTGACCGGCGCCAAGACAATCTCCAGGATCAATGCGGGCGCAATCCGCGCGGCAATGGATGCCGGGGCATATATCTGCATCGCTACGGGACGGGCCTGGCCGGGAGCGAAAGAGTTTATCAGGGAACTGAGGCCCAACAGCCCGGTGATTACAAGCAACGGCGCGATGATCGTGCATCCGGAAACGGAGGAAATCCTTTTTGAATGCTGCCTGAGCGCGCAGGACGCCGGGACGGTTTTTGATCTCGGGACGGAACGCGACGTCACGCAGATCGTGTGGTCCGAAAACCGGCTTTATTCCAGCAAGATCAATGAACTGTCAGAGGATTACAGCCGCCGGTTCGGTAAGATGCCCGCGAAGAAGATTACCGCTTTGTCGGAACTGGCGGGACACGAAATCCAGAAGATTTTATGGTATTTGCCGGAGGCAATGGCGGAGCAGACGCTTCCGAGCGTTCCCGTGGAACGGTTCCGGAATGTGTGCATCGTGACATCCGATCCGAACTTCCTAGAGTTCTTCTCGGCATCCGTTTCCAAAGCGGAGGCGCTTCGGAAAGTGGCCGGGATGTGCCACGTGCCGGTTTGCGAAACCGCAGCGATCGGGGATGCGGGCAATGACATCCCGATGTTAAAGGAAGCGGGGATCGGCATCGCAATGGGCAATGCCACAGAGGAGACGAAGGCACAGGCGGACGCCGTGACGTTAGACAATGAGCATGACGGCGTTGCGTATGCGCTTAAGAATATTTGCAAAATGATTTAGCTTAGTATTCGGGCTTTGCGGCAGCAACGGGGGGAAGAATATGGGCGGTAAGAAAAGAAAGAAACGAAAGATGAAAAAGAAAACCTTCATCCTTCTGATTGTCGGGGTATGCGCGGCTGCGCTGATTGCCGAGATTGTATTGATGACAATGATCTTCTCCGGAAGAAAGAACCGGAACCGGGTGCGTCATACGACGGAAACGGGGCTTATTACGGATACGAAGGGCAATGCGTTCCGGCTTATGAAATATGTGGAATACGGTCCCTCGTCTGCGCAAATGCATGAATACGCCTACGACCGTTACGGCCGCAGAACCGTTGAGCGGACGTATCAGGCCATCCGCGCGGAGGCCGGAAAGAAACCGCCCGAGGCGGATTTGACGCATGCGCTCGAGTCGGAGATAAACTACGAATATGATAAGCAAAACCGCATGACGAAGGCTACGGTATACGATGGTGCGGGGAAGCGGATTTACACCTATGAGTATGACGAGGAGAAAGGATATCTGAAAAATATATACAGCGGAACGGAAGGCTCGAAGGACGGTATCATTCTTGAGCGGAGCTTTAACGAAAGAGGCCTTTTGATGAAACAGCGGAATGCTGACGGGACATACAAGAGCTTTGAACTGGATGAACGCGGACATATTATTGCGGAATACCGTGAAAAAGAGTCCGGAGACGTCCTTGTCTTTTCCCATACCCTGTGGTATGAGAATCCGATGTATCCGGTATACGAAGCCCTTACGGGAAGGAAGATAAATAATAAAAGCACCGTGGAAGGAATATACGGGACGACGGATACTGTGGAGGAAGTATATACCACTGACGGACGAACCGTGTCGGCCGGGGGGAACACCACCTATTCCTATAATGCGGAAGGGCTTCTGGTCGGTGAAACGCACGGGAGCGCAGAGGGCATCCGGCGAACGATAAAGTATAACGAAAAACGGCTCATTGCGGAAGAAAAAGAAAAAAGGGGATCGTACCGAAACGCTACGACGAGGACGACGGCTTATGAGTACGGACCGGAGGACCGCCTGCTTGGCAAGACCCTGACGGTCGAAGAGCCCGGACAGGAGCCTGTGGTTACCGAATGGGTATATGAATACGACCGGTACGGCAATCCGGAAACGGTGCGTGAGAGAAAAGGTGATACGGAACGGGTGAGCGAGGAGTTTACCTACGCCTGCGCAGATATTCCCGCAAAGAATTTCACGCAGGAAGATTTACGTCGGAAGGGCGCATCATATGACCGGAAGACGAGAATGGATCCGAAGGAATCGGTTTTTGACATGCCGGTCTATTATTCGGAAAAACGCTGGGGTGAAGCGTATTATTTCGCAGGCCAATAAGCTTACGTACATCGGGGGAAGACATGGCAAAGAAGAAAAAAAAGAAACTGAAGATGAAAAAGAAGACATTCATCCTTCTGATCGCCGGAATCTGCGCGGTTGCGCTGATTGCCGAGATCGTATTGATGACAATGATCTTTTCGAAAAAGAAATCCGGGGATGACAAGCCGAAAGAAAGAAAATATACGACCGAAACGGGACTCGTTGTGAATCCGGCCGGCAATGCTTACCGGCTTTTGAAATATGTGGAATACGGCCCGACGTCCGCGCAGCTGCATGAGTATTCCTATGACAAATACGGACGCAGAACCGTTGAGACGAACTATCAGACAATCCGCGTGGAAAGCGGTCAGGATCCGTCCGAGTCGGATTTGACGCTGTATGTGGAGTCGGAGATTCTTTATGCGTATGATAAGGATGACCGGATGATCCGGGCAACCGTTACCCAAAATAAGACCAAAACCGTCTATACCTACGAGTATGACGACGCGGAAGGATATCTGAAAAACATCTACATGGAGACAGAGAACTCGGAGGAAGGAAAGATTCTTCTTAAGAGCTTTAACGAGAGAGGCCTTCTTGTGAAGGTGAAGTCGCACGGTACGGTGTATAAACGTTATGAGTTAGATAAGGACGGGCATGTTATCGCGGAACTCCGGGACGGACGGGACGGAGAGGTAGTGGTATTTGTCCATGAGCTGGAGTATGAGTTCGGAAACACCGGCTTCGACACTCTTAAGAAGAGGACCGTTAAGAACAAATCTGTTGTGGAAGTCGGTGAGTTCGGCGGTTATTCGTATTATAGCGACCAGGTGGAAAACTATAATGCAGACGGGACTACGCAGTCAATCAGCACCGCGGATCTGAAACATGACATAGTCCGGTACACCTACAATGAAAAGGGGCAGCTTCTGAAGGAGTCAAAGTATAATTCGGAATACGGATTCGACACCAGTTCCGCCAAGACGGGAGAGCATCGCTTCGACTATAATGACAGCGGGCTGCCGGTGGAGGAATACGAGGAAACGGTAGGGTATTTCGATGAGGTCAACGAGAAGAAAACCACATCTTATGTGTACGGAGACAATGACAGGCTTCTTCGAAAGACCTATACGGTAATCTTGCCGAGGGATAAGAAAGAACAGACCACCGAATGGGAGTATACGTATGACGATTTCGGTAATCCCCTGAAGGTTGTCGAGATCAAAGGCGATGCGGAACGGGTCATGGAACGGTTCGAATATGTATGCGCGGATGTTCCGAAGAACAATCTTACCCAGGAAGATCTTCGTCGGATGGGAAAAGAGTATGATGTGAAGACAAGAATGGATCCGAAAGATTCCGTTTTTGACATGCCGGTTTACTATTCGGAAAGACGATGGGGCGAGACCTATTACTACGGCGGCCGGTAAGCCGTTTTAAAAATCCTGCGTAAAGCAGGAACGCGTATAAGGAGGACAGTATGGAGGAAAAGGAGAAGAAGACTGTCAGAAGAAGTCTTCTGATCACGATCGTCGCCATGGGGGTGGTGATCATCGGGCTTGTCATCGCATTGATTGTTGTGGCAGCCGGAAAAGGAAACAAGGGCGGCAGTAAGGACCCGGACAAAACCGTGACGCAGCCCGGGGAGAATCAAGGCGCCACGCAGACGCCGACCCCCGACGGAAACAAAACACCGACCGGTGAGCCGACGCCGACCGACGAACCGACACCGACCGACGAGCCGACGGAGGAACCGACACCAACGGACGAGCCGACACCGACGGCGGAGCCGACGCCCGGGGAAACGGTTAAGGACGGATATCAGATCGAATATTCCGCCGGGAATTCCTGGACGGACAAGGACGTGAATATGTACGGCCTGGATATCGCAATCCGCAACCACACCAAAACCGCAATCAGCGGCTGGAAACTGGTCCTGACGGTAGAAGGACTGGACCGCGTGAACGGCTGGAACGGTACCTGGACCGTAAAAGGCGATACGCTGACGATTACGGATGCCGGTTATAACGGCGCGATTCCCGCGGGCGGAGCCATTGCGATCGGCTGCAATCTCGGAACGAAGAAGGCACTGAAGATCACATCCGCAACCTTGAACGGCAAAGCCTGTACACTGACGGCTGGCAAGGTGGACCAGAATGCGATCAACAATAACCAGCAGGGCCAGAACGGACAGCAGGGGCAACAGGGACAAAGCGGAGGAAACGTGGATGTCAAGAAACTGCTGCAGAGACCTTCCGATTCCGTTCAGGGCGATGACTGGCTTCATACGGACGGCCGGCGGATCTATGACAAGGACGGAAAGCAGGTATGGCTGACCGGACTGAACTGGTTCGGATACAATACCAGAACGAACACATTTGACGGATTATGGAACAGCCAGCTGGAACCGACCGTAAAGGCCATCGCGGACCACGGCTTCAATCTGATCCGGGTACCGATGTCTGCGGAACTGATCCTGCAGTGGAAGCGCGGGGAGTATCCGAAGGCGAACTACAACAATGCCTACAATACGGTGCTGAACAGCATGAACAGCCTGGAAATATGGGACTACTTCCTGGTGCTTGCCGAAACGAACGGCATCAAGGTTATCCCCGATATTCACAGCGCGGAGACCAATGCTTCCGGACACAATGTCAATCTGTGGTGCACCGACCGCATCACCGTAAATGATTACTATACGGCGCTTGAATGGCTGGCGGACCGCTATAAGAACAACGATACGATCATCGGATTTGACCTCAAAAACGAGCCGCACGGAAAACCTTACGAAGGAAAAGCCGCGGCAATCTGGAACGATTCGAAGGACGCCAACAACTGGAAATATGTGGCGGAGACGGCGGCAGCCAAGGTTCTTGCGAAGAACCCGAATCTGCTGATCCTGATCGAAGGAACGGAGATTTTCCCGAAGGATCTTTCGACCAATGCGGATTTTCATTCCACGGATGAGAAGGACTACGATTTCAACTGGTGGGGCGGAAACCTTCGCGGTGTCCGCAAATACCCGATCAATCTGGGCAAATACCAGAACAAGCTCGTATATTCGCCGCATGACTACGGCCCGACCGTATATGAGCAGCCGTGGTTTAAAGGAACGTATACCTATGACAGCCTGATGAAGGACTGCTGGAAAGACAACTGGTTCTTCATTTACGAAGAGGATATCGCACCGCTTCTGATCGGTGAGTGGGGCGGTTTCATGCGGGAGCCGAACCTGACCTGGATGACGTATATGCGCCAGCTGATCGGCAAATACCATCTGAACCATACCTTCTGGTGCCTGAATGCAAACTCCGGCGATACCGGCGGTCTTCTCTTAGATGATTTCAAGACCTGGGATACCGAGAAGTATACCTTCGTGAAGCAGGTACTCTGGCAGCAGAACGGCAAATTTGTCGGCCTCGACCATGCCATCCCGCTCGGGGAGAACGGCATCAGCCTCAGTAAGGCGGTCGGCGGCAACTGGTAAAAAAGCAAATAAAAAGGTTCCCGTACTTCGGCGCGGGAACCTTTCTTTGTATCAAAGCGTTTTACTGTCTTATTTGTTTTCTTTCTGATCCTTATCCTTCTTGGTCACTTTGATGATCACGATAACAATAACGACGATCACGATGATGATCAGAAGCCAGATGAAGATGCAAAGGCCGAGCGGCTGCGGGCAGAAATGGCAGATGGGACATTTGTCATCTTTCTTGTTCTCGGTCGTCGGCTGGGGATCCTCCACATCGGGTACGGCCGTCGGGGTCGGCTGCGGGTCGTTGCCGATCTCGGTGGTCTCAAAGGTCAGAACCTTCGAGTATTCCGAGAACACATCCTCATCCACGCCCGCCTGACTGCAGCAGTAACGGCATCGCAGCTCAATCGGCGTGTTCTTGTCGATGGACGGATGTTCGTCGCTCAGAAGAGTAAGCAGGGCGCATTCCATTTCGCCGGGCTTAATGTCACGGTCGGTGTTGCTCATG
>CAMIWE010000058.1 GCA_946402335.1 uncultured Lachnoclostridium sp.
CGCTGTGGTTTGCTATAATAGTTGTCCGACATCATAAGGTACCAATGAACGTCCTTCATTACCGTATCGGCGGGCGTACTGAAGCTGTACTGGCTCTTGCCTACATACTTGATGATGCGGGCATCGGCCCCGGATTCCTCCTTCACTTCCCGAAGAGCGGTTTCCTTAAAATCCTCGCCTTCCTCTACGGTTCCTTTCGGGAGTACCCAGCCTTCGTACTTATGCCTGTAGTTCTTATACAGTAATAATATCTTTCCTCTGAAAATAACAACACCACCGCAGCTCGTAGCTTCCATCATAATAGAAGACCCCCTGTCATTGGTGTGTCACATATTGAAAACAGTATACTAAAAAAGCCGGCCGAGTGCAAGAAGAAAATAAAACCCGGAGACACACGGGCAGCAGGAAAGCCGGCGGGGAATTCCGATACTGCTTCGGATTTCTACATTCTGCCGGTCATTTTCCGGAAAATGCAACGCGGCAGGCCGCATTTCTGCAGTCTGCCGTGTCGCTGTTTTCGAATCTTATTGCAATGCTGTCGGTTATTATTTGAAGATAACGGTAACCGTAAAGGTAACGGTCTCGTACGTCGTCGTATCGGACGGTGTGTAGGTTACCGCAATATCCATTGACGTACCCTGAAATGCCGTCAGCTTCGATGTTTTGCTTACCGTTTCGGTTGTGCCGTAGGCGGTTATGCTGCCGACATCGAGCCGGTCATACATCCTGTTTGCATACTCCGCAAAGAACTCGGACTGTTCATCATAGTACCATGCCTTGCTGCTTCCGGTATACTTCTTATCAATCGAGGAATGATGTCCGATTCCGTGTAAGCCGCAGCCTTCCGTAATGAACTCCGCAATGGTGGGATCATTCCAGAATACATCTTCGATGTCGTCCTGTCCGCACCATACGCGTAAATCAATCGTAACATGGTTGTTATCGCCGTAACTGATATATTCGGCATCTTCCGCAACAATTGCCACGGGAACGCGGATTGTCTGTCTCTCGCTTCTCGTTCCGCAGCCGTACTCGCAAAACTCTTCCTTATATCCGGCCGTCCATCCGTCACAGTACTTCAAACCATAGTCATCGGTCTTGATGATCGGTGCGGGATCCGCGGAATTTTCAGGATCGATTACCATCTTGTGGGAAGTCTTCGGAAGAACAACGGTCTTTACTCTTTGGCTGCTCTGGTTGAAGGCATCGTATGTGGCAAATGTAGCCGTGTATGTCATGCTTCCGTCCTTCATACAGGTTGCCTTGTCTTCCTCTGCCGAAATGTTCGTCGTTTTTTCGGTCTGCTTGTAGTTCGGATCCTGACGGTTAACGCGGGTAGCCTCGGCCCAGCTGTAATCGCTTGCCCAGGTGACGGTTACATCGCCCCAGGTCTCATTCAGCGAAGGAATATCCGCAAGAACCTTTGTCTGGGTTACGAAGCAATCCTTCGTGAAGGTTGCCGTGTAGGTCGTCTCACCCTTATCCGTATCGGTAGGATCTTTGGTTTTTTGTGAAGTAACCGAAACCGTTTCGGTTTCCTTATGACTGCTATCGTTCTGACAGATCCGTTCCGCCTTTACCGACGTCAATCCGTCCCAGGTATAGGTTGCGGCACCCCAGTTGTGTCCCTTTGCGGGCTCCGTAACCGTTTTGGTCTGTGTCGTAAAGAGATCGGAATGGATAAATGCTCTGGTCGTATATACCGCCGTTCCGGTTTCCGTACAGGTCGGTGCCTTGGTCACATTCTTGTCCGTATAAACAGTCTCGGACGTGCCGTGGCTCGCATTCCTGCTGCAAACCTGTTTTGCGGTTACGCTGCCGTTGTCAGTGGACCATTCATACGAGATGGAGAAATCACATCCTAACGGATTGATATCCTCGTACAGCCAGGTACCGCAATCCGTACACTGCCGTTTCTTCTCGCCCTTGTCAAAGCAGGTCGGTTCCTTGCTTACCGTCCATTCGCCGAGATGCTCATGAACATCCGTACGTAAGAATCCTTCCTCCTGTGTCTTCAGGCCGCAGACACTACACTCAAAATGAAGTGTGCTCTTGCTCGAGCAGGTTCCGCCGGTCTCGTCGACAAATACGAGGTTGTGCGGCTGAACCGCGCCGAGGCCGTATTCGTATTCCTCACCGCAGATCTTACAAATTCTCTTTGCAACGCCGTAGTCACAGGTAGGAGCTTTCACGATGATTTCGTCACCCCATACATGTGCGGTATCGAACGGTCCGAAATACCACTCGTCCGTCACGCATCCGCAAGTCGTACAATGGGAAACCTTCAGGCCCTGGTTGGTACAGTCTGCTTCGCGGACAACGACATATACTCCGTCATCAAAATGGTTATTGTTCTTCGGAATCACATCACCCTTTATGATAACCGCGCCGCAGGCGTCACATACAAAATCACCGGTGTAGCCTTCCTCGGCACAGGTTTCGGATTTGACATTCACACGGGTATTCCAGCTCAGGTGATTCTCCGGATTAACCGGGATCGGAACATGTACTTCCGTGTGGCACCACAGACATCTGCGGAGGATGTCGCCTTCAATGGTACAGGTTGGATCGCTTAAAACGATTTCCTCCCAGTTGTGACGGTCCGGAACAATCGGAAGCTCCACGCCGTCCTTTACCAGTCCGCAAAGCGAGCAGGTATATCCTGCAAGTCCGGTATGGGCACAGGTTGCCTCAATCGTTACCGATTCACCGGACCAGTCGTGAACGTGATGGAAACCGGTCGCCGTTACATCGCCTCGCGGCATCACATACGTGCTGTCCATAACTTTTCCGTCGATCATCCAGACGAAGTCCTCGCCGCTCTTCAGCTGCACTGCCGGAGGTTCCGGAGTCGTTCCGATTTCCACAATGGTCGTGGAGAGGATCTTGCCGTTATCCATCCAGGTAATCTTCGAATACCCGAGTGTGTATCTTATGTAAATCGTGATATCCTTATCCGGAATCTTCGCTTCGAACGCGACCTCCTCGGAATCCGCTGCCTGTCCGTAGCGGAGAAGCATCTGGTAGTTTTCCTTTTCCAGTTCCTCCGGAAGCAGTTCGTAAATCTGTCCGCCGAAGTAACCCTTCTTCTGAACCGACTTTCCGTCGTCCGTGACAAATGTTACGGTGTGTTCATTTCCATGGAATACCGGATATACCGTAATATCATGTCCCGGCATCGTGTTGATTTCCAGACCGTTCTCCGTTACCCAGTAAGCCAGACGGTAACCCGGTTTGGTCGGATTCAGTCCTGCGGGAACCGTGATCTTCGCGTCGGTTGCCACCTTTGTCGTCGCAACGACTCTGTTGTTGGCATCCATCCAGCGGACCGTGAATTCCTTCGGCGTCTGTACACCGATAAATACCACGTATCCGTGAGGAACCTTTGTATCAGCCGTCACCTTCGTGATATGGCTGAAATCGTTGTTCTTAAGCGCATTTAACGCATCGTTTCTTGCGCCGTACATCAGGCTGCTCCAGCTGAAGCGGTAAGGCCAGGTGTACTCATACATGTACCATTCTGTCGTATAGGAATCCTTGCGGAAATCGCGTACTGCCGCAGGCATGTAATCCATTGCCTTGAAGTCCGGCTGGATCCAATACATTTCCGTGTGATATCTTCTGCCGCGGAAACTGTTTTCATCGGCCGTCCATTCACTGGAAGCCACACCCTCACCGTACTGGTCTAAGGAAAGATCGGTTCCGACAATATCCCACTGCGTCGGATACTCTTCCATCAGATAGTAAATCCGGATCACGGTTGTGGAGCCGCGCATGGTAAACCAGGTCGTGCCTTTTCCGTCAGCGATTGCTTTCGCGTTAGTCTCCTCATATTCGTCCAGCAAGGTGGTATACAGCTTGCAGATATTCATTTTGGCTATAAATTCCTTTTCCGCCTCTTTGGCCTTTTCCTCATACTCCTTATTATTCGGATTAACCAGGTGTTCTCCGCTCCAGTGATGGCTACGTCGCTCGGCCGCTACTCTTTCCGCTGCTGCCGCCGTCTGTTTGCTCTTCAGTTCGGCCTCGTCCGGATATCCGAGATGAAAAAGGTTGTAACCCGTAAACTTCTTCGTCAGATTTTCGTCCACATCCACATAGCAGCGGATTCCGTCGTAACCGCTTACCGAACCGCTTCCGGCCAGTTTCCAGATTCTGGTGTCCGTATGATTCGGTCTCTCCTGCAGGTAGAATTCCACCTTTGCCGTCTGTCTCGTGCCCTTCCAGTGAACGTATACGGTACGCTGCAGTTTCTGTGTGCTGAAACCGAAGGCGTTGTTCTTAAAGGTAAATACGACCTTGCCCCAAACCTCGTCCGTATTAAGGTCAACCGGGCATACATAAATCTCATTGGTTCCGGGCAGATACTGGAATGAGGATGCACCTTCCTTTACCTTTCCGTCCTTTCCTGTAAGGTCGAAGCACTCAACAAGGAAATGGTCCTCGTTGTACTGTATCCATTTTCTTCTTGTGCTCAGTACAAGCGATTCGCCCTCCACTTTTCCGGTCGTGTCGACATTTACCGTGTATTCCTTGGTGTCCTTGTCGCACACATTTTTCGAATCCATGTTCTTATTGGAAATCTTACCGCTGTTCAGGGCCATCATTTTCATCTCAAAGAGTTCGTCCGGTACCTTGACCGTATTCTCTCCGTCATTGATCTTTACGGAAAGCTTCGAGTCGTTCGGCTTGATGACAAAGTCAAGCGGGAATTCCGTACAGCCGAGCTGCACAAGCGGCGTCTTCTTGTTGTAAAGGCTCCAGCTCTTCGAGGCCTTGCCCATGCCGACCTGAACCTTAACGCTGATATCGGTATAGATACCGATTTCAAACAGCAGCGAACCCATCGCGCCGCTGGTGCTGCCCTGTCCGCTCGTCCATTCGTACCAGCAGTACAGGAAACCGTACAATTCCGCATAAATGCCTGCCGAAGCAACGACACCGACGGAATCGAGATCGGTGCTGAACAGACCGACCCTTAAATCGATGCTTACGCCGGCCTTCACGCCGACCATACCGAATGCATAGAAATCGGCACGGAAATTCGGCGTCTTAAGATCCTTTACGGAACTGCCGCTCTTCTGACCGGCGTTTCCGGTTGTATATTCGTCACCGCCGCCCCAGATCTTGGCACGGAACGAGTAGGAATATTCCTTTGCATTTTCATAGCTGATGCCTGCGCCGATCATTGCATTGATCTTCAGCGCTACGACAAATTTGACTTTAATGCCGCAGTGAACGATGTTCAAGGGATCGACCGGGAAATCCGCCGATGCCAGATCAATGTCCACAAGGTTGATGTATTCGGCGTTGTTGCTGAGCATTCCCGAATACTTCGTGGGAAGGTCGCCGCCGATGCCCGGTGAAACATAGTCCTGCTTCGATTCGCTGCCGGACTGCTCGGTACCGCCCTCGTTCGAATAACCCTGGCCCTGACCTTTGCTCTCTTCCTTCTTAGCTTTGTCGATGAGCTTATTGCCGGCCTTGATCAGAACCTTGGCTGCCTTCATTTTAGCTTCCCTGGTCTTCTGATCGGTCTCTCCGTTACCGTTGTCGGCCGTGAAATTCTGTACCATTTCCTCCCAATCCTTGTCTTTGTTCGGATTGGGATTGTTCTTCGTCATCGCGGTTACGCATACGCCGAAACCGGTATAGACTCCTGCCTCGAGCTTCGCCGTAATGTCAAGGCTTGACGTAAGACCGATGTTGTTCTTGTTCCGCTTTACCTTGATGCCGGGCGTAAGGAGGAACTCCTGCTCCAGTACGATTGCCGGCGTGATCTCAAGCGTGCCCGCCTCTTTAATCTTAATACTGATTGTGAAGGAAACGCCTACCTCCGCGCGCACACCCTTCTTATCTTTAAAATGCTGCAGATCGATGCCGCAAAGGAAGGTCACCTTGATATCGCTGACTTTCACGCTCTCCGCGCCGTCCGAAAGAAGCCGGAGATCGTCCAGGGTCATCTCCGCACCGTCTTCGCCCTTAATCGTCATGTTACGGATTTCTTCGGCATGGTCCAGGCTGTCGATATCCGTATCCTGTCCGAGCACCAGTGCCGTCAGGAAATCGCTCGTCTCCTCAACAAGACCGCTCTTTAAGATTTCCTCACGCATCTGTTTCTCAAGTTCTTCGCTCTCCGCCTCGGAAACCGTCAGTTCGACTTCCGGCATCTCCATATACAGAAGATCCTCGTCGTCATACACCTTTTCCTTCGTAATGATCTTATAGGATACGGTGTACGCGCCGTTCTCGGATTTCACTTCCGTGATCTCGCCGTAACCGGTCTCTTTGTAATTTGCTCCGCCGAGTACGCCGGTGTAAAATGCCAGGTAGTCGCCCGCTTCCATTACGGAATCCGCAGACAGACCGTACTTCTTATAAGCTGCGTTTGCAAAGTTAAGCGTGCCTGCCGCAATCTTGATGACGCCGTCGCTGAGGCTTCCGTCATCCTTTACCGGAATAATGTCGGGCAGGAAGATTACATCTGCAACGCCGGCATTTTCGTATTCGTATCGGCCGCCGCCGAGATCCTTCTTCACCTTGATATAGGTAACATTGTCATTTGTGAAGCCGTTACTCTGCACATTGCCCTTGTTTACGGCAATTACAGTGCCTACGGCAAGCTTATCGGATCCGGTATACGTCATAACGCCGGAACCCATATTTTCCTTCGGGATTAAGTTTCCGTCCTCATCGGCATCAAGGTCAAGGATGCTGACAAATTCGACGCCCTGCACCTTGTCTGCCGGAATATATTTCACGCGGGAATCAATACTGATATTCTTTACTTCTTCCTGATATACGGTAATGTTGTATTCGTTTACGGCATCATCGGTTACCTTGCCGTCGTAAACGAAACGAAGCTTTGCGGTATCGGAAATCGTGAGGGAGTACAGATATCCGCCTTCCCACAGACCGTCCTTTGCCATTACCTTGTAACGCTCGCCCGAAATCTCACGGTTTCTTAAATAGTCTTCAAGCGCCTGGACCTGCTCTACCGAGAGTTCCAGTTCTTCACGGAAGTAACGCTGTAAACTGTCATCTTCGGAAATTCCGAGGGTTCTCTTAATCTCCTCATCGGTCGCGTAATCGAGGTCAATGTTCAACGCATTGAGGATTCCCATCGTTTCGGCATCCAGTTTGACATCCGAAAGATCGGCTTTTCCGAGATGCTCTACGTTTGCGTTCAGAGGATTGCCGTCGACATCGGTAAATCCCCGGTCAGTGGTTACTTCGTCGGGTGCATACATTTCCGTCAGCGTAAGCACCTGGTTATTGGTAAGCGCCGGGTCTTTGCTTCCGGTCTTTTTAAGAGCACGGATCGTCTCCGCAAACTCAAATCCGTCCCTCTGCTCCTTTTCCTTCAAAGCAGCTTCATAAACCTTCCCGGCCGTTTCGTCATCGAGACCGAGTTCTTTCATCTTGGCAATTTCCTCAGCCTTTTTGACCGATACCAGAACGTACGGAAGATTGTCCTCACTGATGCTCGCATTCTCAAGCTTAAGGAGATTGCGGATTTCCTCTTCGGTCAGTCCGTAGGAAACCAGTTCAAACGCAAAATCCCTTGCGACATCCTTAGAAGCCACATAGTTGAGCGCACCGCCGTTTACCATTCCGTCCTTCAGAGCGAATCGCGGATATAAGGTGATGCTCTGTTCTACTGCTGTAGTTTCATCAACAGTCGTGCTACCTTTCTCTGCTTCGCTCCATCCGAGGAACATGGAACTTACACGGGTTGCAGCGGGAAGACTGCCATACTGTGTTCCTGCAGGAACCACGACTGCCTCCGGCAGGGTCGTATACTGCTTCTCGGACTCCGTTGCATCCGAAGGAAGCGCAAACGTAATCTGCACATAACCTTCCGGAATCGGAGTCGGGGTGTTGTTATTTCCGCCCTCGCCGCCCTGCTGGCTGTTCTGATTGTTCTGCGTACCCTTCTTGGTCGCCTTCCTTCCGCAGCTGCTAAGCATGCCGGCTGCGAGTACGACGATCAGCAGTGTCGCAACAATACGAAATGTCATTTTCCTTTTCATGATTCACTCTCCGTATCCATTGTGTTGTAGTATATATCGGTTGCCTCAGTGATTGAGACTGCTACATTCATGTTCTGTCCTTTGTCGTAAGTACCTGACACAATTCCGACCAGTTCCCCGCGGGAATTGAAAACCGGACCGCCGCTGTTTCCCGAGGAAACCGGAGCGGTAAAAAGAAGTCTTAAGACGCCATCGCTTTCCCACATTCCTGCAAGATTGCCGCCGGTCACGAGATTGGTAATGCCGAACTGGCTTCCGATGACTGCCACCTGCTCGCCTCTACCCGGATAGGCTACCGAAATCTTAAGCGGTTCCATCTCCGCTTCCTCCGGAATCTCGCAGAAGGCGATGTCCTTGGTCGTCGAGCCTTCTATCACATGCTCAATCCGGAAGGTACTTCCGCCATCCTTTTCCGCAATCATGTAATCCATGTTGGTGATCACATGCGCGGCGGTTACGAGAATCGTCCGATCATATGCGCAGAACCCGCTGCCCGTTGCAATCCGGTCTCCGTTCCGGTCGTATACGGTAAGCTTCACGACCGACCTTGCCGCCTCATCAACGGCAAGCGAATCTTCAAGAAACGTCTTCCGGTTGTCCGAGGCATTACCCACGCCCGGAGGAACCCAGGCTCCTACATCGATTCCGGGAGGCGGCTGCGAACCCGGTAGCTCTCCGGGATCCGTACCCGGAGGATTTTCGGTGTCCGTACCCGGAGGATTATCGGTATCCACGCCGGAAGGATTATCGGTATCCACGCCGGAAGGATTTCCTCCCGGACCGCTCTCCTGCCTTGCGTCAATCAATTGGCTGAACCTTTCACCTCCCGGGCCGGAGGGAGTGATTCCCGTGACCCGGAGGCTTAGGAGCACTGACCATAAAAGGAATACCACAACGCCTAACGCAATGTAACGGCGCGTCTGTTTTCTGCGCCGTTTTATAACATTTCCGCCGCGCTGCAGAATCTCCTCCATCAGTTTTTCATTCTCATATTTCATTCGGCTGCCCCCTGTTCAAACCGTATGTGGTAGAACTGTTTCTGCTTCTTTGTTGCAGATTTGGCGATTTTTACCCACCGGAATTTAAAAAATTTTTGTAAGTTTTTTCACGGGGGTGTTGCGGGTGTCAGCGGGCGGTGCTTTGCATGTGCAAGATTAAGAATTCATGGCGGCTGCACCGCCTGTTTCTCAAAATTTCATTCCAGGCGGTGCACCGATGGTGAAAGACACTAAAATACAGGATGCCTGCACCGCCTGTGTAACAAAATTCTATTTCAGGCGGTGCCACGATGGCGAAGGACACTAAAATACAGGATGCCCGCACCGCCTGTGTAACAAAATTCTATTTCAGGCGGTGCCACGAAGGCGAAAGCCACTGAAATTCAGGCTTGCTGCACCGCCTGTGTCTCAGAATTTCATCTCAGGCGGTGCCACGAATGCGAAAGACACTGAAATCCAGGCTTGCTGCACCGCCTGTGTCTCAGAATTTCATTTCAGGCGGTGCAATGAAGACGAAAGACACTGAAATACAGGATGCCTGCACCGCCTGTTTCTCAAAATTCCATTCCAGGCGGTGCAATGAAGACGAAAGACATCCGAATTCAGGCTTGCCGCACCGCCTATGTCTCAGAATTTCATCTCAGGCGGTGCACCGATGGTGAAAGACATCCGAATACAGGATGCCTGCACCGCCTGAAAGATAAAACACCGTCTCCGGCGGTGTGCAAAACGCGAAGTAACAAAAAAGCACCGCCTGCAATACAACTATGTATTGCAGGCGGTGCAATTAAGATGCGAAACAATAAACTCAATTGTAAAACACTATTAATTAACTTGATAGCGTGTCAGCACTCGATGAAACCGAATCATATGGCAGTCTGCTCTTCTTCCAAAGCGGCGTTGCTCTGCCTGTCCTTTGCGGCCTGTCTTGCAATCATCCGGTACAGAAGAACTAAAAGGATTGCCGTAACCGGCGGGAGCAGATATCCGAGAACCGAGGTGATTCCGGGCTTTGAAACAAGCAGGTTATAAATCGCGTGGAAGGTTACCGCGAGCGCCGTTCCGCCGAGGACGGTGGAGAATGACAGCGCCTTAAGTTTCTTTGCGGCAAGCATCCATACCGCAAGCGCCAGGATGCTCTCAATATGCATGACGCCGACCGCCAGTCCGCGAATCAGAATAAACGGAAGGCTTTCCGCACCGATGCTTAAGAGATAACAGCAGTTCTCAAAGGTGGCAAATCCCGCGCCGATCGCAATGGCAAGGTTGGTAAACGTACGGTCCTTGGTCTCAAACAACGTAAAGAAGAACAACATCGGAAGCAGCTTTAAAATCTCCTCCACGATCGGGGACAGAAAGACTGCCGTGTCCTTTTCTCCGGTTCCCGTCGCCAGGCTGATGAATCCGCTCAGGTAGGCAGACATAAGACACATGCCCATACCGATCAGAAATGCGGTAACGAACCGTCTGGATTCGCCTCTTGTAAACAGGACGCATACCAACAGCGGAATGGCAATACACAGAAGGATGTTTTCGGCATAAACCGTCATGCTGCACGCACCTCCTTCCGCATGGCAAGAAACATGAGAACAATTGCCACATAGCTTCCGACCATCAGGATCAGGTACCACACGCCGTCACTCATATACATGCTGAAGGTACACCACGCAAGGAAGGAAAAGGAAAGACACACGCCCTTCACCGATCCCTGCTCCGTCATAAGCTGCTTCGCGGACAGAACGAAGATTACTGCCATAACGGCAATCATAAAGGCATACCCCGCCTTTTCCGAAATATTGCCCGCCGAACCGCCGGTGAACACAGCCGTCAGCTGGAACCCGACTGCCGCAAATGCGGACACCGCCAGCAGAATCCATTCCGTTCTCGAAAACTTTCCGCTGTATTTCATTTGGCGCAAAAGACCATACAGGAAATATCCGAGAGAAAGACCCGTCGCAATGTCCTGTACCCATTCGCCGTTCCAATATATCCACAATGCGGTATTGACTGCTACGAACACCGCCATGGCCGTCATCTCCGTGACCAGCGGAACACGCTTCTTCGGAACGCCGTTTAAAAGGATTGCCCCGAGCAACAGAAACAGCGCCCACTCTCCCAGCTCATTGGCCGCGAAAGGAAGCGCCTTATCCTCATACATCAAATCAAAAATCGCCCAGTACGAAAAGGTTAACAGCGCACAGGTCATGGCAAATCCGAACAGGATGAACCGCATGGAGCGGACACCGTTTCTAAGCATTCCCACAATGTGCGCAATGATATAGATCAAAACGGCAATAATGCCGAGGAGAAACACTCCTGTATTCATAACGGCTTACAGTTCTCTCTTTCCCTGGTTCGCATAAATGCTTCGAATCAGAAGTGTTGCAAATACTCCGCAGGCAAATGCCAGGATGCCGATCACCACGTATCCCATGTAAGGCGTCCGCAGGATCAGGCTGCCGTAATGCTGCTCCACGGAACCGGAGGCCGCCTCGTTAATCTTCGGCAGAAACGCCGCAGTCAGGACAAGAAGCGCAATGCATGCGCAGGCGCAAAGACCGTAGATTACCTGCAGTTTCCGCGTGTTGCGGCGCTTGCTTACCGTTTCGCCGCGAGCCATAATATCGCGCATCAGTTCATCCGTATTACGCATATGCAAATCCCATCCTTTCCAGTTTTTCTTTTAGTGCTGCCCGGCTGCGTTCCGCCAAATGGTAAATCTGCCGCCGGTTCTTTCCCATGACTTTGCCGGCTTCCTCGTGACTCATCTGCTCAAAGTACAGTAAGATCAATATCTGCCGGTAATCGCTGTTGAGCTGTTTAAGAGCCATGTATAACTGCCGGTTCCGCTCGTCCGTGATCACCTGGAGTTCCGGCGTTTTCCCGGGGTCGCTCACATCTTCGTCCAGTTCCTTGTCTGCCATCGGAAGGCGCCGGTTCTTTCGAAGATACATGAGCGCAAGATTCTTGCCGATGGAGAACAGCCACGTTTTAAAGGAACTCCGTCCGCTGAAGAGCGTCGGTCCGGCGACGGTTTCGGCAAATGTGTCCACCATCAGTTCCTCGGCGTCGTCCAGATTGTGTACATAGCCGTTTATAAACAATAGCAGGCTTTCCTTGTGCCGCTCGACCAGTATCCGAAAGGCGGCTTCATCCCGCGACGCGAGAAATCGGTCATACAATGCTTCGTCGGTTTCGTTTTGCATCGCTTTGCTCTCCTTTCGGCCTGATTCGAAGCGAAGAAACCGCTTCTTATCTAATTTATATCATACTTCTTGAACGATTACAATCATCGAAGCTTCTGCTGCCCAAAGCCGCATTGGAAGGCATTTCCGACCAAGCAAGGTCCGGTCGTTCCTCCTGTACCTTCCATTTACAAAAGCGACGACAGTATTTCCTTCAAAAGCGGTCCGAACACACCGATATCCACCAGGTTCTTCGGATTCTCCACTACGCCGTCGAACTGTTGAAACGTCAGTTTCCGTTCCGCGGTATCCCCGGAATCGCTCTTCATGAGGTAGTCGATGACACATCCGTCCGAAGTATCGATCACCACGGTTCCGGTTCCCGCCGAACCAATGAAAAGCTGCAGTCCCGAAGAGGTAATGCGCATCTGCGCGTCCTCTTCACTCTTCACGTTCCCGAGATAATTTTCGTATACATACAGGATAACCGACTGCTTCATGGTCTTAACGCCCGACAGGATCAGCTTGCCCTGCCACTCGGCGATGCCGGCCTGCGTAAGTGCCCGCAGAATGTCCTTCTCATTGTCCGCGAACAGCTTTTTCTCGTAATCCTTCCATTTGATGCCCTTGATCATGTTGCGGATCGGAGGAACCCACTCGGCATCCATCTTCTGCTCCGTGTCCTTAAGGATTCCGAACATTCTTAAGCTGGTTATGTTAACGGAAAATGTATCGTCCCTGTTCGTAAAATCCATGCCCCCGAATTCCTGCGAAAGCACTTCCGCATACAGCAGGAAAAGGTTCTTCATGTCAAGAACCGAGGTATAAAACTCCGCCGGCTGCTGAAGTCTCAGCCACCCGTCCTTCGTGATTCCCATCTTGTCCGGGTCCTCCCCGAAATAGATGAGGGCCTGCTTCACGTTAAGGTATGCCCAGCCGTTTACGAAGCGCATCAACTCCACCCGTTCCGTTGTGTATCCCGAGAACGGACTGTATCCGGTATGGGCGATCAGCATGTTTCCGCGGCTGTCCTTCGTAATCTCCCAGCATATATCATAGCGGCCCCAGGTCTCCCGGTACGTAAATGTATACGAATCAATCCCGTTCAGTTGCGGCATTGCCTCGCTCCACACATCACGCGGAATCGGCGTCGGTGTCGGAGTCGGCGTGGGTGTCGGCGTGGGACTCGGTGTCGGGGTAGGCGTCGGTGTCGGCGTCGGGGTCGGTTTCGGCTCCCGTACGACGCCCTTGCGGGGCGGCTCAACCGGATTCATCGCATGGTAAACACACACTCCGATGAGTGCGAGAAGAAGTACGGATAGAATTACGATTATCACACGATGCTTCATGGTTTCTCAGGGACCTCTTAATTGTACTGTTTCTCTATTTTACAAAAAACCGGCGGGTAAGGCAACCCATTTTCCGAAAAGAACGAAATGGACAATGTCCGCTCCTGCGCCACCGACACGCTTTCGAGGTATCGGTCCGCTGTCCTCCTCACTCCAGGCTTTGTGGCACCGGCCCGGTTTCTTCCTACTCGGTTCCGTGATTCCAGCTGCGCTTTGTAAATCCCTGCTTCATCTCAACACGGATTCCCGCCTCTGCATCCGCAAGCATGCCAAGCACTTCTCGGGTCTCGTCGCCGCTCTCAAGCGTAAAATCAAGCCGGATTCCCGAAAGACCCGCAACGGGTACTTCGCGGAAATCAGAAAGAAGCGAATAGATATGCGCGTTATAAATGAGGCTGTGACAGTACCGGCACACGGCTTTCACCGGAAAATGCTCCCCTTCCCCGTCCGTAAGGACACCGTCGCTGACGGGAGCCTTTTTGCACAGGCCGGTAGTTCTCCTTAGACACTGTTCCGAAACCATGGCAACGGAACGGCCGTAAACGGTGACCAGTGCATGAGCCGATAACGGCAGCTCGTCTTTTCGCAGTTCCTCGGATAACGTAACCGTCGAAATGCCCTTTGAAAGAAGTGATTCTACACTCGTAGAATTATGGCAATACAAGGTTCGGTCCGCTTCCAGCGTGAGTTCCTTATCCGTAAGGTTCGAGAGCTCGTCCATCGTCCTTACGACAATTCCCGAAAGGTTTCTTTCGCGGACAAGCTGCTCCGCCGTTTCGCACGCTTTTATAAGATTGGCTCCCTTCAGGGCTCTCGGAAGTACCAGGTATCTCGGCAGACTGCATTCCATAAGAAGACATGCCTCATACTCGCCTTCCATGTCGATATAGACATCGGTGGCTGCACCGCTTTGCAGGACGGCTTTCAGCTGCTCTTCGGTCATAACGCTGATGACGGTACGTTTGGATGCTTCCTTTTGTACGGTCTGTCCGATTGGTTTCGAATCGTTTTCTTCCTTGTCCGCGGTCTGTCCGGTGGGCTTCGTTTCGCCTTCTTCCTTGTCCACGGTCTGTCCGGTGGGTTTCGTTTCGCCCGGTCTCACACCG
>CAMIWE010000059.1 GCA_946402335.1 uncultured Lachnoclostridium sp.
CGATACACTACGTTTATCGGATATTGGCATCCCTTGACAGGGATACCAATAAAACCTCGAAAAAGGAGAATTTCAATATGGATAAGGAGAATATCAGGCTTAGAAGAGCAGAATTGAGTGGTGACGAAATCAGGAGTGGTGAAGAAGCGTTATTCAATGAATGGAGATTTCCGGGATTCATTTGCGATGGCGTGGTAAATCCAGAAGAATACTGCAAATCCGCTTTGAGAATCCTTATTGTTTTGAAAGAAGTTAATGACGAGAACAGTGACACGGAGTGGGATTTAAGAGAACTCCTTCGTGATACCGGAGGGGGAAAAAAGACTTGGCAGCCGGTTGCGAGATGGATTAAGGGTATCCGAAATCTTCCTAACGGATATGACTGGAAAAAAATCGAAACTGTATCGGATCAAGATAGAATCGATTGGTTAAGGGATATAGCCGCAATTAATGTAAAAAAACTAGCTGGCGGAGCCGTTGCTGACAGCAAGAAAATCAGGAATTTTCTTTTTTCCGAGAATAATAGAGAGTATTTGAGGAGGCAAGTTTCTTTGTACAAACCAGATCTGGTAATCCTTGGGGAATACCGGTTCGGACTGGTATCTGTCATCTGCTGATTGGAAGATGACAAAGAGGGGAATAAGGTATTGCCAAGAAGATAATGGAACAGTTATTGTCTCTTTCAACCATCCGGCTGCCCGTGTTGGAGAACAATTTCTATACTATGGATTAATGGATGCCTTACGCGAAATAATGTACTAAAACTTGGCTAACTTGGCTTTAAGTCGCCCCTTCGCGGGGCGACTTTTTTTGTTACAGAACAATCCTTCTTGACATTTTCCGTATTATACCGTAGAATTTAATTAAAATTCGGCAGAAACGAGAAACGCCGAAAGTAAATCAAGAACGGAGGGCGGAGATGAATACCGATATTACAGTTATCAAAGACCGGAAAGTGCTTTCCATGCAGGAACTTAAGGACATGGGCTTTTCTCAGTACAAGGTCAGCAAGCTGGTCGACGAGGGAAAACTGATTAAACTGAATAAGAGCTTTTATGAGAATGTAGATTATCAAGGCGAGGAATCAGATTTCTACTATACCGAGGCCTACGCACCGAACGGAGTGGTCTGTCTGCTCAGTGCTGCAGTTTACTATAACCTGACGACCTATATTCCGGAGGCCGTGGATGTAGCAATACCGCGCAAAGCCAATGTTTCCACTATGCCGGACCGGCCTCAGATGAACATCCACCATTTTACGGATGAACGACATGAACTCGGAATCACTGAGGTTAAGGAAGGAAAGAACGGATTCCGAATCTATGACGTGGAGAAGACCGTCGTTGACATCGTGTTCTATCGGGAGAAGGTCGGAATCGAGGAGACGAAAGAAATACTTGTGTCATATCTCCGGAGAAAAGATCGTAATCTGAACCGGCTTATGAAGTATGCGGAACAGATGAAGTGTGACAAGACGCTTCGGCAGTATCTGGAGGTGCTTGTATGACCAGTGCGGCATCGGTTAAGGACAGGTTGAAGAATCACGCCGCAGAAAACGGACAGCCAATGCAAGAGGTGTTGACGGCGTACGGATTGGAAAGAACGATATACAGACTGTCGGCCTCGGAGTATGCATAGTCCTAAAGCAGATATTATTGATGTCAAATTGAAGGGATATAAAAAGATAACCAATATGAACGACATAGAAGTCTTGGGAAACGTATTGGCAGAAGAGATGATGAAGATTAAAGAAGTATATGATGAAATATTAGATAATTTAGCTAACCCAGATTAGGTCTAAGTAGAATGGCATGGAAAAAATGCTTTGGAATAAGTATTTAATTGTGAATGGACTAATCTTAAAACGTTTACAATTCCACACGAATTTTCACTTTACTGTCCCCGCTTCGGGGGCAGTATTCTTGTTATTATGGCCTTGTCCACTAAGCAAAAAGGATTTCGTCCTGATCCACTCTTCTACGGTATAAGCGTTGCGGCTTTGACAAATGTTGCACAGAAAACTTTGCAAAATGTCTTGACAAGTAAACTTGGCATGTGTATAATGGTGACAATAAAACTTGGCAAAGCCATGGACAAATACACAGGGAGGGTTTACAATGAACAGAGAAGAAATCTTAGAAAAGAACAGAGCGGAAAGCGAAGGCAGGGAAGACGAGCGGGAACTGCAGATATTTGCCGACGCATCGAGGGTCGGAATGGCAGTCGGCGGAATCTTGTCCGTTCTCATCGTGATTTTCTCAAAAATCGTGGATGTACCAATCCTGGGACTGGCAGCGTGGGCGGTATACTTCACAATGTTTGGAAGCCGCAGAGTTTATCAGTACATTAAGACGAAAGAGAAAGCAAGACTGGTACAGGCGATTATCGGTATTGTTTTAGGGCTGACCTTCACCGTCGGAATGGTTGTTTTGGGGTTGCAGAAATGAGAGAAGATTCGTTGATTCTGAAAAATCGATTACCGGAATACCGTAAGAAAGCCGGTCTCTCACAGGCGCAACTTGCAGAACTCGTTGGGGTTTCGAGAAACACGATCAGTTCGATTGAAACCGGCCAGTTTAATCCGACGGCTAAGCTGGCGCTGATCCTTTGCGTGGCGCTGGAAGTAAAGTTTGAAGATCTTTTTTACTTCGATTAAAACCGTTGAAGTTTCAAAAAGCAGGAGAATCCCTTCCCGGATCCTCCTCTCTTCTTTCTGCTAAAACTCCCACTCCCGTTTACTCCCTCCCAACAAATGAGATATGGTATTTGCCGGAGAATCATGTAAAATAGGTTTCAGAAGCTTCGAATACTTAGAAGGAGACAATGACATGATCACACTGGGAAGTAACATTAAAAAATACAGGAAAGACAGGAAGATTACGCAGGAGCAGCTGGCGGAGGTGTTAGGGGTGTCCGACCAGGCGGTGAGCCGGTGGGAGAACGGCACGACGTATCCGGACATTGAGCTGCTGCCGACGATCGCGCTATACTTTGGCGTTACGATGGATGAGCTCATGGGAATGGAGGCATATAAGGACGAGAGTGATATTGCGGAGATTCTTAAGAAGCGTGAGGAACTAAGAAACCGCGGTGAAGTGGTGAAGAGTTATGAAATGCTTCGGAAAGCCGTAAAGCGTTATCCGAAGAACTATGAGTTGCTGAGCGCGCTGGTGGCGGATCTTTGTTTTGCGAATGTGTACAATGAAGAGATCCGGCTCAACAACCTGCATGAGGCGGAAAGACTGATTGACAGGATTCTTGCGGAGTGCCCGGATGAGCAGATATGCCGTAATATGATCGGCGAGAAGGTATTCCTGCTTAATTGGCTGGAGCGGACGGATGAGGCCATTGCGCTTGCGGAGAAGGCGCTTCCGGAGATGAAGGATGCCCGCGAATCGTACCTGAAGCACATCCTGACCGGGGAGAAGAAGAGAGCCTTCTGCAGGCAATACATGATGGATTTATACTATGAGATGTGGCTGACAATCAGCGAATACGCAGATAAAAACTGCGAGGATGATTCCGTTACGCTTCCGGAGAGGATTGCGCTTTTAAAGAAGGCTATAGCGTTGACGGAATGGCTCTTTGAAGGAAATTACGGATTGAACAATTGGCAGATGTCATGCTGGCACGAATATATTGCAAGTTATGAGGCCAAACTGAAGAATGCCGAAGCAGCGCTTACACATCTGGAAGCGGCCGCGGAGCACGTCATTGCCTGCGACACTCTGCCAGAAGAAGTCCCGTTCACCTCGACGCTTCTTCGCGGAGAAGTCTATCACCGTGAAGACAACGCCAAGAATTACACACATAGCGAATGCGACAGCCTTGCCGGCTGGATGGGTGGGAAGGATTTCGACTTTATCCGAGAGGATGAGCGCTTTAAGGCCGTCGAGGCGAAGATTGCGAAATACAGAACGAATTAAACCGACGGTTGATTGACGGGGGGATTTTTGGGATGTACCATTAACAGTACATCCCTTTTTGTAAAATGATCGTTGTAACAGGTTGATACCACATAAGGATTGAACATGGAGGAGACGGTTATGGAAGATTATATTGAAGCCCATTACTATTGCTATGACAACAGGGACCAACTCGCGAAGGATGAAAAGTGCGGCTGTTTTGATTGCTTGCGGATATTTTCTCCGACCGAAATTCATCACTGGGTGAACCCGATCGATAATCGGAACACGACAGCATTGTGCCCGTATTGCGGAATGGATACGGTTATCGGGGAAAGCTGCGGATTTCCGCTGACAGAGGAACTGCTTCGGAAGATGCGGTACTATTGGATGGAAAAGGAGCCCGAGCTTACAGCGCAGGAACTGGAACACTGGAACCGTATGGTGGAAGCAAGTAAGAGAATATTAGAGAAAGAAGAAACCGGAGGAGCGTTTATGAAATGGAATAATCAGGATGTTGTGACCAATGAAATCGATACGTTTCTGGAAATGCCCTGGGACGAGTATCTCCGCTTTCTGTATGAAAAGACTGCAGAGGACGGAAAGCTTCTGGTCGGGGTAAAGGATGAAGACCCGTTTGACGAAAATTATGGCCGTGTTCGAATCTATCAATGCGTCATGGACCGGGACGATGAAAAGCTTGGAAGCATGATGGAATCCCTTCGTACGATGATGGATGAACTCCGCGCTTTGTCCGCGTATTGGAACGAACTTCATGACGAGGACACTGACGAGGAGGAGTTCCTTAAGGGCACGGATTCGTATGAGGCATGGAAGAAATATCTGAAGCCTCTTCCGGATGTGGAAATGATAACCGCTGCCGCGGAGGAACGGGTCGGGGAAGGAATCAATGCTTATGGCGTATTGTATCGCGCTCGCAGAATGTGCCATCTGTACGCACTCGACGCAAAACCGGTTATGATTGCCCATGAGGAAAGAAATCTCGCGCAGGCATATGCCCTTCATACATGCTGCAAGTCTATGGAGTGTGTGGGGAAAATGGAAGCGGAGACAGATGAATAACAGGAAAAACGAATTCTACAATGGTAGAACAATGTAAAACAAACAAATCTGATGAGGCAAAAACCCATCTCTCAAGGCGCCGGAATGAACCGGCGCCTTTCAATCCTACAAAGATGGAAGCAGTTATAAAGGGAGATATGCCTCGAAATGCTATTCTATTTTCCGTGCGTTCATGCTATAATAAACCATCACATCTATGCCGGGATGTCCCCCGATTGTCCGCAACGGAAAGCAATCCACCATCGGGTATCAGCCGGATGTCTGGAAGAAATGGGAGTAGAGGGAGCGCTATGGAATTTGCCGTAAAAGCATTCAACGAACTGACACCGGAGGAACTCTACGAAATCATAAAAACCAGGTTCGATATCTTCGTAATCGAGCAGAATGTCATATGCCGCGATCTGGACGACGTCGATAAGGAAGCAATTCATGTATTCTGCCGGCGGGACGACGGCAGGGTGGCGGGATGCCTCAGGGTGTTCTGGAAGGACGAGACGGACAGGGTCGCGCAGATCGGACGGGTTGTAACATTGGAGCACGGACTTGGAATCGGCGGGAAACTGCTTGAAAAAGGCGTCGAGGTTGCCAAGGGGATGGGAGCGAAAAGCATATGCCTTCACTCCCAGGAGTACGCGATCGGATACTACCAAAAAGCAGGATTTCAGGTTGTGTCGGACCTTTTTATGGAGGATACGATTCCACATGTGGAAATGGAGCTTCGGCTCGGACCCTGAGAGGACGCTTCATCGGTTGACACTCCAACCAAATAAAGGTACAATAAAAGTATAAAAAGTACCTGCGGGAAGCGGACTTTTCGCGGGCGCGGTTAGTAGAGGAGGAATCTTGTTATGGATGAGAAGAAAGAGATGAGAACGGCCCTGAAGGTCGTTATCGGTATTGCGACGGCAGTCGTTGCCGCTTTGGCTGCCATTACGGCGACGATGTTTGCAATCCTTCGCAGAAACATTAAGAAAGCGGGCGACCGGAACGATAAAAACAATCTGTTTGCGTCCTATGGTCTCGGACGTTCCAAACGGCTTATCGAGAACGATGTGGACAACGCTTTTCTGGCCTGTGTTGCAGGAACCCTGACCGTATCCTGGGCAGACATCCCCACGAAGAGCCAGAACATCGATCTGACCGTCATCGGCGGAAAGACGACGATCATTGTTCCGGATACCATGCGTGTGTCGATTGAGATGGATGCGGACACTGTTGAGAATATCGAAGAGTTTGAACTTCCGGAGGACGCGCCGCTTCTTACGATCACCGGCACGTGTACCCTCGGTAAGGTTACCATTCTCAGATAAACAGCCACGGCGGAAGCCGGTTATTAAGTCAGACACAGATGCCATCTGCGAACACTCGCGGGTGGCATTTTCCGAAAATACGAAACAAACGGGAGCAGTCATATGATAGTGGAAGACGGTGTATGGATCCCGCGGGGGCTTTCCCGGAATGACCCGGAAAGAATCCGTACATGGCAGCAGTTAACGGATTATGTGGAAGAGGTGGGATTCCTGCCTTTGTTTGCAAACGGCGTGAGAGGCTTCTCCGCGGAGGAACATGTGGCGTCGGGGTATTGGTGGACCGGCGACCGCGACAACGACCCCTGGGAGTGGCGCGAGATTATTGCAGCTGAAAAGCGTGTCGCCTACGGCAAATTCTTCGACCGTAAGGCCGGGTTCATAAGCCTTTCTTGGCTTCCGTATTTTGCCAATTTCCGAAGGGACGGATACGATTTCGATTCCCGATATGAGGACGGGCTTGCGGACCGCCGTGAGAAGAAGATTATGGATATGCTGACCGGGCGGGATAAGGACGGAGACACGGTGTTCTCCGATATCCGGATCCTTTCCACAGACCTAAAAAAGCAGGGCGGTTTCGGCAAAGGACACGAGAAGAATTTTCCGGGAATCACGACCGGACTTCAGATGCAGACCTATCTGGTAATTACCGGGTTTGAGCGGCGCGTGAACAAACGCGGGGAGGAATTCGGCATGCCGGTTTCCATCCTGCAGCCGCCGGAAACGGTATGGGGGTATGAGACGGTAACCTCCGCCTACGGGGAGACGCCGGCAGAGTCGCGCTCCCGCATCGTGAACCGCATTCGCGAACGGTATCCGGATGCGCCCGAGGGGGAAATCCGAAAGCTGATCGGAAAAGGCTGAAGGCGGCCTTCGGAAAGCAAAAACCACCTGCGGAAAGAAGAAATCCGTTGAAAAAACAGCATTGTGTCAACCGTTTCATTTCTCCTCCGAAAACTGTTGACACTTGGAAAGAAAGATGGTATTATAACCGTTGCTTGCAGTTGTGGCGGAATTGGCATACGCGCATGATTCAGGTTCATGTCCATGTACTTGGGTGTGGGTTCAAGTCCCATCAACTGCAGAAAGGCTGTCGACAGTTTGCCGGCAGCCTTTTTTGTGTCCCGGAAAGCACTTGAAAGTGTGCCGTTTCTCTTGCCTTTGCCGGTGGAATTTGGTACAATTATTTAACAAGTCTGCGGGCTTAATCGCTACGGAAGGGAGTGCGCGGGCAGCAACGGGCTGCTTCGTAAAGAGGATTATGAAGATTTGGAAAGGGTTTGAGCACGGCATTAATTTCGGCGGATGGCTTTCCCAGTGCAGACACGCGGAAGGACATTATGTTTCCTTTATCCGCGAGGACGATTTTGCAAAGGTAAAGAGCTGGGGATTGGATCATATCCGTGTTCCCGTCGATTATGAACTGTTCGAAGACGACAAGGGCAACTTTATTCCCGAACGGTTCTGCTACATCGACTTTGCCGTAAAGGAATGTGAAAAGAACGGATTGAATATGGTTCTTGACCTGCACCGCACGAGGGGCTATTCCTTTGATGAAGGACACGGTGAGACGGGCTTTTTCGACAGCCCGGAACTGCAGGAGCATTTCTGCGTGGTATGGGAAGAACTTGCAACACGCTACGGGAAGTACGCAAATGTGGCATTCGAGCTGCTGAACGAAGTAACGAGGAAGGAATATTCCGATACCTGGAACCGTGTGGCCGATGCCTGCATCAAGAGGATTCGCCGCATTGCTCCGGAAACACCGATCCTGGTCGGCGGCTATTACAACAACAGTGTTGAGGCACTCAAGGATCTCGCCATGCCGCAGGACGAGAATATCATCTATAATTTCCACTGCTATGAACCGCTTGTGTTCACGCATCAGGGAGCGACCTGGATCAGCACGATGGATCCTTCGTTCCGCTGCCCGTACCGGATGACTTATCAAGATTATACGGAGAAAAGCGTGGAGCAGCTGGGCGGCGGATTTGCTAACGCATTTGCCGGCTTCTCGATGGATGCGGCGATTGACGAGACCTATTTCGAGCGCCATTTTGCGGAGGCGGTTTCGGTTGCGGAAGCAAGGAACGTCCGGCTCTATTGCGGCGAATACGGTGTGATCGACCGCGTGGATCCCGAAGAGGTTCTTCTGTGGTATAAGGATTTTCATAAAGCACTTTCAAAGCATGGCATCGGCTGCGCGGCCTGGACGTACCGCCGTATGGATTTCGGAATTGACGATGCCCGCATGGACGGCGTCCGGGACCGTCTGCTCGGACTGATCACCCGAAGAGAGCAGGCATAACTGAGGCCTTAAAGCATACACTTTGATACATTGCGGAAAGGAAGCACGGGATATGAAAGAGAATAAGGAGCAGGGCGGTATCGTAAAGAAGAAAAGGTATGCGGATGCAAAGCCGGGGAAATTCATCTTCATGACATTTCTGTTCTGGGTACTTGCAATCGGAGCCGCATGGCTTGGCAGCATGATTCAGTATGACACGATCCGGCAGGACGGAAAAGGCGACGGAGGGTCAACCTTCCTGCCGACCTATCATTACTCCTATGAGCTGACGGCGTATATTATCGGTGCGGTTGTATTTCTCATTCTGTTCTTCCTGTTCTGGCACCTGATCATGCGCGGCATGTTCCGTCCGCTTCGCAAACAGCCTAAATGGTGTCAGTTCTTCTGCCTTTTGATTTCCATCGCCGGGATCCTCGGTATTTTCGCCGTTACGATCTGGGTGGCATTTTACAATCTCGGTATGACCGGGAAGATGCGTGAAGAACTGTTAGAAGCCTTTACCATATTCGGATGGAGCGTAGTGGCACTGTTCCGCGCAATCTTCGGAATCCGTAAAGACGCGAAGGCAGAATAGAAAAAGCGCCGGACAAACGGTTTTTATGTAACAGCAGAACTCTGCCGGAGTGTTCCGACAGAGTTTTTTGTAAAACAAATGTAAAATTTTAAAACAATATGGTAAATTTGATTTACATATGGTATAATCGTTTCACACAAATTAAGGAAAGATTTTTCTGCAATGAGAATGTTAAACAACAGAAGGAAAACTAAGTACGATCTGCAATCTGTTTGCGTCGGTGTGAGTGCTTCCGTTTTTATGATGGCCTTCATGGCCGGTTGTTTTTTTTCTACAGGGGCTAAGAAAGAAGCCTTGGCAATGTTCGGTATGGCGGCAGTTATGGCCGCGATGTTGATTGCGAGGATATTGTGGGATAAGAGGAGTAAAGACTGTCTGGTGGAAGAATGTATGACCTCCATCGCATATTATTCTTTTGACCGGTGCGAATACCTCCCGAAGATCGGTTTTTCGGAGGAGAATATCCTTAGTAAAAACATCCTCCGCCCGTGCGGGAAGAAGTTTGAGAGCCGGAATATGCTGAAGGGCGAATACAAATCAACCCCCTTTAAAATCGCCGAAGTCAGTTACGGGGATTTTCAGGGGTTATGGCTGGAACTGTCATATCCGGAGGAGCATTTTGACGGTGCACGGATTATGTCGCTTGATCTGCCGCAGGGGAAGAATCTGATGATGTTTTCACGGGATGATTCCCTGAAGTTTTGCGAAAGCGCGTCGCAGGATTTTAACAACATGTTTCAGTGTTATTTTGAGGACAAGGATTTTGCGGATACCGTGCTTGTTTCGTCAAGGATGAATGATCTTTATAATATTCGGAAGGAAATCAGCTGCCCGTTTCTGGTGTCCTATCAGAAAAACGAAATGGTCGTGCTGATCCGCACCGATTGCCGGATGAACGATGTGTTCAACGCGGAAGAAGGGACGGAACTCGTGCAGAGCGCCCGCGTGGAAAAAGCAGTGAAATGCTTTACGGATTATCTTCAGGCGGATTACAATATTATGCCGGTGGCGGAAAGCTCCCGCAAAAAACGGTACTTAGGAATATAAAGAGGAAACATCGAATTATGGAGGATAAATTCAGAAGAGAAGTCGAAAGCCTGAAAAGCAGACAAAAATGGAACTGGGGCATCTTCGTTTCATCGCTCATAGCTATTGTGGCGGTCTTTTTGGGAATCATAGCCGGTTATTCCGGTGAAGAAGGTGACGGTCCGCTCACGGTCTTTTTGACATTGGTTCTTCTCGCATGTGCTTTTGCCGGAAGAGAGTTGTTTCACAGAACGGAGAAAAAACTCCAAAAGGAATTTCGGGAGATTGTCATGAGGTATGTGGCTCCTGCCATGTTTGACTCTTATGAATTCCTCCCCGAAATCGGATTTTTAAAAGAAACGGTTTCGACAAGAAAACTGTTGGATGACTCCTGGGATGAGTTCGAAAGTTTTGAGCTTCTAAGGGGAAAATGCAAAGGAGTACCCTTTCGGCGTGCGAAGATCCGTTATGGAGATTTCCACGGATTATGGATGGAATTTACGTGCAGCGATGAACATTTCGACGGGGCGAGAATTATTACGTCGGATTTTACGGATGCGAAGAAACCAACCGCATCGGTTTACAATGATCCGCTTACAAGGTATAAAAGTTCCTCTGCGGGAAGCTTCAATGAAGAGTTTCTTTGCTATTGCAAGGATGACCTTACCGCGCAGATAATTCTCAGGAAGGATACCATGGCGAAACTCAGAAGCATTAAAAAGAAAATCGTAAATCCGTTTCTGATCTCCTATTATGAAGACAGAATGATTGTTATCATTCGTACGTATCCGGTGGACATGGATATTCCGTGTGAACCGTCCGAGCAGAAAGACGAACTGGAGAGAGCCTGGACGGCATTGCGTCCGGTCGGAATCTTCACCCGTTTTCTGCTGCGGGATTACAGTATCATGACGGACATGGTGGATGATGAACTTTATGATTACAGGACGGTAATCGAAGGAGGGCGAAAATGAACGGATGGAATGACCTAAAAGAATACAAAACAAGATCCATGATAGCGTTGGTGCTGGCGGGGATTTTTGCAATCGGCGGCATGATTGTTCCGTTTATTATCACGGCAACCCGTACAACCTATATGAATCCGCTGCTCTGGATGCTGTTCGGATGGGGCGGCGCGATAATCATCGGACTGTGCTCCATGAAAACGATCAAAACATACCGGAAGGAATATAAGGATCGTGTCGTTGCACAGGCTGCCGGGAACATGTTTGACAATTATCAATACTTCCCATTTGCCGGTATCGAAAAAGAAGAAGTGGCAATGACCAATATGATGATGATGGGAAACCGCTATAACAGTGAGGACCTGGTGGAAGGCTCCTACAAAGGCGTTCCGTTCCGCCGTGCCGACATGTATATTGCCCAGCATACATCAAACGGCAAATCCAGCCACACAACCGTCTATCTGCGCGGAACCTGGATTGTGTTTAGGTACAATAAAAACTTCAATACCGATCTGCAGATTGCAAGCAAAGACTTCGGTTACGAAAAGAAGAATACAAGCCGCCTGTTTACAAGAAGCGCGACGAGACGTCATGCGATGCAGACGGAGGATATGGAATTCAACGGCATGTTCGAATGTACCTGCCAGAACGAAACGGAAGCCTTCTATCTGCTGACGCCTCGTGTCATGCAAATGTTAAAATTGTTACGCACCGAGCTCCGCGCGCCGATCATGGTCGGTTTCGTGAACAATATGCTTCATTTTGCGATTTCTTCGAGAAAGAATCACATGGAACCGCCGATTTTCGGCTCCCTGAATCCGGCACTTGCCGTGGAGGAAGCACGGGTGGAGCTGAAGGCAATCTGTAATATTATCGATGCGTTCTCTATGGATCGCAGCATATTCCTCGGCGAGACCGATACCAAAAGGGATAACGAGATCTTCCGCGGGGATGACGCGGACTGGTAGGATTCTTGTTTAAAAGCTGTTCGGCCCGGGCCCGGCTTTCGGCAAATGCTATCGCATTTTCCTCAGAAAAGCGAAAAAATATGGGCATAAAAAACAGTTGACATTCCCTGCAAAAGGTTTTATAATGTGCCTAATTTTACAACTACATATCGTTCAAAGGCTGTGACGAAGAC
The DNA here is from genome assembly GCA_946402335.1 of uncultured Lachnoclostridium sp. Taxonomy (GTDB): domain Bacteria; phylum Bacillota; class Clostridia; order Lachnospirales; family Lachnospiraceae; genus ISDg. The sequence continues at coordinate 12,310 of CAMIWE010000059.1, forward strand.
GGTCCCGGGAACGCATTTTCAGAGAGCCGGTGGTTGGTGTGAACCGGTATTGCAGAACGAATTGACCTATCCCTTCCGAGCTGAAGGTCTGAACACCGAAAGGCTATTAAGAACTTCCGTAAGTGCCGCGTCAAGGCATAGGATTTGTTGGAATCCGAAGAGTGGCGTACAGTGTACGCAAGTTGAGTGGTACCGCGGGTGAAAGGCTCGTCTCAAGCGTTTGTTTGAGACGAGCTGTTTTTATTGTCCCAAACGGCAAATCCTTTCATCCCTGAACTTAGGTCAGGTATTCATTCAACACAAAAGAAAAGGAGATTACAAAAATGGGAGACATGGATCTGAAACTGAAAGAAGTTGCCGCGCGTATTCGTGAGATGCGTGAGATCGCGGGATTCAGTGAAGGCGAGATGGCAGACAAGACCGATGTCAGCGTCGAGGAGTACGCTTCCTATGAGGCCGGCGAAACGGATATGCCCTTTACCTTTATTCATAAGTGTGCGCTCGCATTTGGCGTAGAAATGAGTGCCCTTCTTGAGGGACACACGGCCAAGCTGACGAGTTACACCGTAACGAGAAAGGGCGAAGGACAGATTACGTCCGAGGAAGAGGGCATCCTCATTAAGAACCTTGCTTCCAACTTTAAGAAGAGACTCGGTGAGCCTTACTGGGTACGTTATGAGTATTCCGCCGAGCAGCAGAGAAAACCGATTCATCTGACCAAGCACAGCGGCCAGGAATTTGACGTCGTATTAAAGGGTTGCCTGAAGGTTCAGGTCGGCGAGCATATCGAGATCCTGCATGAGGGCGACAGCATTTTCTACAACAGCTCGACGCCGCACGGAATGATCGCGATCAACGATCAGGACTGCACCTTTATCGCGGTTGTATTGCCGGGCGAGGAAACGGCCGAGAGCGAGGTGGTTGAGACACTCGTTGAGGGACGTACCGCAAAGAAGAGCTTCGTTTGTGACAAATTCATCAATACCGTCGAGGATGAGAAGGGACGTCTTAAGTCCATCGATTTCGTAAACGAAGAGAAGTTCAATTTCGCTTATGATGTTGTTGACGCGATTGCCAAGAAGAACCCCGACAAGCTTGCGATGGTTCATCTGGACCGCGATAAGAACGAGCGCCGGTTTACGTTCTATGACATGATGAAGAAGAGCGGCCAGTGTGCAAACTACTTCAAGGCTCTCGGCATCGAGCCGGGCGATCGTGTCATGCTGGTGTTGAAGCGTCACTACCAGTTCTGGATCAGCATGCTTGCGCTTCATAAACTCGGAGCGATTGCAATTCCCGCGACCTATCAGCTGCAGGAGCATGACTTTGAATACCGCTTTAAGTCCGCAGGCGTTAAGGCAATTCTGTGTACCGGCGACGGCGACACTGCAAACCAGGTTGACCTGGCGGCACCGCGCTGCGAGACGCTGATCCATAAGATTGTAGTCGGCGAATCGAGAGAGGGATGGCGTAATTTCGACGAGGAATATGTAATGTACAGCTCGCATTTCGACCGTACCGTGAACAGCCCCTGCGGTTCCGACCGTATGATCATGTTCTTCACATCCGGTACGACCGGCTATCCGAAGATCGCCTGCCATTCCTACAAATACGCCCTCGGTCATTATGTGACCGCGAAGTACTGGCATCAGGTTGATCCGGACGGACTGCATCTGACGATTTCCGATACCGGCTGGGGCAAAGCGCTCTGGGGCAAATTGTACGGGCAGTGGCTCTGCGAGGCACCCGTATTTGTATATGACTTTGACCGTTTCCATGCAGAGGACATTCTGCCGCTGTTCGCACAGTATCATATCACGACGTTCTGCGCGCCGCCGACCATGTACCGCATGCTGATCAAGGAAGATATCAGCAAGTACGATCTCAGTTCCATCGTTCATGCAACGACGGCCGGTGAGGCTCTGAACCCCGAGGTTTACAATGTCTTCAAGGAGAAGACCGGCCTTCGGATCCACGAAGGTTTCGGCCAGACCGAAACGACGCTTGTTATCGCAAACCTGTACGGTGAGAAGCGCAAACTCGGTTCCATGGGTAAGCCTACGCCGCAGTATCATGTCGACATCCTCGATCCGGACGGCAAGCCCGTACCGGTCGGCGAAAACGGCGAGATTTGTATTTATACAAACGAGAAGACGCCTTGCGGACTGTTCCGCGGATACTTCAACGATCCGGAGCGGACCCAGGAGGCATGGCATGACGGAATCTATCATACCGGTGACGTTGCCTGGAAGGATGAGGACGGATTCTACTGGTATGTCGGCCGTATCGACG
>CAMIWE010000060.1 GCA_946402335.1 uncultured Lachnoclostridium sp.
ACCTGCCCCATAAAGCGGCTGAACGTCTTGCTGTCGATTGTCATATAGACATCGGACGCCGCAAGCTCCGTAAGCTCATGCGCCGCGAAATAGCCGCTGTAGTAGTCCTCCGGCATTTCAAACATCGCATTGAAGTCGGAAAGGTTCACGAATACGGAAAGCGCACCCTCAAAGGGATACTCTCCCGCAACCTTAAAGGAATAGGCGCGGTCGCTCAATTTGTCATATAAGGAAACCGTATCGCCGGCCTTCAGGTGATATTTGTCCATGAAGCCGTTTGAAAGAAGTGCTTCGCCGGCCGGAACGGGAGTCTTTATATATTGGCTGTCCGGAGAGATTCCGTATATCGAAATGCCGTCCGGCTTGTAATCGTCCTTCCGCATCTCAAGCGTCTTGATCGCAAACCGCTCCGCCGTCGGGTCGTTTACTTCCTTCGGCGTCTTTAAAACATACTGATACTCGCAGAATACGGTCTTGTCAATGCGGCGTCCTGCTTCGTCAAGCATCGGCATGAACATCAGTCCGAAAATCATGATGGCGGCCGCCAAAATGATTCCGACAACCATCGTCGTATAGTTCGAAAGGTTCTGAAGTAAGATCCGGATGCGGAAACGGCTCTTGAACGGAATCTTTTCATTCAGCCTAAGGGCACGCTTTTTCGTGCGGCCGCTCAATTCCCTTCGCAGGAACTTTAGCGGGCCGAGCCGCATCTTCCATGCAAGGATCAGAAAGTTGATCACAAGCATGATAATGATCGGAATGACCGTCGTTACTAAGAAAGCGTCCGGATTCCAAAGCGTCTTATAGGAGCAAAGCGAATACAAGGTATAGTAAATATTTACCATAAACTTCCGAAGAAGCGTATATCCGAGAACGTTGCCGGCCACGGCTCCGGCCGCAAAGACAAGTACCGGAAGCGTCATGTAATGTCGGATCATCTCGCCTCTTGTGTAACCCGAAGCCCGAAGCGTTCCGATAACGGAAGCCTCTTTCGTAATCGTATTATTGCAGGTAACGGCTACGATAAATGCCATCACAACCACGACAATGTACAGAAAGAGCATGATGGAAGCCTTATCGCCTGCCATATCTTCCCCGGCAAAGTTAATTGCCTGGTTCTCAATCCGTGGCAGATAATCGGTCACCTCGATGACAGCCAGATCTTTCTCTCCCTTTAATATGCGGTAGAAGATGTCGGTATTCTCCTTCGCGAGCTCCTCACGAAGCACGGAAAGAAGCTTTTCGGAACGGTCATTGCCTTCCTTGTCGGTTTTATACTCCGTATCGTATTTCCAGGCATAACTGACTGTTATATGGTCGGAACCATATGCGGTAAACCCTTCGGGGCTCATTAAAGCAACGCCGAAATGGAACGAATCCATCATCAGGTCTGCATTGTCCGCAAACAGACTGCTGTAATTTGGAATCGAAATCAGTCCGCATACGCGGAGCGTTCCTTTTTCGAGCGTTATCGTATCTCCGACGGATAATTTATTGTTGCTTGCATAAAGCCGGTCAATCGCAATCTCGTCATTCGCTTCGGGAAGCTTTCCTTCCATCAGGCAGGGGATGTTGACCTTGTCCTGCAGTTGAAAAGTACGTAATGTGCCGTCTTTCAAAGCTTCCTCAAAGTAATCGGCCTCATACCAGGTAAGCCCGGCGCCTTCCGCTACCGCCTGAAGTGTCTCCGCCGAAGGGCTCGTCTTAAAGGAGATGTGGCCGTCTTCCACATGATATTTCGTGAAGCCTTCCCGATAGGCCTTGCTCACGCTGTTGTCCGCCACCAGAAAGCCGGATACGACGCTGATGACCATTACGAGAAATGCGAAGATTACGGCATATTTGCCGAGATCGGATTTCAGTTCCCGCGGAAGACGGCGGTTCATGGGATTTTTCATCGTGACCGCCTCCTACCACTCGATTTCTTCGACCGGAAGCTTCTGCTCATTAAGCTTATCGCTCCGGATGCGTCCGTCACGAAGCTTTACAACGCGGTCGGCCATATTTTTAAGGGCGTCGTTGTGGGTTACCATGATAACGGTATTGCCGTATTGCTTATTGACACGCTCGAGGAGCGCCAGAATTTCCTTAGAGGTATTGTAATCGAGTGCACCTGTCGGCTCATCGCAAAGAAGAATGTCCGGATTCTTGATGACCGCGCGGCCGATTGCCGTACGCTGCTGCTGGCCACCCGAAAGCTGGGTCGGAAGCTTGTGCCGATGCTCATAAAGCCCTAACGTCTTTAACAGTTCATCCGTATCGAGGGGCTTTTTACTTAAGAATGCGCCGACTTCCACATTTTCCCGAACGGTCAGGTTCGGAATCAGATTGTACAGTTGGAACACATATCCGAGGTGGTCTCTTCGATACTGCGTCAGTCTCTTCTCGTTCATATCGGCAGTCTTCTCGCCGTCAATCATGACATAGCCTTCGTCGGCGCTGTCAATTCCGCCGATGATGTTGAGAAGCGTTGATTTGCCGCTTCCCGAAGGTCCTAACAGTACACAGAACTCTCCTTTTTCGATACTCAGGTCGATGCCCGACAGTACCGTTGTCTTCGCTTCGCCTTCTCCGTAACTTTTCTTCACGCCTTTGATTTCCACAAAACTCATAAGCTTACTCCTTTGATAAGATTTCGGCTCTTTCTGTCTGACAGCCAACACCCTGCGCGCCGGGGCATGTACCGTTTACGCCAAAAAGAGCAGGTACCGTATGTACCTGCCCGTATCTAACAAGCTATTGAGACAAGTACAGCGGATGCCATACTTAAGTCTCATCATTTAAGACAAACCAGACTGCCGAAGCCGCCATGATGTTGATTTGCCACGCGTTGCCGCGTCGATTACTCCCCTAAGGTTGTCTGAATTATACACCATTAACCGGTATCCGTCAACCGCAAAAGCAGAAACTTTCTGCACCGGATGCTCCGAGATACCCGTTAAATGTCACAATGCGGATCATTTTCCGAACTTAATCCCGATATCTTTCCGCGTGAATCCGACACTGATGTTTTTGTCCGTCCGGGCAAGGTTGAAGCCGACATTTCCTCTGCTTCCCTCCGCCGTAGTAGTCTTAAAGTCAAGGAACGCGTCCACCTTGGAATCCTTAAAAGGAATCTTCGCCTTCTTCACATATTCCTTAATATTGTCGCGGTCGGCCTTCGAGAAATCAATTCCGCAGATTTTCACAGAAACGGCCTCACTCTGCTTTTCGGGCGCATAATCAATCGTACGGATGTAGCAGTCCGTATAGGTTGCTGCTTCCTTCCCGGTATTGACAACGCTTACCCGGAATCCGGTAAGGTCTGCATGATCCCCGTTCTTCACACCGAGATAATACGAATTGATCATCATGGACTGCGCATTCATCTTCATGGAACCCGAGTTAACAATCGTTCCGTCCGGCTGGCAAAGGGTCAGGCCGATTGCCTCCAGTTCGCGAATGGTAACTTTAAGGCCGAATTCCTTGCCATTCACTTCGAAGGTCGGGTCAAAGCGAAGGAAGTACCGGTAGTACGTGATTCCGCCGATCAGTGCGACAATCACAAGAATATAAAGGAGTCCCTTCACCGGAAATTTCTTCGGCTGCCTAACCGGTGCCTGGATAGCGCTTACTGCGCCCTGTTCGTTCATTTCTGCCATTTTCTGATTCCCCCTGAAATATTTTAAACATGCATTCCCGTTGTATTTGCGATTGCAATCAGGTTGCCGAGATTATCCTTAACGGTTACCTGAAAGAAACAGGTACGGCGTCCGTCCTTAATCAGATCGGCCGTTGCGGTAAGCACGTCGCCTTTCACCAGTGACATATAGCTGATCTGGCTGACCGCCGTCACGGTGTGGTGTTCCCGGTCATTGGTGGCTACGGCAAATGCGAAGTCGCACAGCGTGTAAACCGCGCCTCCCATCACGCCTCCTACCGCATTCTTATGAATGGGACCGATAGGCATGCGGCATACGGAGTGGTTCTCTCCCACCTCCTCAATGGTAATGCCCGACGCCTCGGTGGCGTACCGGTCATTTGAAAAGAATTCTCTTGCTTCTTCTAACGTCATGTTATTACCTCGTGCGGCTGTCAGCGCCACACGGATTCCTTTCCATCAAAGAATATGTAACATTTGCCGGATTCCCGTCAATGATATAACTTAAGTTTAATGCGCTCCGCTTCGGTAAGCTTGCTGACCGGAACATTAAACTGTTCGTATGTGATTTCCTCACGGTACAAAAGAAGCCCGTCCGGTGAATATGTTGCTCTTTCCGTTACGTTTCCGACATCATCATACTCATAGGTCCGGACATAATAATCCGGATTTCCGTCCTCACCTTCAAGCGTAAACCTGCTTATCCTCTGCCCGTCCGGTCCGGTTTCAGACGTGAACTCATAACTGTTTGTTATCGTAAACCCGGACTCCGTATAGTTGTTCAGAAGCAGACAGTCAATCGCTATCCCGATAAGCTCTCCGTTTTCATTATAGCGTTTCGTTATATCGCGGTCGAGGTTCTTCTCCCTGTGATATTCCTTCACCTCGGTCAGAATACCGTTATCATCATAGAAAAACTCCTTATGCAGGTTCCGTTTTTCGTTTGATTCCGAATAAAAGGATATTCTTCCCTGCTCATCGAACGTATAATTCATCCACAACGATTCCGCAAGTTCACCGTCCTTTGTATATCCTTCCCGTAATGCAAGACGACCGTCCTCCCCGTAATAATATACATATTCGGGATAACCATATTCGGAATAGCATCCGCTATATTGTTCCTGTTCTTCAAGCCATTCGTGTATGATACGGCCTTCGGTATCATAGGCATATCTGTGGTTTAACATCGGATACGGAGAACTGTATCCGTTATAATCAATCGTCACATACGGAGAAAAGAGCGCATCATAAGAAATCCTGTACTCTCTCGTGTCCCACTGGTAGATATAGCATGGATTTTCCTTCAGAAGAAGCAGATTTCCACGAGGATCATACTGATAGCTGATCAAACCGGCAAGCGTACTTTCCATTCTTGCCCCTTCCAAAGAATTCCGGTCAACTTCCTTCGACCACATGAACGGCTCATCCATATAGGTTCTCGGCTCAATCCAGAAGAACATCTCGTTCATCGTATAAAACCGCTGTTCGGTGGGACGCCATACGTCGTAATATCCCTCTTCCGTCCCTTCGATCCGGCGGTCACCCGGATAGAGCTCAATCCGATTGACCCATGCTTCCGGCGTCGGAGTGGGGATAAAATCATCGAATGTTTTCAGAACCTTTGCCGGTTCCGGAGTATTCGTCGGTTTCACGGTCTCCGTCGGACTCGGTTGTTCCGTTGCTGCAATTTCCGTTTCGGTCGGCTTTTCCGTATTCTTCTTGTTTTCCTTTCGGAATAATCCGAGCACCACAGCGATTTCCGCTGCGACCAGTATTATGCAAACGGAAACAATCGTGATAAAAAACTTCTTTCGTGTCATTGTCCGATGCTCTCCACATCATAAGGTGTCGCCTGGTATACATAGTAGTTCGCCCAGTTCGTATAAAGCGTGTTCGCGTGGGCTCTCCAAAGGAGGAGCGGCCTTTGTGTCGGATCATCATTCGGATAATAGTTCTTCGGCATCGCAATCGGAAGCCCCTTCGCAAGGTCACGCTTGTATTCCTTATCGAGCGTGATACGGTCATACTCTGGGTGACCCATGACGAAGATCTGCCGGCCTTCCTTTGCCATCACAAGAAATACGCCGGCCTCCGGCGATTCCGCCATAATCGTAAGCTCCGGATTGGATGCAATCGCGTCACGGCTTACGGTCGTGTGACGGCTGTGCGGCATATAAAACTCATCGTCGAAACCGCGTACCAAAGGCTCGCGGCGGTTCATTACCTTGTGGCGGAACAGACCGAACATCTTCTCCGGAAGCGGAATCTTCGGGATTCCGTAATGGTAATAAAGCGCGGCCTGAGCGCCCCAGCAGATGTGCAGCGTACTCGTTACGTTGGTCAGGCTCCAGTCCATGATCTTCTTCAGCTCATCCCAGTAAAGCACCTCCTCGAACTCCATCTGCTCCACCGGTGCTCCGGTAATGATCAGACCGTCGAATTTCTGGTCCTTTACATCGTCAAAGGTAAGATAAAACTGGTCCAGATGGCTCTTCGCGGTATTGCTCCCGACATACGTCGCCGTAGTCAGGAACGTAATATCAAGCTGAAGAGGCGTATTGGAAAGGCTCCGAAGCAGATGCACCTCGGTATCCTCCTTAAGAGGCATCAGGTTGAGGATCGCAATCTTCAGCGGCCGGATGTCCTGCGACATGGCGCGGTTTTCATCCATAACGAATATATTCTCATCGATTACGACCTGCCTTGCCGGCAAGTCATTCTGTACTTTGATCGGCATTTCTTGTCCTTTCTATGCTTCGCAGAGCTTGAGGAAATCCTCTTCGGAAATGATCGGAATTCCAAGTTCCTTCGCTTTTTTATTCTTAGACGATCCGCTTTCGGTATCGTTGTTGATCAGATAATCGGTTTTCGCGGAAACCGAGCCCGCAACCTTGCCGCCGCGCTCTTCGATATACGCCTTTGCGGCGTCGCGGTTCGGAAAATGATACACCGCTCCGGTAATAACGAATGTCTTGCCGGTGATTGGCGATTCCATGACCTCCTCAGGCGCCACAAAGGACACTACACTAAGAAGGTCGCTAAGCATTCGGGCGTTCTCCGGGTCGGCCATGTAAGCGGTTACATTTGCCGCGAGCACATCACCGATCTTCGGAATGTCGGCGAGGCTCTCGCTCGTAGCGTTCCGGATGGCATCCAGATCATAGTTGAACGCTTTGCAGATCAGCTTTGCGTTCGCAAGTCCGATGCCCGGAATTCCGAGACTGTAGAGGAATTTCGGCATGCTGACGGTCTGCGCTTTGCGGGCTGCCGCAAGCAGTTTCTCAAAGGACCTCTCACCGAAGCCCTCCATTTTTACGAATTCTTCGCGGATCTCGGGGGTGTCCATCTTGAACAGATCGGCAAGCTCCTTAACGAAGCCTCTTCCGATCAGTTTCTCGATCGTCATCTCCGAAAGGCCTTCGAGATTCATCGCGTCACGGCTCACGAAATGGCTGAACAGTTTGATCTTCTTCGCGATGCAGTCCGGATTGGTGCAGTAAAGCGCCTTTGCCTCAAGGAGCACGCGTACTTCGGTCGGACCGCCGCATACGGGGCAGGTCTTCGGGATCTCGATATTGCCGCTCTTGGTAAGGTCCTCCGCAATCTGCGGAATGATCATATTTGCTTTGTAAACCATGATCTCGTCGCCGATGCCGAGCTGCAGCTCTTCCATCACGCTCAGGTTATGAACGCTCGCGCGGCTCACGGTCGTCCCTTCGAGTTCCACCGGCTCAAAGATCGCAACCGGATTGATGAGACCGGTTCTTGACGGACTCCACTCGATCTCAAGAAGCTTCGTCTGACGCGTCTCGTCCTTCCATTTGAAGGCAATCGCGTTTCTCGGGAACTTTGCAGTGCGCCCGAGGCTGTTGCCGTACGCAATATCATTGTATGTAAGCACCAGACCGTCCGACGGAAAATCATTGGTTGCCACATGGTCGGCGAACCATTGAATCGTCTCAAGCATGTTGCTTCGGTTGACTTTCTTGTATTCGACCGGATCGAAGCCGAGCTCGCGAAGGTAGTTAAGCTGCTCCTCGCGGGTCGCAAATCCGTCCGCCCCGTCCATGCTGATCAGGGCAAATGGGAACAGATACACGTTCCGTTCCGCCGTAATGCGGTTATTCAGCTGTCTTACCGTTCCGCTGCAGAGGTTACGCGGGTTCTTGTAGCGGTCCTCGTCCTTTTCGATCTGCGCATTGATCTGCTCAAAATCACTGTAACGGATTACGGCCTCGCCGCGGAGCACAAGTTCGCCTTTGTAAGCGATTTTAAGGGGGATATTCTTGAATACACGGGCATTGTTGGTAATTACCTCGCCGATCTCTCCGTTACCGCGCGTAACGGCCTTAAAAAGATCTCCGTCGCGATACGTAAGAACAACCGTCAGGCCGTCCATCTTCCAGGAAAGGATACTTTCATGATCGCCTGTCCAGCTGACCAGCGCATCGCGTTCCTTTGTCTTATCAAGCGAAAGCATCGGGCTTTCATGACGTTCCTTCGGAAGTTCCGAAAGAATCTCATACCCCGCATGCTGCGTCGGGCTGTTCGAAAGCACGAAACCGGTTTCCTCTTCGAGCGCCTTAAGCTCATCATAGAGCGCGTCGTACTCGAAGTTCGACATGATCTCGCGGTCTTCCTGCTCGTATACACGTGCTGCCTTATCGAGAATTGCGACCAGTTCGGTTATGCGTTGTTTCTTGTCCATACCTTCTCCTGTTTCTTACAACAGTTTCTTAAGTTCACTCAGTTCCTTCGGCGAAACCTCGCGGTACTTTCCGCTCGGCAGGTCCCCAAGGAGGATATTCATGACGCGGACACGCTTCAGCGCGACCACCTTATATTCGAGATATTCGCACATGCGGCGGATCTGACGGTTCATGCCCTGGATCAAAACGATCCGGAAGAAGCACTCGCCGATCTGCTGCACCTTACACGGCGCGGTCTTTTTGCCAAGCACCGGAACCCCGTGCGCCATGCTGTATAAAAACTCCGGCGTCAGCGGCTTGTCAACACGCACCAGATACTCTTTCTCATGGCCTTCGCCGGCTTTTGCAATGCGGTTTGCAAGATCTCCGTCGTTCGTTAAAAGGATCAGTCCGCTTGAGTTCTTATCAAGCCGGCCTACCGTATAAATCCGCTTGTCATAGTGGATATAATCAATGATATTGTCGGGATTGCTGCGGTCCGAAGTACACTCAACGCCTCTCGGCTTATGAAAGGCAAGAACGACTTTGTCGTCCTTCTTCGTAAGCGTCGCTTCCCTGCCGCGCACCTTAACCTTCTGTCCCGGTATGACTCTCGTTCCGAGCGTTGCCACCTCATCATTCACGGTAACAACACCTTCCTCAATCAGCCGGTCGGCTTCCCGCCTCGAGCATACGCCTGCGTCGCTTAAGTATTTATTGATTCTTACGCCTTCCTGTTCCATGTGCCGTCCTTTATCGAAAGCCCTCACGAGGGCTTATTGCATTCGTCCGTTATCTGACAATTCGAGATAACCCTATTCTGAACTATTGTACCATATTCCGCCGTTTTTTCAACTGTTTCCGACAGATACGCCGCGACACATTCTGACAGATGCAGATCTCGCACGACTCCGTCTCGGCATTTTAACTTTTAACTTAATTCAAGTCAAGTTAAAGTGCCCTGAAATTCCAAAAACGGCAACGGATAAACCGCTGCCGCTTTTTATGACTTATAAAAATGTCCTTCTGTTATTCAATCACAATCTGATAATACTCTAAAACCTTCTGATATACCGGATAGATCCGGGCGAACATATACGGACTGAACAGTCCGATTTCCGCAGGCGTATAACTCTCCTTTTCCAGCTCGGATAGTAAAATATTACGGTACGGATACCTGCCTGTATAATCTCCGGCAGCGTAGTAAACCTGCTCCTGCGGGGAATAAATGAGGAAGTAAATCCATTTGCTGCCCTTTTCCATCGGCGTCATGTCTCCGAAGGAAATCAGCTGCCCGAACTCTTCATCAAACACATAGCGCTGCGATATGCGAATCGTCTCGCCCTCCGGCGTTCCTTTTAACACCCGATCAATTGTAAACGTGTTGGTTGAGACCCCGTTATAGATAACATCCTTTCCGAATTCTTCGGAATATGTCGTCTTTACCACCTGCGTCGCATCATCGGAAAAGGAACCGATCACGACCAGCTCTGCCGCCTGATTCAAAGTTTCGAAATCAAAATAGAGCGCCTTATCGGCATCATTTCTCACAACCGTATACTCTCGGTCGTCCGATCTCCAGATAAGGGGTGTTGGCGTCGGATAAACTTCTTCGGTTGGTGCATTCGCTGTCGGAGCCAGCCCTTCCGTCGGCGATTCCGTCAGAGAAGAAGAATTATCTGAGGGGGCAGTCTCCTTTCTGCCGCATCCGATAAGCCCAATGAAACAGAAAAGGAGCAATGCTATTATTCTTCTTTTCATCATGCATTCCTCCTTTTGGATGATTCGATTTATTACGCCTCGTCGATTGCCTTACCGATGTCGTGACGCATGTATTTGTTGGCAAATGTAATTTTCTCGGTTGCCTTGTACGCCTTCGCTCTGGCTGCCTTCAGGTCGCTGGCCTTTGCCACAACGCCGAGCACGCGGCCGCCGTTCGTAAGAACCGAGCCGTCCGCGCCGAACTTCGTTCCGGCATGGAATACGTACTCTCCGTCAGCGTCGTTGAAATCCTTCAAACCGCTGATTGGAAGTCCCTTCTCGTACTTCTGCGGATAGCCGTCCGAAGCAAGTACCACGCAAACCGCCGCGCCGTTATCGAATTTAAGGTCGATATCAGCGAGCTTGCCATCGATGCAGGCCTCGAAAACATCCACGATATCCGTTTCCATTCTGGGAAGCACAACCTGCGTCTCGGGATCGCCGAAACGGGCATTGTACTCAAGTACCTTCGGGCCGTCGGGCGTCAGCATGAGACCAACGAACATAACGCCGTGGAACGGTCTTCCTTCCTTGCGCATTGCCGCCATCGTAGGCTTATAGATGTTATCGATGCAGTACTGCTCGATTTCCTTTGTGTAGAACGGGCTCGGGGAAAATGTGCCCATGCCGCCGGTATTAAGACCGGTATCGCCGTCTCCTGCGCGCTTATGATCCTGTGCGCTCGTCATCGGAGCGATATTCGTTCCGTCGCAGAACAACAGGGCCGAAACCTCACGACCGGTCATGAATTCCTCGATAACCATCGTATTGCCGGCATTTCCGAAATGCTTGTCAAGCATGATTTCCTTAACGCCCGCCATAGCCTCTTCGCGGGTATTGCAGATCAGTACGCCCTTGCCGAGCGCCAGTCCGTCCGCCTTTAAAACGATCGGCATCTTCGCGGTCTTCAGGTATTCCATGGCTGCTTCCGCATCCGTAAAGTTCTCGTAAGCCGCGGTCGGAATGCCGTATTTCTTCATCAGATTCTTGGAGAAAGCCTTGCTGCCCTCGAGGATTGCCGCATTGGCTCTCGGTCCGAATACCCTAAGTCCGGCTGCCTCAAATGCGTCTACAGCGCCGCCAACTAACGGATCGTCCGGTCCGATGACCGTAAGGTCGATCTCCTTTTCCTTGGCAAATGCAACAAGCTTATCGAACTCCATCACGCCGATCGGAACACATTCCGCGATCTCGGCGATTCCGGCATTGCCGGGAGCCGCATAAATCTTGTCCACTTTCTTGCTCTGGCTTACTTTCCATGCGATGGCATGCTCACGTCCGCCTCCGCCGACAATCAAAACCTTCATGATCGTTCTCCTTTTTATAAACGAATTGTGCCGCCCGGGCACAATTCATGATCGTTCCAAAATACTCATTCGCTTTACATGCCGATACAACATGTCTGTTTCGGATAAATCCACTTACTCCTCCACAAAGAACGCCCCGCCGACTTCCTTAACGCGGTTATTTGCGATCGCATTGATGGCCTTCGGAAGGATGATCCATTCCGCCTGCTCCATCACGCGGCGCTGCAGAACCTCGGGGGTATCTCCGGGAAGGATATCCACCGCCTTCTGGAGTAAGATCGGGCCGGTATCGGTTCCCGCATCCACAAAATGTACCGTGGCGCCGGTCACCTTTACGCCTCTTGCAAGCACTTTCTCATGTACATGCAGTCCGTAATAACCGTCTCCGCAGAACGAAGGGATCAGGGACGGATGGATGTTGATGATCCGGTGCGAATACTTCTCGGTCATCTTCTCGGGAAGGATTACTAAGAATCCCGCCAGAACGACCAGGTCCGGGTTAAACTTATCCACTGCCGCAAGCAGCGCGTCCTCGAACTCCGCACGCGTCTCGTATGCCTTACGGGATACGCAGACGCCCGGAATGCCGTTCTGCTCCGCTCTTATGAGAGCATACGCATCGGGCTTGTTGCTGATTACGCCGCAAAGCTTCGTATTGGTAATCTTGCCGTCCTTAACGGCATCGATGATCGCCTGCAGATTCGTTCCGCCGCCGGAAACGAGTACTACTACATTCAGCATATCGTAATTCCCTTCTCGCCGTCAGTGATCTCACCGACAATGTAAGCCGTCTCACCGGCCTGCTTCAATGCCTTGATCGCCGTATCCGCCTTGGAGGGATCTACTGCGATCATCATACCGATACCCATGTTGTATGTGTTGTACATCATCTTCTCTTCGATGTTGCCGTTTACACGGAGCAGATCAAAGATCGGAGGAACTTCGTAACTGTCCTTACGGATCATGGCATGCTTTCCGTCGGGAAGCATTCTCGGAATATTCTCATAGAATCCGCCGCCGGTGATATGACTGCAGGCCTTCACGGTAACGCCGGCCTTCTTAACGGAATCCAGTGCCTTAACATAAATCTTGGTAGGCGTAAGGAGTGCCTCGCCGAGCGTCATTCCAAGAGACTCGCAATAGCGGTTCAGACTCTGCTCACGAAGATCGAAAACCTTACGAACAAGGGAATAACCATTCGAATGAATACCGCTTGATGCAATACCGATGATGGTGTCACCCTTCTTCACATTTGCCCCGCTTACGATGTCGTCTGCATCAACGATACCTACGGCAAATCCGGCCAGGTCGTACTCGTCCTCAGGATAGAAACCGGGCATCTCGGCCGTCTCACCACCGATCAGTGCGCAGCCGGCCTGCTTACAGCCTTCCGCAACACCCTTAACGATGGTCGCGATCTTCTCGGGATAGTTCTTTCCGCAAGCAATATAGTCAAGGAAGAACAACGGCTCACCGCCGGCGCACGCAATGTCGTTTACGCACATGGCAACGCAGTCGATACCGATCGTATCATGCTTATCCATCAAAAATGCAAGCTTCAGCTTCGTGCCGACGCCGTCCGTACCGGACACCAGTGTCGGATGCTTCATGCTCATAAAGCGGTCAAGGGAAAATGCGCCGGAGAATCCTCCGAGTCCGCCGAGTACTTCGGGGCGCATCGTCTCTTTCACGTGCTTCTTCATCAGTTCCACAGCCTTATATCCGGCTTCAATATCCACACCAGCGTTCTTGTAATCCATACAGATTCTCCTTATTTATCTCATAAATTCCGGCGTCGTGACGGAAACAAACTCCCGAAACGCCGCCGGTTATCTTCCGCGGTTATCAGTATAACATACTTTATGGCGGAAATGTAACATTATTCCTTAATGCAACTTATAAGCGATTCTAATAGACTTATTAGTTCCGGCCGTCGAATCTTCCAAAATCAGCCCATGTATTCACGGAAGCCGATCTTTTCGATTTTCTCTTTCTTGGCCATAACGCCTGCCTTGAGCTCGTCCTTATAAGCCTCAATCTTTTTAAGCAGCTCCGGATTGCCGATGGCAAGCATCTTTGCTGCAAGAATACCGGCATTGGCCGCGCCGTCAATGGCAACCGTTGCAACCGGAATACCGGAAGGCATCTGTACGATCGAGTAAAGCGAATCAACGCCGCTTAACGTCTTTGTGTGAATCGGCACACCGATTACGGGAAGCGGGAAGATCGCCGCACACATGCCGGGCAGATGTGCGGCTCCGCCTGCGCCTGCGATGATCACGTCAAAACCCTTCTCCTTAGCGGTGCCTGCATAATCAAAGAATACGTCGGGCATACGGTGTGCCGAAATGATCGTCATTTCGTAATCGATGCCGAATTTTTCAAGCATCTCCGCTGCTTTCTTCATTACCGGCAGATCCGAATCGCTGCCCATTACAATTCCAACTTTAGCCATCTCTTTATCCTTTCTTTCTCCCGGCCGTCAGGCCGCGGAACCTGTTATCATTTCCGCATTACCTTCCGGTTTGCGGAGCATATTCTCATTTCTTCTTTGCTTTTTGCAGGCGCTCAAGAGGCGCATTCAATTCCTCGGTACCCGGTACCACGAACCGGCCGTTCCGGATGATGTCGTAGCATTTGCCGTCCGGCGTATGCGCAGTGATGGACTCGAGCTCGTCATACGGGATCGTAATGTCCGTATGGCAGTTCATATAAGCGTTCTCCGGGTCGGTCTTACGAAGGGCGCTGACCTCGTTCTCGCGGGCAATGATTTCCTTGCCGTCCGGGTTATATACGGCCTTGTCCTCGGAATGGCTGTAACAGGTGTCGCCCACCGCAAAATGCGGACCGGTCTTCTCGGCAATCAGAATCTGAAGCTTATCCTGAATGTCGTATTTGATGCCCATCTCGTATGCCGTCGTGTTGGTTCCGATGGCAAATTCGCCGATCGGAAGCGT
>CAMIWE010000061.1 GCA_946402335.1 uncultured Lachnoclostridium sp.
CGACGTCCTCTGCCGCGCAGATCATGATTCTTCTTGCGACAAATGTGACTTCCTCGCCGGCATATAACATCCGTGCCAGGTAGTATACCGCTGCATCCGGATCCGAACCCCGCATGCTCTTTATAAAAGCCGAAATCGTATCGTAATGGTTATCGCCGTCCTTGTCGTAACGGATGGCACGCTTCTGAATGCATTCCTGGGCTACCGCAAGCGTGATCCGCGTAACCCCGTCCGCATCGGGCGTCGTCGTCAGTACGCCGAGCTCAAGTGCATTCAATGCTTTCCGCGCGTCGCCGTTTGCCACGTCGGCGATAAAGGAAACCGCTTCGTCGGTAATCTCCGCATTATAAAGGCCCATTCCCCGCTCCGTATCCGAAACGGCACGCTTGAGAAGCGCTTCGACATCCTCTTTCGTTAAGGGCTTCAGCTCGAAAATGATCGAACGGGAGATCAAAGCCCCGTTCACCTCGAAATACGGGTTTTCGGTAGTCGCGCCCACCAGGATCACCGTACCGTCCTCCACATACGGAAGCAGATAATCCTGCTGTGCCTTGTTAAAACGGTGGATCTCATCGATGAATAAAACCGTGCGCCTTCCTTCCGTGGCAAGCATCCGCTTTGCGTCGGCGACGGCCTCTTCCATGTCCTTTTTGCCGGCCGAGGTCGCATTGATCTGACGGAACAGTCCCTTTGTGGTATTGGCGATTACTTTGGCAAGCGTCGTCTTGCCGGTTCCGGGCGGTCCGTAGAAGATGACCGAACGGAGCTGGTCCGCGGCAATGGCGCGGTACAGGAGCTTGTCTTTGCCGATGATATGCGATTGTCCTACGACTTCGTCCAGGGTGGACGGCCGCATGCGTGACGCCAAAGGTGCCTGTTTTGCTGCCGCGTTCTCCTGTATGTAATCAAACAGATCCATCCGTCCCGCTCCTTCCGTGCGCATTGTCTTTTCGCGGAAAATATGCTATAGTTTTCTCGGCGGATACCGCCGCCCATATAAGGAGGATTGATATGTACTTACCAAACGATCCGGACATGCTTGTGTCCGTTATCAATACCCGCTTACGGGATTTTTATGAAAATCTTGACGATCTGTGCCTTTCGGAAGACGTCGATCGGGAAGAGCTTCTTAAGAAGCTCGCCGATTCCGGCTTCCGTTACGACGGGGAGCAGAACCGTTTTGTGAAACGGTAGTCCCGGCCGGTACTCACACAGAGTTTATTATACCACTTTATCGGGCAGATGACAACTGTAAGCATTTGCCGGAAAGGAACCGAAGCATTGAGCGACACCATACGGTATCTGAAGGAAGGCGGACAGGGCGAGATTGTCGAAAAGAAATCCCGCTTTATTGCCACGCTTTGTCCCGTCACAACCGAAGAGGAAGCAAGGGAGTTCATTGAGTGCACCAAAAAGCGCTACTGGGACGCCCGCCACAACTGCTCCGCATTCGTGATCGGGGACGGGGCGGAACTGACGCGGGCCAATGACGACGGGGAGCCGCCGCACACGGCCGGACGACCGATGTTGGACGCCCTTCTTTCCGCGGAAGTCCGTAACGTCTGTGTTGTCGTTACGCGGTATTTCGGCGGAATCCTTTTGGGAACGGGCGGACTGTCAAGGGCATACCGTGACGCCGTTACCGAAGGCCTTAAAAACTGCATTATTGCCGAGAAGAAGACCGGCATTCCGGTAAACGTCGTAACCGACTATAACGGAATCGGCAAATTACTGTTTCTTGCGGGCAACGGCTCGTATCCGGTTCTTTCCACCGAATATACGGATACCGTTACCGCCACCGTTCTGCTTCCGCCCGGGGAAGTCGGACGCTTTCTGTCCGATTTAAGCGATGCCACTGCGGGCAGGGCACAGTGCACGGCCGGGGACCCGGTTTCCTATTCGCTTTCGGACGACGGCTGCGAGCTGTTGTAAAAGCACATTTTCCGGCCATCCTTTTCTTTACTAACTGCATTCTATCGGTTATAATAGATATATTGATAATCTGACGAAGGAGGACAGAAACCATGTATGAACAGGTCGTTCAGTTTCTGGACTACTACCACTGGAAGAAGAACGAGGAGCTGTCTTCGGATTTTCCGGTTTATGTATTAAAAGAAGGACGCGACGAGCATGCGATCATCCTGATTGACGGAGACCGGTATAAGGACTTCTCGAAAGAAAAGTATTTTGATACCTTCATGTCGGTCCAGCAGCAGTTCCCGTCCGCCTGGGACGACGTTCGTGTCCTGACCCTCTTCGTCACGTCGGAATTCGCGAAATATGCCCTTCTGGCCGACGGAACCCATTACTGGATCATTACGCCGAACGGCAAGGTCATCGTCCGGACCGAGCAGCCGGAGGACTACTGCGGCATGCGCGCGGAAATGGTAAAGACGCTCTCTACGGAGGAGGATACGATCTTAAACCCCGGAAAGAAAGACCCTGAGGGCAAGGAGATTGTCCGTTACCGGACGTTAAAGCCGGCCAAATCAGAGAGCTTTATGGCGGACTGCGCGGACAGCTTTATTACCTGTTATTTTACGATCATCTTTCTTGCGATCAATATTCTGTGCTATGTGATTCCCCTTTCCATGGGCGGCAAGGACGGCATCAATAAACTTTGGGACATCTACGCTTCCGGATGGGAGTGGACGATTGAGGAAAGCGAATACTGGCGGCTTTTCACCAGCATGTTCATTCACCAGGACGAACTGCATCTGCTTTGTAACCTGGCGGCACTGGCCGTCATCGGCTTTTACCTGGAACGCCGCGTCAGCCGGACGATGTATCTTTGCGTCTACATCTTCGGCGGACTGATCGGGAGTGTTACCTCCCTGTTATATTACCGGTTTGCAAGCGGCGGAGCGCAGAATGTATTGAGTGCGGGCGCCTCCGGTGCCATTTTCGCACTGGCCGGAGCCGTAGCATTCCGTCTTACCATTGCCAAAACGATGGATGCCTATTGGAATGCAGACCCGCTTCCGTTCTGGGACGTGCTCGTATTCTTCGCGGTAGTCGGAAACCTGATTTCCGTCTTCTTCGGGAGAAACGACGATGCAAAAATCGATTTCTCGGCCCATATCGGCGGTGCGATCGGCGGATTCCTGGTTATGGGCTGCTTCCTGATTTTCTACTATTTAAAGGAACGCAAAGAAACCTACAATCTTATTTAACGGATTTTTCACAGTTTGAAAGCGGGACGGATTTGCCAAATCCGTCCCGTTGTGTTATACTTATATGTTGAAGGATTATAGCCGTGGGGGCTTTTCCGTTAATTTCTTTTTCAAAAATGTGAGGATGTACGAACCATGATGGATTTCAGTCGTCATAATCTGAACAAACTGCAGAAGGAGGCAAGGTCGTTTCCGGCCAAGCTTCGTTCCCTGATTTATGTATTGCTTCTGCGTGTCGCAGTCGTTATCGTTGCCATGTGCGTGATCGTCGGATCGTATTCGGCATACGGCGGCGTTTTGGGAATCATTTCCAAATCCCCGGACGTTGACACGATCTTCGAAGTAAACAAAGACTTTGAGAAATATTCCACCTTCCTCTTCTATTCCAACGACAAGAAGATGGATAAGGAACTTTCCTCGGCCGGCGCAAACCGTGTCCGCGTTGACATTTCCACGATCCCGGATTCCGTGCGCAACTGTTTCGTTGCAATGGAGGACGAGCGTTTCTATGAGCACTCCGGAATCGACGTACGTGGTATTTTCCGTGCCGCCTATTCCGTTTTGAAGGAACGGAGTCTTGATTACGGCGCCAGCACGATCACACAGCAGCTCCTTAAGAACCAGGTATTCAAGGGCGGTAATGAAAAATCCCCGATTGATAAGGTTCTTCGAAAGGTTCAGGAGCAGTATCTCGCCGTCCAGCTTGAGTACCGCATGGACAAGGATACGATTCTCGAGTATTACCTGAATACGATCAACCTCGGTAACGGCGCATACGGAATCGAAAAGGCCGCGCAGTCTTATTTCGGCAAATCCGCCGCAGAGCTGACCATTTCCGAAGCCGCCGTTCTGGCTCCGATCGCATGGTCTCCTTCCCTTGCCAATCCGTTAAAGGATCAGGACAAGAACGCGCAGCGTCGTCTGGACTGCCTGAAGAACCTGCACGAGAACGGATTCTGTACGGACGAGCAATACCAGGAAGCCCTTGAGGACTCCGAGGACGTTTACGCCCGCATCCAGCAGCGTAACCAGATGAAGATTGACAACGGTACGGAATACAACTCCTACTTTGTCGAAGGTCTGATCGACCAGGTTCTTGCCGATTTAAAGAGCGCCGGATATTCCTCCAGCGAAGCTTCGGAACTTCTTTACAGCGGCGGACTGCAGATTTATACGACGCAGGACCAGGGCATTCAGGGCATCATGGACAGCTACTTTACCGATGAAAAATCCTTCCCTGCCCTCGGAAAAGCCGGTTCCTATTACCAGATTTCCACGCAATATGCCCTGTCCCTTGTAGGACTCGGCGGAACGATTTCCCAGCATTATCACCTGAAGGATTTTGTTACGTATTATAACGCGCATAAGGATTCCAACGCCCTGTCGGTTCATAAGAGTTCCGCCGGCGCGATCCTCAGCGTTTATACAACCGACCGCAATTATCTCGAATCCAAACTGGACGAGTTTGTGGACGCCATGAAGAAGGAATTCCGTGCGGCGCATCCGAGCGAGGAATTTGTCGTTCAGGAATCCCGCACGATCACGCTCGGACCGCAATGCGCCATGGTTATCATGGACCAGTCAACCGGTGCCGTCGTTGCCCAGTACGGCGGACGAGGCGAGAAAGTCGGCGACCGTGTTCTGAACCGTGCCAGCCGTACGTTCCGTCAGGCAGGTTCCACCTTTAAGGTTCTTGCCTCCTTCCTTCCGGCTCTTGACGCAACCGGACTTACCCTTGCGACCACCTTTGACGACTGCTACCACACCTATCCGGGCGGCGGAAAGCAGGTTGTCAACTGGTATGATAACGGACCCGGCAAAGAAGGCTACCGCGGCTATCAGCCGATCCGTACCGGTATTTACCAGTCCCTGAACGTCGTTGCGGTACGATGCCTTGAGCGCGTCGGCCCGCGTGTCGCCGTTGATTATCTGTTAAAGCTCGGCTTCAGCCGTATCGATACCGATACCAGCGACGGTATTTCCGATTACAACTGTGCCATCGCCCTCGGCGGTCTCTCGGTAGGCTGCTCCGTTCTTGAGATGACCGCAGCCTATGCCGCCATCGCAAACCGCGGCAACTATATTAAACCGAGCTACTACCGTTACATTCTCGATCATAACGGAAAGAAGATTCTGAGCCGCGAGAACACCGCTAAGGTTTCCGCCATGAAGGAATCCACCGCCTACCTGCTTACGAGCGCCATGGTAGATACGACGACCAAGGGTACCGCCACCAGCTGCCGTCTCAAGAAAGCCGGCGTCACCGTTGCCGGAAAGACCGGTACCGCGCATGACAACGTAGACCTCTGGTTCGTTGGTTTCACGCCGTATTACTGTGCGTCAATCTGGAGCGGTTTCGACGACAACCTGGAGCAGAACGGAAGCGACAAATACTATTTCCGAACCCTCTGGACCAATATCATGGAACAGGTTCATCTGTCAAAGGGCTTAAAGAACAAATCTTTTTCAAAGCCGAAGAACATCACCAGTGCGACTGTATGCACGAAATGCGGCAAGCTCGCCGTCAAAGGCGTCTGTGACATGAAGCAGGCGGACGGAAGCACATTCTCCATGTCGGAGGAATTCGATTCCGCTACCGTGCCGAAGGAATACTGCACCTGCCACGAAGTCGTGAAGATCTGTCAGGACAGCAACTGCACCGCAAGCGAGTACTGTCCGAATGCTGTCGACACGCTTTTCATCATCAAGGAAGAGGAAAAGTCCACGACCGATCACGGCGGGACCTGGGATACTCCGTATATCATGAAGCCCGAGCAGAAAGAGGTCTGCAAGATTCATACCTCGACCTATGTTCCACCGTCACAGGGAGGGCAGGACAATCCGCCCGGCGGAGAAGCCAACAACTGATTGTCGGAAAGGAGTCCGCAGATCCGGAACCAAACTACTATGGGAAAGATACCGTCCAATTGCGAATACTGCATGTTTTATGAATATGACGAGGACTATGAGTGCTATGTCTGCTCCAAGGATCTCGATGAAGACGAGATGGCACATTTCCTCGCGGGACATCACTTTGAGTGTCCGTATTTCCAGTACGGAAACGAATATACGATCGTAAAAAAGCAGATGTGATATCAATATTTGTTTTCGTTTAAATTTCTTAACCCGTTTGCATATGATAAATGACATTTTTTTGATAAAATACAACATTTTATTTGCATTTTCCGAAACGTTGTGCTATGCTTTTTGCAAATGGAACCTAAATGGAGGTATAGCCTCCGGTCCGGAGTTTTTTTAAAAGAACGTTTACACGCTCCGGTAATGAATTTGCAGGTTTTCTATCCTCTTTATATTACGCGCGGGGAGTAGCCATCAAAGAATTTCTGGCAAGGAATTCTTTGGTGGCTGCTTCCCTTATACGGATAATTTTTCTTTGGTCTTTTTTCGTAAAAAAAATCTCTTTTCCTTTCGGTTTGAATCGGTTATACTGAATATGTTCGAGAATAATCCGCCGGAGGTTTCTATGAAACTGCGTACTAAACGGACAATCCTGATTGGATTTGCCTTTCTCTCCATCTCTGCTTTCTGGCAGATGTATGACAGCATCATTCCGTTAATCTTAAAGTACACATTCGGCCTGAAGGAGACCATGACCGGTGCCATTATGGCCATCGACAATGTTCTGGCCCTGTTTCTCCTTCCCCTTTTCGGCGTCTGGTCAGACCGCTGCAATTCGCGCTTCGGAAAGCGCTCGCCGTTCATTTATATCGGCACGGTTCTTTCCGCCGCCCTGTTACTCATTCTCCACACGCAGGACCGCCCCGGGAATCTTCCGGTGTTCATGATCGTGCTTTTCCTGCTGCTTCTTTCCATGAGTTTCTACCGCTCTCCTGCCGTAGCGCTGATGCCGGATCTGACTCCGCCCCCGCTCCGCAGCAAAGGCAATGCGGTGATCAACCTGATGGGTGCGGTAGGTTTTATCTATGCGCTTGTAATGATTAAAATACTCGGCGGAGAGGCCCAGGACAAGCCGTCCTATCTGCCGCTGTTTCTCTCGATTGCCGGCCTGATGATCGTAAGCCTTATCATCCTTGCTTTGTTCATTCATGAGAAGAAGCTGCTCGTTAAGGTCAATGAGGAATGTAAGGAAGCCGGAATCTCCATGGATCCCGAGGTTACGGAATCCGCTGAGAATGTTAAGCCCGGCAAACTGCCGCGTCCGGTATTTAAGAGCCTGATCTTCCTGCTTCTTTCCGTGGCCTTCTGGTATATCGCCTACAACGCCGTTACGACCGCATTTTCGCGTTATACGACCGAGATGTGGAGCATCGGAAGCGATTATGCCGACTGCCTGCTGATTGCGTCTGTAGCTGCCGTTATCAGCTACCTGCCCATCGGTATCATTTCCGGAAAAATCGGGCGTAAGAAAGTGATCCTTGCCGGCGTCGTGCTTATGGCCGCCAGCTATGCGTCACTGTTCTTCTATACTTCCTATCACATTACCGCCGTTCTCTTCTTTATGCTGATCGGTATCGGCTGGGCCGCGATCAACGTCAACTCGCTGCCGATGGTAGTCGACATGTGCAGTTCGGGAGACATCGGACGGTTTACCGGTTACTATTACACATTTTCCATGGCCGCCCAGGTAATCACGCCGATCGCCTCCGGTGCCCTTTTGGAGCATGTTTCCTACCGCACGCTGTTCCCGTATTCCTTCGGGTTTATGGTGCTTGCGTTTATCACGATGTCCTTCGTCCGGCACGGCGATACCAAGCCGATTGCCAAAGGCTCTTTGTTGGAGCACTTTGACGCCGGCGACTGATCAGGAGGAAGCATAGCTCAGCCGGGATGAGCGTTCGCCTCACACGCGAAAGGTCAGGGGTTCGAGCCCCCTTGCTTCCACAAAAAATCCCCGCCCGTTCCCATGTTTTATGCATGGGAACCGACGGGGTTTTCTTTTTCTTATAAACCGGTTTCACCGGCGTCTTATTACCGGATAAGTGCTGTCAGTTCTCGGCGTCGTTGTCATCCGAAACATTGGTATTCTGACTGCTGAAGATGATGGATGCAACCTTCCATTCGTCGCCGATCTTTACAAACCAGACCGGATGCTCCACATCCGTATCAAACTGCTGTCCAGTCCAGGAGGCTACGAAGCTTTGATGCATCGACAGGTCCATATAAACCAGGGAATCGTTAAATCCGATATAATCGCGGACGGTCTTGTCCGTATAGGTCGGAGGCTTGGCATGCTTGTTAAACCAGCTGTTATCGAGCGACGCGATCACCTTATAGTACTGGGAATCCTTCGGAAAATAAGGCTTCATCTCGTCTGCCTTCTTATCGTTCGAGCAGAACAGGCAGAACTTTAAGAGGAAATCAAATCCCTTTTCCGTAAGTGTTTCGTATTCCGACATATTGTTGTAATACGGGCAGGTCAACTGCCGAATCCGGCGCATCTGTCCGTCTACTTCAATCTCCGAGGTGGATTCCCCCGGTGTCAGGAAGGTCCCGTCACGGTCCAAAAAGCAGACGGTCTTTCCTTTCTCGATCGTCACGACGGTGCTTTCCCTTTGCGGAATCAGGCCGTCCAGAACGCCCTTGTATTCGGGATACTGTCCGGTTACGGCAATCAGATTGGCAAATGTCTCGCGGTCCTCTTCGGGGGCCCAGACCCCTTCCGTGTACTCCTGTCCGTCGATATAGCATTTCATTTCAATCGGTTTGACAAGCTTAACCGTTTCCATGATGATCGGAACGGGTGTCGGCAGCGGGGTGGGCGTCGGAGTTACCGTGAGCATCCGCTCCTTTGCCACCTTTTCAATCTTCGCTCGCTGCTCCTGTTCCTTCTTCTCTTCAGTGACTTCATAGTGCTCCAGTTTCGTCCAGAGCAGCTCGTCCATGACAAGCAGGGCAAGCAGGAACACCGCAGCATATATTATAATTCCCGTCCAGAAACGGCCTATGGATTTCCTTCGTCTTCTCATATGCTCACCTCACCAGGATCGTGGTCGGCAGATACCGGTCGCTGATCAGGTTGGAACGGCTGGAAACGTCCTTCCCCTTATACATCATGAGCGCGGAGCTTCCGCCGTCAAGATTGGCAGCATTGATTGCGCCGAAATCCAGGAATATTTCAATCAGATCGGCATACGTGGCCCCAAGGGAATTGGCCTGCCGTCCGTCTATGCACAAAAGCAGCACGGCGCCGTCCTCACGCTGTCCGATGGCCGTACGGGGATTCAGTCCGCCGCCGGTACCGGAAATCTGCGCCGGCTGTCCGTTTACGATCAAAGCCGGGCGGAATGTAACCGCGTCGCGGATTCCGAGGGAGTCGGCCTTGCTCGTTGACATTTGTCCGACTACCAGAACGTTATTCTTATCAAATCCGATCAAGAGATCGGGTCCGCCGCTGTATACGCGCTCTCCTTCGGAGTAGACAAATCCGAGCGGTACCGTTCCGGAACCCTGTCCGTTCGGGTCCTCAAAGCCTCCGGCGTTGGTCGCCGCAATCGCGCCGTAACGCTCCATGATCTGCGAAACCTTCTGCCCGGAAGCATTCGGATTGCCGACGTTTTTGCACACGCCGACAAATACTCTCGCCGGGTCCAGAACGATCATCATATGTCCGCGGTAGGTGGATCCGAACACTTCGCAGATAATAATGCCGTCCTCGTCGGAAACAAGATGGTCGTAAATATGGCCGTCACTCGCCTTCGTGACAACCTTTTCCTCGCCGTTTTCCAGGTATTCGATGATTTTCACGGGCTCCGGAGGCGTCGTCGGCCCGGCCGGTGTCTGTGTCGGAATATGGATCAGCTCCACGTTCGTGATCTCTTCAATCTCTTCAATCGAATTCTCCCGGATAATCCGCTCCAGCTCATCCTTTGTCGTGAACCAGTCTGCGAGGAATCCGATGGCGCTTGTTTCGCGCACGGACTTTACAAACAGCTTATGTGCGCGTTCGCTCGGTCCGTAATTCACGATACACAAAACCGAAAGCAGCGCGATAACGAGAAAAAGCACCGTAAATCCGATTACGATGCCGACTCTAGCCACAATTGTTTTAACCGATAATTTATCTTTTTTCATAACATCCCGTATGAATCACGGACGGCCTGCGTCCGACATTTCCCCCTGCATTCTTCCAACCGTACGGCCGTAAAGCGGCCGGTACGGTATATTATCCCGCGGATTACTGCAGTCTTCGCAGCTCGCGCTCAACGGTGTCAGAGTAAATACCGTCCGGGAAACGTTCCTTATATTCGTTAAAATACTGCTTCGCATGAACCGCGTCGCCGGTCAGCTGGTAGCTTCTTGCCATATAGAACAGGTTCTTTTCGTTATCCGGAGACTTCTCATATGCACAGACGAAGAACTCAAGCGCGTCCGCAAACCGTTCGCTTGCGAACAGCGTCGTTCCTTCCTGATGCAGCTCCGCAACCGTCATCGTAACATTGTAAACATCCGGGTAGCTCTTCTCTACAAGCGCCACGATATTCTTTACGTTCTGGTTTGACATCTCCTGCTGGGAAATGGCACGCAGTCTGGTCTGAAGAATATACAAATTCAATCGCGAGGAATCGCCCGAATTCCGCATCTTCAAATAATAATCGACCATACGGAACACATTGGCACCGCCCGCTCTACCGGCGGCGCTGTCCAGTTCGTCCTGCTTGGCTTCCAGTTCCAGTTCCTGCATTTCGAGTCTGGACTGCAGCGATTCGTTCGTTTTCTCCAAGGCATCCAGCTCCGCCAGATACCCGGACTGCTGCTCCGCGAGCGCAACCTGCCGTTCCTTGAACTCCTCCCGCAATCCGGCCTTTACGCTCGGGATTACCAGGAAGAAGACGAACATGATGCCGGCAAATAAGCCGACGCACAGACATATGAACGACCGGTAATCCGGCTTGTCCTCTTCGTAGCGGAATTTCGGAAGGATGGACGTCTTCGCTTCGCCCTTCATCTCCTCGTTTTCGGAAGTCACCTCCGGCTCCGAAACGGTGAGCTGCAACTGACGTCCCATCCGCTTGATCTTGCGGATCTCCTTTAAGTATCCGATGGACGTCGTATTGGCAATATCAACGGAAAGCGTTCTCTTCAAACACCTTCTTGCACGGTCGTTATCGCCGTTTTTCATATAGATCAGTGCCAGCAGCTGCCATGCCCGGACATATTTCGGGTTCAGCTGTACGGCTTTCTTCAGCTGGATCAGCGCCAGATCGTCGCCGCCCTGTTTGGCAAGCTCGACCGCCGCATTGTATTTGCGGATCGCGACATTGTAATTCTCAACCTTGGCCGCATTGCTCTGCAGAATCTGCAGGTAACGGGTTGCCGGGTTGTTCTCCTCCAGATAGCTCTTGCTGATGATCCACTCACGGATTGCAAGGGCAACTTCACCCATTTCAAAGTAGATCAGACCGAGAAGGTTTCTAGCATCGACGTTCTTCTTGCTGATCTTCAGCGCACGGTTTAACATATCCACTGCGCCGGACAGGTCACGGACCTGCGCTTTTGAAAGCCCCTGGTTATAGTAATAACAGGAGTATTTCCGGGTTTTCTGGTTGACTTCAATATCGAAACCGCATTTGGCGCAGACACCTTTTTTGAGGGTCATATTCGCGCCGCATTTCGGACAAATCATACCGTTCTCCCCTTAGTTATCTTTTTTATCCTGCAAAATCTTTTCGATGATGTCCGCTACGTCAATGATCTCGCGGCTCATCACGGCTTCCTCTGCCTGGCTGATTTCCAGACTCGGGCCGTATTTTGCGATTTCTTCTTCAAAATTAATCATTTCTACGCCTCCCAACGGGTCGTCTTACAGACAAATGGCAGAACCGGCATCCTATCCGGTTCCCCAAAAGGGTATACCGTGTATATGATACCAATTCTGCCATTAAAAATCAAGCATTTCATCGGCCCCGGAGGATTCGGGATGTCTCCTTTACGGAAACGGCTGCGGATTACTTCTGAAGATGTGAAAGCCGCTCCTCAACCTGGGCAAGCATCGCCTCATACTTCGCAAGCTTATCCTTTTCCTCGGCGATCTTTGCTTCGGGTGCCTTGCTAAGGAAGCGCTCATTCGAAAGCATACCGTTGCTGCGCTTTACTTCACCCTCCAGTCTTTCCTTTTCCTTCGTCAGACGTTCGATTTCCTTATCGATGTCAACCAGATCGGCAAAGGGCATGTAAACCGTTGCGTTCGGAATTACTACCGAAACCGCGTCGGGATCGATTCCCTCACGGGTCTTGCAGATCATTACCTCGGACGCACTGCCGAGAGTTGCGAAGAACAGCTTGCTTCCGGCAAATATGTCACGAACGTGCTGCTTCTCGGAAACAACATAAACCTTGGCCTTTCTTGACGGCGGAACGTTCATGTCGTTTCTGAGTCCGCGCATTGCGGTAACGGCAGTCTTGATCAGTTCTACCGCTTCCTCTTCCTTCGGATAGTCAAATGCGTCGTTGAATACCGGCCAGTCGGAGATCATGATGGAGGTGTCGTCCGTAAGAACGCCCTCGGCGTCCTTCAGGGTACGGTAGATCTCTTCGGTAATGAACGGCATATACGGATGCAACAGCTTCAGGGAAGTCGTCAGAACCGTACGAAGCGTCCAGATGGCCGCCTTCTTCGATCCGGCGTCGTCTCCGTACAGACGGGGCTTTACCATCTCGATGTACCAGTCGCAGAACTCCTCCCAGATGAAATCATAGATCTTTCCTGCGGCAATACCGAGCTCGAAGCTCTCCATATTGTCCGTTACGTCCGCAATCAGGCGGTTCGCCTTTGAAAGGATCCAGCGGTCCGCATCCGTGAGCGTTGCGGGATCAACAGCGGTAACCGCGCCGTCCTCTCCCATCTGCTCCATGTTCATCATAATGAAACGGCTTGCGTTCCAAACCTTATTTGCAAAGTTACGGCTTGCCTCAACACGCTCCCAATAGAAACGCATGTCGTTTCCGGGCGCGTTACCCGTGATCAGCATGAACCGAAGGGCGTCTGCGCCGTATTTGTCGATTACTTCCAAAGGATCGATACCGTTTCCTAAGGATTTGCTCATCTTACGGCCCTGGGAATCACGAACAAGGCCGTGGATCAGAACCGTCTTAAACGGAACTTCTCCTACATGCTCCAATCCGGAGAACATCATACGGATAACCCAGAAGAAGATGATGTCGTAACCGGTTACGAGGGTGCTCGTCGGATAGAAATACTCAAGTTCCTTCGTCTTCTCGGGCCAGCCGAGGGTCGAGAACGGCCAGAGTGCCGAGCTGAACCAGGTATCAAGCGTATCGGGATCCTGACGCATGGGCTTTCCGCACTTCGGACAGATTGCGGTGTTGTCCTTTGTAACAACCA
Organism: uncultured Lachnoclostridium sp.; assembly: GCA_946402335.1. Taxonomy (GTDB): domain Bacteria; phylum Bacillota; class Clostridia; order Lachnospirales; family Lachnospiraceae; genus ISDg. Next base: position 13,498 of record CAMIWE010000061.1, read on the forward strand.
TCTCGCCGCAGTCATCGCAGTAGAACGCCGGGATCCGGTGTCCCCACCAGAGCTGACGGCTGATACACCAGTCGCGGATGCCTTCAAGCCAGTGATAATAGGTCTTGTCAAAGTGCTCGGGAACGAACTTCGTCTTACCGTTCTTAACGGCGTCGATAGCCGGACCGGCAAGGGGCTCCATCTTTACATACCACTGCATGGAAACACGGGGCTCAATCGTCGTATTACAACGGGAGCAGGTACCTACGTTGTGGCTGTAGTCCTCGATCTTTGTAAGGGCGCCGCATGCCTGCAGGTCCTTTACAATGGCCTCACGCGCTTCGTAGCGGTCCATACCGGCATATTTCGGATAATCGTCTACAATCTTAGCGTCGGGCGTCAAAACGTTGATTACGTCGAGATTATGACGCAATC
>CAMIWE010000062.1 GCA_946402335.1 uncultured Lachnoclostridium sp.
GGCACTGAAGCATGTAGAGCTTCTTGTTCTCAACGGTGAACTCCATATCCTGCATGTCATGGTAGTGATTCTCAAGAATACCGCAAACGCGGATGAAATCCTTGTAAGCTTCCGGGAATTCCTTCTCCATCTGCGCGATCGGCATAGGAGTACGAACACCTGCTACTACGTCTTCGCCCTGTGCGTTCTTAAGGAACTCACCCATGAGTTTCTTCTCGCCGGTTGCAGGGTCACGGGTAAATGCAACACCGGTACCGGACTCGTCGTTCAGGTTACCGAATACCATCGGCATTACGTTAACTGCGGTACCCCAGCTGTAAGGGATATCGTTGTCACGACGGTATACGTTCGCACGCGGGTTGTCCCAGGAACGGAATACGGCTTCAATTGCCAGTTTCAGCTGCTCAACCGGATCGGAAGGGAATTCCTTACCGAGCTGCTTCTTGTACTCAGCCTTGAACTGCTCGGCGAGCTTCTTCAGATCAACAGCGGTAAGGTCAACGTCGTACTGAACGCCCTTTTCCTCTTTCATCTTATCGATGAGCTGCTCGAAATACTTCTTACCAACGCCCATAACAACGTCCGAGAACATCTGGATGAAACGTCTGTAAGAGTCATATACGAATCTCTTGAACTTCGGATCGGGGTTGCCTGCAATCATTGCAGCAACTACCTTATCGTTCAAACCGAGGTTCAGGATGGTATCCATCATACCGGGCATGGATGCTCTTGCACCGGAACGAACCGATACGAGAAGCGGATTCTGAAGATCGCCGAACTTCTTGCCGTTGATCTCCTCCATGCGCTTAACGCCTTCCATAGCCTGCGCCATAATCTCATCATTGATCTTGCGCCCGTCATCGTAATACTGCGTGCAGGCTTCCGTCGTGATCGTGAAACCCTGGGGAACCGGGAGACCGATGTTGGTCATCTCGGCGAGGTTGGCGCCCTTGCCGCCCAGCAGGTTTCTCATGTCTGCATTACCTTCGGTAAATGCATATACCCATTTTTTAGCCATATACTTATGACCTCCTCAATTTTCTGAGCTGTTCCTATGCATGCCTTCTCCACATGAGGCGTTAACGCGCAGTTCCGCGGGCGCGAAATGCACACGCAAAAGAAACGTCTGTGAACAGCCGCTACGGACATTCTACCATAAGAAAATGCACATTACAAACTATTTTTCGTCTCAAATCGTAGAAAAAACAAGCAAAAAAGCCCGTCTGTATGGTGATTTGTCACCAATCATTAAAAAACGCCGCAGGCTTTGCGGCGTTTTTCAAATCAGGTCCTTCGACCGTTATATTTTTTCTTACTGCATCATAACCTCGTCCATACCGAGGGCGTACCAGTTTGCGTGAATAAACCGGAGACAGTTCTCATCATCCAGCTCCAGGAAAATCGCTTTCACGACGCTCCGGTTCATCTGCAGCAGATTGCGAAGTCCCATCACGATGAACTCTGCCTTGGTAAGACGGAATAATCCGTGAAGCACATCCTGCACGGTCCGGTTCTGCTCCTCCGTCAGCTCGTCGGGATTGCGGACCGTTGTGATAAATGCAGCCTTGCTGACGATTCCGTTCACAAGGATGTACAGCTCATCCGGCTGATCCGGTGCCGACGCTCCGTTATACAGGAAATCGTCCGCGCTCACAAGCTTCTCCTGATGCTTGCAGTACTCAATGAACTGAAGGCCTTCCTTCTCGCCGATGTTTCCGACGATCTTATGCTGCACGATCATGCTTTCCACGTTGCAGTCATACTTCAAAATATCGCTGACTCTCGTCCAGGATCTGGGTGTGGCAAATACGATGTTGCTGTCGCCGGGCACCTGTGTATGCAGCGCCTCCGGCTTTACGGTCAGGTAATCCATAACGAACTTATGGATGCCGTGCGGGATTGCGTAGTCCTTCTTCCAGGTTTCAAAATCGGGTTCGATATAATGAATCTCGAAACGGTCGGCAAGCGGGCCTGCCAGACGGATATAAACGCCGTCGTCATCTTCACGGTTGCCGAGCGCGATTACGATGGTTCCCTCGGGCAGCGTATACTGTCCGATCCTCCGGTCAAGGATCAGCTGGTAAGCCGCCACCTGAACCCGTTTCGTACACGAAGTGATCTCGTCGAGAAGAAGGATTGTCTTCGGGCCGTCGCGCTTTTCATCGGGAAGCACTTCCGGGGAAAGCCAGATTGTCTTCGTGCGGTCCGCGTTCGGGTAAATCAGTCCGCTGATTTCCACTTCGGACATCTGCGCAAGTCTGATATCGATGACCTTGTAGCCGTATTTGGCTCCGATCTGGCGGATTACTTCGGATTTGCCGATACCAGGCGCGCCGAGTCCGAGAATCGTATACTTGAGATTGTACTTCAGATTAAATTCAATCGTTTCCGCAAATTCCCTGATTGTCATAAGATTCACCTTTCCGCGGTTTCGCTATCGTATTCTGCTGTCCTTAAGCCAGGCAACCTTGCCCATGCGTTTCATATCTTCGGTCGGTTCGGATTCCTCCGAAAGCACTAAGAGTGTGTTCCGTCTCAGGTACGGAAGGAACCGCTTCGGATCGAGCGGGCCGAACTCGCCGTCGGTAAGGATCAGCATAACTTCGGGCCGCACCTTGTTGGCAGCGATCCAGTCATAAATGCAGTTCACATCGGTCCCGCCGGAGTGGGACGGCGTACACTTGAGCAGGTTCTTCTCTCCCCGGACCTTCCGGTACACATCCGTCACTTTCGTGTCCCAGAAGCACAGATTGATGATGCACTGGAACTCCTTCGAGATGCGGTACAGCTGTGTCAGAAACACATCCATTCTTTCCTTGCCGATCGAGCCCGAGGAGTCGACAAATGCCCAGAGCTCCTCCAGCTCCTCGTCCTCCATCGGGTGCCCCGGGAGAATCAGGTCCATATGAAAATACTTCCGCTCCGGCGTCGCGTACGAGACATCGTCTTTGATTTCCGCATCCAGGAAATCCCGCATCAGAACACGCCAGTCCGGTTTCTTGGTATCTAAAATCTGTGCCAGCTGGGGCGGGATTGCGTAACTGCCGTTACCCTGCTTTGCCGCCCGTCTGAGAAGCGCCTTGGTCTTCTCCTCCAAAAGCGTCTCCTGCTGCTTTGACATCGCCGCGGGTTCCGCCAGATCCTGATCCGGCGCCGCAACCACCCGGCTCTCGCCGTTGATTCCTTCCCGGTACGTCGTACGTCCGATCAGCGAACCGTCCTCCGACGGTTCGGGATTGTCCCGCAAGACGCAGTCATACAGGCTTTCCGCCGACTGCATGCGGTCCACTTCCGCGAACAGTCCGTCCTTCGGCCTCTCAAACGGGATGCCGATTCTTCGCATGACCGGCCGGACATCCCAGTCAAGAATCGAATTGACAATATAATCCGCCGCCGCGTTCCAGATATCGGGCCTGCGGTTCTTACCGCGGATCGGGTGCCTGAGCAACACATGCATAACTTCATGCATGACAATGTAATTGCGCTCGCCTTCCGGCAATCCGCCCAGGAAATCGGGATTGTACCGAACCGTCAGCCCGTCGGTCACGGCCGTCTGGACCGAACGGTCTTCCTGAAAGGAAATGGACACAAGAATATCCCCGTAAAACGGCGCGCGTCTTACCGTTGTCATGCACAGTTTTCGGATTTCATCAGCCACTTCCGCCATCTTATGTATCCTTCCGTTTCCCATGCGCGGGCGCGTTTTTTATCAGAATCCCGTAATCAGTTTGTATTTGGCGTAAACCGATTTGCGGATATCGTCGGGTACAAACCCACCGTCCGCCCGGAGCACATCGGCCTCCTGGCGGTAGTATCTGCAGGTCTCGTCGTTGGTCGGATAATTCCTGCAGTAAATGTAATATTTCTCTCCGCCGTACCGGACCGTCTGCGCGGACTGGAAGAAACAGAAACTCTTCCGCGCGTCGATCATAAGCCGGTATATCCCGTTCTGCTGCTCGGGCTTTCCGAACGTCAGAAACACGGCTTCCTCGAGTGTGTTCAGTCGGTTGTCCCCAAGCTTGAACATCATATCGCAAAGGCCTTCCGTGACGTTGTCGACACACTTTCGTTTCTTCGGGTCGGCTGCCTGCAGGAAGATGTCCTTTTCGTTATTGCCTGCGTAATATCCTTCAAATGTCATCGTCTGCTTAGAAACCGACATGGCCTCCTGCCCCGTGCTCTGGTTTACGTTCCGCACCAGAAACAGCGTTTCCATCTCGGGCCGGATCCCGACCGGACGGATTCCCATGTCACGGCTCATCTCATAAGCGCCGTGCATATACGAAAGCTTCTCGTCCATATCCGAAATCAGGTACCGCCCGTCCGCAAGCGCAAAGCTGTGGGCCGTCAGTTCCCGGAATTCGTCCTCCATCAGATCGATAAAGAAGCGGATGGAACGAAGCTTGCGGCACCCCTGAAACGGCCTCTCGCCGCATTCCAGAACCGTCGGGGCAACAACGACCTCCTCCAGGGCGGAACACTTTTTGAACGCATAATCACCAACGGATTCAATGCCGTTGGTGATCGTCAGTTTCGTCATCTGTTCCGAACCGTAATAAGCCCCTTTGCCGATAGCCCGGAGCGGATGACCGTCCGCCGTCGCCGTCGGGACGCGAACCGCCTCTTCCTGTCCGGAATATGCAAAGATGCACTCATCCGCAATCGTATATTGCTCATCTACATATGCATACATAATCTACCCAAATGTCTCCGTCCACACTTTTCTTTCCATCGACCGCCGGTACGCAAGCAGAAGCACCTCTTCGTTCACCGGTTTATCCTTCGGAAGCGCCAGCAGATCACGGACACAGTTCTGAAGCCCGCGGACAAGCGCGAGCTGCTCTTCGTCACTCGTGTCTTTTTTGAGCATCTCTTCAAGCTGCGAAAGCAACAGTGCGCCCTGCGTCTCGTCTTTTGCAACACGCACGATCTGCCCGATGTAAGCCATCAGCTGACTCTTATCCATACACATGTCCTTTCTTCGACGCATGCAGACCCTGCCGCACCCTGCGGCCAAACGCCTGTGCGCCTACCATAAATATAGCAAAACCGCCGTTACATTGCAAAGATTTTTCGGCCTGTTCCCGCGGGAAACGGCGGTTTTTACGGATATTGTGTCATTTTCCGAAAAAATGAAAAATACCTCTGATTAAAAACGCAAAATGATTGAAAGTTTTTAAATTGTCTGATAACTTAACGAAATATTTTGTGCTGAAAATCGGTGCAAAAAAATCATTTTTTACCTTTTTCACAAAACATATTTTCGAACAGAAATATCAAATTATGTACTACAAAAATGGAACGAGATTGTGGATAAAGTGGATAATTTTGTGGAAAATGAGGGAAAATAGTGCCTTTTTTGCCGTTATCAACTGTCGATAACTCGTTTTTCGGGAATTTTTATCCACAATTTGCGTGTCAAGAGCAAAAATCCGATTTGCGTAATTTTGTGCAAGATGGCGAATTCCGGATTTGTCAATGACTTTTTCGGCTTTTTGCAAAAATATAATTGTCTGACAGTTTATTCCGGGTATAAAAAATCCCGGAACCGAAAATCCCGGTTCCGGGTCTCAAATCCTATTCGTTCTCCGCCAGATACTGCTCAATCCGGTAGATCGCATTGGCACCGTCGGCCGCCGCGGTGATGACCTGTCTTAAGTTCTTCGTCCGGACATCGCCTGCCGCGAAGATTCCGGGAATCTGCGTCGCGCACGTTTCGTCCGCGATAAAGTAGCCGCCCTCGTCACTCGGGATCTTATCCTGCCATCCGAGGTTGCTCGGTCTTGTTCCGACCGCGACAAATACGCCGCTTGCCTTTCGGTCCGTCAGCTCTCCGGTCTTCACATTCCGAAGAAGCAGCGATTCCACCGAACCGTTTCCGTAAATCCGCTCCACCGTGCTGTCCCAGATAATCTCGACATTCGGAAGACTCTTCAGTCTGGTCACAAGGTTCCGGGAGGCACGCAGCGAATCCCTTCTGTGTATCAGCGTTACGCTTTTGCATCCTCTTGCAAGGAAGATGGCATCCTCAACCGCGGTATTGCCGCCGCCGACAACCACGACGTCGCGTCCCTTAAAGAAGGCTCCGTCACAGGTTGCGCAATAAGACACGCCCGCTCCGGTGAATTCCTCTTCGCCCGCGCATCCGAGTCTTCTCGGCTTCGCGCCGGTCGCGATCAGGATGGTCTTCGTCTCCATCGTCTTGTTGCCGTCGAAGATCAGCTCGAACCCGCCGTCAATCTTCCGGAAATCCTCAATCGTAATATTCTCAATAATCTCGGTTCCGCATGCTTCGGCATGTGCGCGGAACTTTTCCGCCAGCTCATATCCGCTGATGGAAGGGAATCCGGGATAGTTATCGATATCGGAGGTTTCGAGAATCTGGCCACCGCTCATTTCCTTTTCCACAACCACGAAGGTAAGCTCGGCCCGGGCGGCATAAACCGCTGCTGCCATTCCGGCAGGCCCTGATCCAATGATTACAACGTCATACATGTTATCTGAATCTCCTTTTCCGTAAGGCCGAAGGCCTCAACTCCGTATTCGCACGCCCGTTTCCGGACGAAATAAGCAAACCGTTTTCTTACGCGAACTCTGCGTAAATCATCAATGCGATCATTCCGATCACCGTAATCGCGAGCGGCAGGGTGAACAGCCGCAAAAATTTACCGAGTTTATCCTCTGCGGCAAATGCCTCGCGGATATGATCCCATGTCTCGCACCGCTTCGCAATCTTTTTAAATAACAGAAATGCCAAAATGCTTCCGACGACCGCCGGGCCGGTGTACACCTTCAATACATAAGGAACCGTCAGTTCTATATTGGCCGATTCCTCCGCGAGTTCCGAATCCCCGACTGCGAACAGAAGGATCGTGGACAGCCCGTTTATGGTAAGATGCATCAGCATGCTTGCGACTAACGACTTCGTTGCATATACGGTCAGCGCGAAAATGAACCCCATCAGCATGGCGTAAATAAACTGGTTCAGGTTTCCGTGCATGATGCCGAACAGAAGAGCCGACAGCATCGCGCCGGGAACGACAGCCTGCGCACGGTACGTCCGAAAGAACACGCCCCGGTATACCAGTTCCTCGCAGAAAGCGGGAATCAGCGCAACCAGCAGGAACATCTGCACAAACCCATAAGATTTCGCCTGCTCAATGATCAGATCGGTGGTCGGTGCCTTCACAAAGCACTGCGACAGACCGTTTACAAACGTCAGCAGCGGATTCAGGCAAAGCGCCATCAGCATAACCAGGATTCCGTTCGTCAGGGAAAGCGGCTTCAGTCCGGTCCGCTCCGTGAAATGCCCTTTTTGCACCGCATACAGAAACGGTGCGATGAAGAGTGCAAACTGGCTGATAAGGATCAGCGCCGGGAAAGGAAGCGAACTACCGTCCCGCTGCAGCGCGGAAACCACAAAGGATGCGACGAGATATAAAATCGCGGTCAGCAAAAACACCAGATTCACTTTTTCGACATCTCTTGATTTCACTGTAAAACCTCCCACCCGAACCGTGCTTTTACATTGTAGCACGGCTCCTCTCTTTTCTCAAGGTTTTCTGAAAAATAAGGACGCCTTACGGAAAATACGACACCAAACGGAAAATATCGGCGCCCGTATGGATTTCTCACCGCGAGTATGCTATACTACAGGCGTTACGGAACACAAAAAAGGAGCGTACAATGATAGAACTCGGAAGAAAACAAAACCTGATTACAGACCGGATTACGGAACACGGAGCCTACCTGAAGGCGGAGGATGCCCCTTCGGAACAGGTACTGCTTCCCAAAAACCAGCTAGAAGGCGAAAAGCCCGGTGACACCGTTACGGTATTCATTTACAAGGATTCCGAGGACCGCCTCATTGCCACGAAGCAGATCCCTGCCCTCGAGCTCGGCGGACTCGCCGTGCTTCCCGTCGTACAGGTCAACCAGATCGGTGCCTTTCTCGACTGGGGACTCGCAAAGAATCTGTTCCTTCCTTTCCGCGAACAGACCCGTGCCCTGCAGGAAGGGGACGAGGTTCTCGTATCCCTTTACATCGACAAGAGCAGCCGTCTGTGCGCCACCATGAAAGTGTATGAATACCTGCACACCGATTCGCCTTACAAAAAGGACGACCGCGTGTCCGGCGTCGTTTATGACGTAAGCCGCAACTTCGGCGCATTTGTCGCCATTGACGACCGCTATTCCGCCCTTGTCCCGAAGGACGACCTTCCCTACCCGCTCCGCTCCGGCCAGCTGGTGGAGGCAAGAGTTGCAAGAGTTCTTCCGGACGGCAAGCTGACCCTCTCCCTTCGCGAAAAGGCCCACCTGCAGATGGATTCCGACGCAAAGCTGATTCTGTCCGCCCTGAAGGGTGCCGGCGGGTTCCTGCCGTTCAACGACAAGAGCAGTGCCGAAGACATCAAGGTGCGCTTCTGCTTAAGCAAGGCGGCCTTTAAGCGGGCCATCGGAACGCTTTACAAAAACCGTCAGATCACGATCGAGCAGGACGGTATCCGGCTTTCGGAATAGGCAGTACTTTGCTTCCGCCGGTTTTCGATTTTGACCGGGTTCCGGGTCGCCGGGTTTCGACCGGACTTTGGTTTCGAGGGCGCAGCACTCAGTCGGCATAGCCTCCCGCAACGGCAACGGTTACCGGCATCACGGCTTCCGCTCCGGCTCCTAAAAGGAGCGACGCGCAGGCTTCCATCGTACTGCCGGTCGTATAAATGTCATCCACAAGGATCACCCTTTTTACCGGGTGGTCCTTTTCCTGTGTCCGAAATGCCTCCTCGCGTACGGCAAATGCCCGAAGCAGGTTCTGCAGCCTTCCGACATCGTTCAGTTCCTTTTGCGGAGCCGTATACCTTGTCCGAAGCAGAATGTCCTCCGCCACCGGTATCCCGGTCCGTTCGGACAGTTCCTTAGCGAAGCTTGCCGCCTGGTTATAGCCGCGCTTCCGGTCCTTCCGCTTATGCATCGGAACCGGCAGCAACACATCTGCGCGAAACCGCATCAGCTGTTTCCCGTAGCGTTCGACGAACTGTTCCGCGTAAAAGGAGGCATACTCCTCCCGGCCCGAAAACTTGAACCGAAGCACCGATTCCTTCAAAGCTCCCTCATATACGCCCAGCGAAAGACCGCCCGAATAGCTCCTTTTCCGCTTGGCGCAGTCATAACAATACTCCCGGTCTTCTCCTCCCACCGGACGCCCGCAGCAAAGGCATGCGGGTCCTTCAATGAAACGGAGGCGCTCCCGGCACGCCGGACAGCATACCGGTTCCCCGGAAAAACGAACCCCGTCGCACACAGGGCAACGGGGTGGGTATAACAGATCAAATAATGATTTCATAAAACCTCAATACAATGTATTCGAAACCTCGCCAAGTCTAACGGAAGATTTCCGCCGGGAACTCGCCTTTTTCGATCAGCTTGTTGATGGACTCTACGAAAAGAGGCTTATCCTCCTTATAGGTAACGCCGAACCATTTGTCCTGGGTCGGAAGAACCTCCACGGAGGCACGGCCGCTGCGGACCATGTCGCCTACAATCTGCGGAAGCAGATATTCCGACTTCAGCGGATTGGCTGCTGCTTCATTACGAAGGAAGTCCGTAAAGCGGTCCCGAAGCTCCTCTAAGAAATCCGGTGTGAATCCCCACAAATTCATCGATACCGGAACGGAAGGATCAAACTTCTTCAGATTGCCGTCCGCATCTTCTCCGAAAACAACGTCTCCCTCTCTTCTCAAAGAAAAGTGTTCTTCAACTGTAGAAAGGCGTCCTTCCTTAACTTCGCACACCCCTCTTGTAACCATTCCGTTGTCACTTAAAGTGTTTCCGAGAACGAAACCGGCCATACAGTACTGCCCTTTGCTTCCCTCGGGAAGGCTTACTAAAAAGTCGTGCGTCGCACGGAACGCTTCCTTTCCGTAAAAGTCATCCGCATTGATCACGACGAATGGAACATCAAGCGTTCCGAGGCAGGACAATACGGCCTGACCGGTACCCCAGGGCTTCTTACGTCCCTCCGGAACGGTAAATCCTTCGGGGATGTTATCCATCTCCTGGAATACATATGCCACATCGATATACTTCTCAATGCGGTTTCCGATAATCTCACGGAAATCTTTCTCCAAGTCTCTGCGGATGATGAATACAACCTTATTGAATCCGGCTTCCTTCGCGGCATAAATGGAATAATCCATAATGATCTCGCCGCTCGGTCCGACCTTCTCAAGCTGTTTGATTCCGCCTCCGAAACGGCTTCCCATTCCGGCAGCCATGACAACCAATGCTGTGTCCATAATTTAATCTCCTTCCTCCATACGCTCATCATAACCGGCCCCGGGCGGCTGCTCCGCCATCTACCGGCTGCACTCCATGATCCGGTCACACAGACCGGTATATCGCTTTTGCTCGTTTGCGTTGGCAATCATCTGATGAATCGCATTCTCGCTTCCGACAATCGTCACGCAACGGGTAGCTCGTGTTACGGCCGTATACAAAAGGTTCCGTGTCATCAGCATCCGCGGTCCCGAAAGAACCGGCATGACCACTGCCGGGTATTCGCTTCCCTGGGACTTATGGATGGTCACGGCATATGCGTGTTCCAGATCCTCGGATGAGGAAAACGGATAATATACGGTCTTATTGTCATCGAACAGGATTTCCATCTCTTCGGCGAACCGGTTGATCTTTTTGATCACGCCGATGTCCCCGTTATAAATGCCCATGCCGCTGTCCATAATCGTACCGCGTGCGGAGCGGACTTCCCATTCCATCTGGTAATTGTTCCGGATCTGCATGATCTTATCGCCTTCCCGGAATACAACTCCCCTCGTTGCATACTCAACCTTCTGCTCATTCTTCGGATTCATGAAATCCTGCAGCATCCGGTTCAGATTTTCCACACCGAGTTCGCCTTTGCGCATCGGTGTAAGTACCTGAATATCCATCGGTGTCGCTTCCACATATTTCGGAAGCTTATCCCGGACCAGTTCGGAAACGACCGAAATGATCACCGACGAGTCGCTTCTTCGCATGATGAAGAAGTCCTTGCTCTTATTATCGAGGCGGATGTCTTCGCCGTTACGGATCTTATGCGCGTTGACGACGATGTCGCTCTCCTCCGCCTGGCGGAAGATCTTCGTAAGACACACGGAGGCAAATGTCCCGCTCGCCAGAATATCTCTTAAAACGTTACCCGGTCCGACGCTCGGCAGCTGGTCGCCGTCACCGACGAGGATCAGTCTCGTACCGACGGGGATAGCGCGAAGCAGTGCGTTCATCAGATGGATGTCCACCATCGACACCTCATCGATGATCACGACGTCGGTTTCAAGCGGATTGCTCTCGTCCCTCGCGAATATGCCGTGACGGAAATCGTTTCCGTCCGGATTCATCCTGGTAACCTCCAACAGCCGGTGAATGGTCTTTGCTTCCCTGCCGGTTGCCTCGGTCATCCGCTTGGCTGCCCGTCCGGTCGGCGCCGCAAGAAGAATGCTCTTGCCGTTGCTTTCGAACAGGCTGATGATCGCGTTGATCGTCGTCGTCTTTCCGGTACCGGGACCGCCGGTCAGGATCATGACGCCGTTACGGGATGCCTCGAGAACCGCCCGACGCTGAATCTCATCCAGCTCGATGTCCAGATTGTCCTCAATCTTACGGAGGCGGTGCATCACAAAGCCCTCGTCGATATCGGACCGTGTATTCAGATTGCAAAGCATCCTCGCGACTGCGATTTCCGCAAAATACGACGGCCACGAATACACCTGTAACTCGGTACAGTCATCGGTCTGCTTTGTCACGATTTTCAGTTTTCGGTCAATGCTCAGGGATTCAATGATGTGCGAAAGCGAATCTTCGCGCACGCCAAGAAGATCGACGCAGAACCGGATCAGTTCCCGGTCGGGCAGATACACATGCCCGTACTGCGAAGCCAGCTGCAGCGCATACAGAACGCCTGCACGGATACGATATTCGCTCTCCCCCGAGATTCCCATTCGTTCCGCGATCGAGTCGGCGGTTTTGAATCCGATCCCGTTGATGTCCTCGATCATACGGTACGGATTATTTTCCAGAATATCCCGCATGGAATCGCCGTACTGCTTGTAAATCTTGACGGCAAGATCCCCGGAAATATGATATTGCTGAAGATACATCATGGCATTCCGCATGCCCTGCTTCTCCCGGAACTGCTCATGGAATTCCCGCGCCATACGGTCGCTGATTCCTTTGATCTCGGCAAGTCTTTCGGGCTCTCTCTCAAGAATGCGGAAGGTGTCGTCACCGAATTTGGAAACAATACGGGACGCCATCGTGACACCGATTCCTTTGATGGCACCCGAACCGAGATAGCGTTCCATCGCAAGACGGTCCTTCGGAACACTGATTTCAAATTTACTGACCTGTAACTGCTCCCCGTACAGGACATGGGTCGTCATATCGCCGGAAAGAAGAACATACTCGCCCTCGGAAATGTCCGGGAAAACCCCGACACACGTCAGCTCCTCCGGTTCGCCGGGACGGGACAGCTGAAAAATCGTATACCCGTTCTCGTCATTCCGAAATTTGATATGTTCCACATAACCTTCTCTTTGTTCCATACGGTAAGCCTGTTACTGAAGCGATAATTTCTTTCTGTTGTGGCTGTTCATCATTTCCACATAGCGGCCGGTACCGATTGCAACGCAGAGCATCGGGTTGTCGGCAGTCATGGTACGGATTCCGGTCTTCTCTTCGATCAGATCCTCCAGTCCGTACAATAAAGATCCGCCGCCGGTCAGAACGATTCCGCGGTCCGCGATATCGGCTGCCAGTTCCGGAGGCGTGTTCTCCAGTGCCTGGTGAATAGCCTCAATGATCTGTGCGGTAGGCTCCTTTAAAGCCTCCTCGGTTTCCTCACTCGTTAAGGAAATCGTCTTCGGAAGACCGGTTACCAGGTTTCGTCCGCGCACTTCCATGGAGAGCGTTTCCGGTCTCGCATAGCATGCACCGATCTTAATCTTAACTTCTTCTGCGGTACGCTCACCGATCAGAAGATTGTGCTTTCTTCTCATATAGCGGACAATCGCTTCGTCGAAGTCGTCTCCGGCCACTTTGACCGAAGTGCTTACAACTGCTCCGCCGAGGGAGGTAACGGCGATATCGGTCGTGCCGCCGCCGATGTCTACAACCATGTTTCCGCAGGGACGGGAAATGTCAATTCCGGCTCCGATTGCGGCTGCGATCGGCTCTTCGATAATCTTTACGAAACGGGCTCCCGCCTCATAGGTTGCGTCTTCCACTGCCTTCTTCTCAACCTCTGTCGCGCTGCTCGGCACGCAGATGCTGACAAGCGGTTTATTGAAACGTCTCTTACCGATGGACTTCTGGATGAAGTACTTGATCATACGCTCGGTTACGGAGTAATCCGAGATCACACCCTGCTTCAGCGGACGAACGGCTACGATGTTGCCGGGCGTTCTTCCGAGCATCTGGCGTGCTTCCTCTCCGATTGCCTTGATCTTACTGGTGTCGCGGTCATACGCAACAACCGAGGGCTCTTCCAAAACAACGCCCTTTCCCTTTATATATACAAGCACATTGGCCGTGCCGAGATCGATACCGATATTGGTTGTCAAACTGAACATTTCGGCATTCCCCTTTCTAAATTGTGCGTTTTTTGCGCAACGAAATACAGCGCAGAGTTTCCCCTACGCTGTAATAATAACAGAA
>CAMIWE010000063.1 GCA_946402335.1 uncultured Lachnoclostridium sp.
CGCTTCCGAGACCGATATCATCACGAAGGAAGCTCTTAAAGAGAACGCTGAGAGCAACAAGCCGAAGCCCGAGAACATCGTTATCGAGCGTATCGTTCCCGGCCGTCTTGATAAGGAACTGAAGGAAATCTGCCTTGTTGACCAGGTTTACGTAAAGGATCAGGATATGACCGTTGCGAAGTATATCGCAAGCGTAAACAAGGAGCTTAAGGTTAAGAAGTTCGTTCGTTTCGAGACCGGTGAAGGTATGGAGAAGCGCGAAGAGAACTTCGCTGAGGAAGTTGCTAAGCAGATGGCAGGCAAATAATCCATCCGGATTGTGTATGACTTTAAAAGGATGCTGTTTCGACGGCATCCTTTTTCTTTGTTTTCGGTTGTATTTTCCGCCGAATCGTTATAATATGTTTGATGGATTCTTTTGAACATCGGAGGGGAACATGAAGACGTTTGTCAGGATATTATCCGCTTTGTTGCTAATGGCTGTTTTGTTTGCCTTTTCCGGCAGGCAGGCCTCGGCTTCGGAAGGCGGCACTTATACGATTTCCGTTACCGGCGGTTATGCGACGGACCTTAACGGAAACACGATCACGGAGGCTGCTGCGGGTACGGAAGTGCAGGTATTCCGCACTCCCGAAGAGGGCAAATACTGGCAGTCTTGGAAGACCAATCTTGACGTGCAGACCGATTTCATATGCCTGCGTTTTACGATGCCGCAGAAAAATGTCACGATTTCGGCTGTTACAACGACGAGACAGCAGAGCCTTACGCTTGATCTGACCAGGGATTTTACGTCACTTTCGAAGAATGACCGTCTGCTTGTCACCAATGCATTGCATGTTCTTAACGGCTGTAAAATGCCCGGATATGCTTATCCTACTGCGGATCTTGATCAGGACGGCAATGTGGATTTTAAAATCTGGCCCGAGGATGAGAACGCCAATACGCTTGTAATCGGCGCTGACCGCAGGGAAACTCTTTACAGTCTGGGCGTAAATTATTCCGTTTCCGTACCGGAAGGGCAGATCGGAACGCTTACGGTTATCGTTGATAACAAAAAGTCAAACCGTCCCGTTTTGGACACCACGAACGGTGAATATACGATTACCGTAAAAGGCGCCACGGCAACGGGCTTTCAGTCGCTGCTCGGGGAACAGAAAGAACTTACGGAGCTGAAGGCGTATCCGGGAGCGGAAGTCAATCTCGGGTTTACCCTTTCGGATAAAAACAGTTATATCGTGCAGTGCGAGGCTGGAGAGATCGGCAACAGCAGCTTTTATAATGACCATCTCGACTTCATCATGCCTGCGAAAAATGTCACGATCAATGTCATTACCGCAACCAGAAACCCGCTGGAAGTGGACCTTCGAAGCGGTTCCTGTAAGATTGCGAAAAATGTTAATTTCTGTGAGGCCGTATTGCAGGCAAGCGGCATAAAGTATCATACAAGCGACTATAATCTGTATGAATTTGACATGGATAAGGACGGAACCGTTGATATCGGGTATGATTACAAGACCAAGACGGTTACGTTGTATGATACCATATACTCGAAGCAGAATTCGTCCGTTACCTACGACGGCCGGTTCCCTTACGAATTTGAAGAATGCTCGTACTGGCCCGTTACATTTGTCTTTAATGACAATGTTTATTACAGCATCAGCGAAAGAACGCTCAGCAACAGTGCAGAATCCATCGGGACAGGCGGAAGCGTAGAGGTAAAACTCGGCGATTCCTTTATGAGCGCAGAACGTGCCACGGCCGATACCGAGTTGCGTATCACCATCGAAAAAACGAGATATGACTATCCGCTGAAGGAATATTACTATATGGCCGGCGAACAGCGTGTGGAATTCGATCCGGATAATGTTACGGACGGAGGAAAGGAACTCCTGATCCGTGCGGTAATGCCCAGTGCGGATTTTGTTTTGGTCTGTTATTATGAGAAAGAGGTAAAAGTCACGCCGACACCCGTACCGGATGTCTCAAAGGATCCGGTAGGACCGACCGGAACGCCCGGGAACGATACGAATACTCCGGGCGGACAAAACACGACGAAGAAAGGCGGTTCCCTTCCGCTTGATACGATTCTTCTGATCGTGATCATCGTAATGGCAATCGGGTTCGGAATCGTTGTAATTCTTTTGAAAAAGAAAGATGAAAAAGCAAACCATAAGACGTTCCGGGAACTGCTGAATGAGCGGGAGGCGGAACTTGAGGAAGCGGAAGCGGACGAAGAGGACAAGGATAATACCGACGACGATGAGGATACCGATGACAGATAAATGGTTGAATTCTTACTGCCGGTATGGTAAAATCATATAGAGTTTTAAGAGTATGGGAGGCATCTATGGGAAGCTATAAACGCATCCTTTTGAAACTGAGCGGCGAGGCACTCGCCGGCGAACAGGGCTTTGGATTTGACGAAGCCAATGTAAGAAAGGTCGGAGCGCAGATCAAGGAACTCACGGAACGCGGGGTTCAGGTCGCTATTGTAATCGGCGGCGGAAATTTCATGCGGGGCAGAGCCTGCAAGAGCATTGACCGTACAAAGGCGGATTCCATCGGAATGCTTGCCACGGTCATGAACTGCATCTATGTTTCGGAGATTCTTCGTACGATGGGCCTTTCAACCAAGGTGTTCACGCCATTTGCCTGCAGCACATTTACCGAACTGTTCTCAAAGGACCGTGCGGTAGAGGCACTGAAGGAAGGTAAGGTCGTATTCTTAGGCGGCGGTACGGGTCATCCGTACTTCTCCACCGATACCGGAACTTCCCTTCGCGCGATTGAACTCGAATGCGACTGCATCGTAATGGCAAAGGCAGTTGACGGCATCTATGACAGTGATCCGGTTCTGAATCCGAATGCGAAGAAGTACGATAAGCTTACGTATACGGAAATTCTTACCAAACAGCTGAAGGCAGTTGACCTGACCGCATCGGTACTTTGTATGGAGAACAATATGCCGATGATCCTGTTTGACCTGAATCAGGAGAACAGCATTGTAAACAACGTACTCGGTTCCTGTACCGGCACGGTAGTTGAGAACTGAAACAAGAGTGGAGGTGGATTGTATGAATGAGATTTTGACTCCTTTTAACGTGAAGATGAATAAGACGATGGATAATCTGAAAGAGGAATATGCGAACATCCGTGCAGGACGTGCAAACCCGCATCTCCTTGATAAGATTAAGATCGATTACTACGGAACGCCGACCGCACTTCAGCAGGTTGCCAACGTTTCCGTTCCGGAAGCAAGAATGATCGTGATCCAGCCATGGGAGTCCAGACTGATCAAGGACATTGAAAAAGCCATCCTGGCATCCGATATCGGAATCACACCCGGCAATGACGGCAAGGTTATCCGCCTGATGTTCCCCGAACTTACGGAGGACCGAAGAAAGGATCTTGCCAAGGATATCAAGAAGAAGGCTGAGGAAGCCAAGGTTGCCATCCGTAACATTCGTCGTGATGCGAACGATGCCATCAAGAAAGCCGGCAAGGAAATTTCCGAAGACGAAGTAAAGAAGATGGAAACGGATGCACAGAAGATGACCGATAAGTTCATTGAAGATATTGACAAGGTCGCGGCTGATAAGACCAAGGAAATCATGACCGTATAATATTTGTCTGAAATCTCGAATCGGGGCGTAGCATATACGCCCCGATTGTAGCATGATATTCCGGAGGAGTTATGGCTGAAAGTAAGGAATACAACGTTCCCCGCCATGTGGCAATCATCATGGACGGTAACGGAAGATGGGCAAAGAAACGTCTTCTTCCGAGAAAAGCCGGACATGTACAGGGAAGCCGCGTTGCGGAGCAGATCTGTGAGGACGCCTATGATCTGGGAATCGAATATCTGACAATCTATGCGTTTTCCACCGAAAACTGGGCCAGACCGAAGGATGAAGTGGATGCTTTGATGAATCTGCTTCGGAAATACATGAAGGACAGTATCGAGCGAAGCAGCAAGAACAATATGCGCGTCCGTGTGATCGGCGATATTTCGGCCTTGGCGCCCGATTTGCAGGAGAGCATCCTTAAACTGGAAGAGATTTCCGCGAAGAATACCGGACTCAAATTCCAGGTAGCGATCAATTACGGCGGCCGCGACGAGATATTAAGGGCTGTCCGTAAAGCAGCCGAAAAGGTGAAAGAGGGAGCGTTAAAGCCCGAGGATATTAACGAAGAAGTTTTTTACGGCTTTTTCGACACGGCCGGAATTCCGTATCCGGACCTGATGATCCGCACAAGCGGGGAGATGCGTACCAGCAATTTCCTGCCTTGGCAGCTTGCATATTCCGAGTTTTATTTTACGGATGTGCTGTGGCCGGATTTTAACAAGAAAGAATTGAAGAAGGCTTTGGACTTCTATAATGGCAGGGAACGTCGTTTCGGCGGGGTCTGACGGAATTAGAAAGGGCCGGCAAATGGCCGGTTGGTTATGGATTCATGGTTAAACGTACATTGAGCGGGGCAGTTTTGATCATTCTCGCATTTGTTGCATTTCTGCTCGGCGGATATGTTCTTCTCGGCGTCACATTGTTTCTTTCCCTGCTCGGAATGTTTGAATTGTTCCGTGTCTTTGAAATGCAGAAGTCTCCGCATGCGGTTTTAGGCTATCTTGCGGCAATCGCGTATGATCTGTCTCTTCTGACAGACGATCCCGAACACTGGTTTATCCCGGGACTCTGCGTCTTTATTCTGCTGACGCTGATCATTTACGTGCTTTCCTTCCCGAATGTTAAATCAACAAAGGCAATCGCAGTTCCTTTCGTCTTCCTGTATGTCGCATTCCTGTTCGGTTTCCTGTACCGGATCCGCATTCTGGACGGAGGCGTATATCTGGTATGGATCGTGCTTTTGGGTGCCTGGGGAAGCGACACCTTCGCGTATCTTGCAGGTGTATGTTTCGGTAAGCATAAGGCTTTCCCGAGACTGAGCCCGAAAAAGACCTGGGAAGGCTGTGTCGGCGGTGTTTTGGGTGCTACCGTGATCGGAGCGGTGTACGGACTTTGCCTTTCTTCGAAGCTGCCTGATTTTGCTCCGCTGCCTGCATGGGCCGCGCTTGCGATCGTCGGTGCATGTTCCGCGGTTCTTTCGATGTTCGGTGACCTTACCGCTTCCGCGATAAAGCGTGATCACGGTGTTAAGGATTACGGGAAGCTGATTCCCGGCCATGGCGGCGTTATGGACCGCTTTGACAGCGTTTTATTCACCGCACCTGCGGTTTATCTGTTACTTACCGCCTTGTTGTAATTTTTGAAAGGATCATTATGAAGCATCTTGGCATTTTCGGTTCAACCGGTTCAATCGGAACGCAGACTTTGGAAATCGTTCGGGATTATCCGGACGATTTTCGTGTTGACATACTGGCTGCATATAAAAACGCAGAGCTTCTTGAAAAACAGATCCGTGAATTTTACCCGAAGAAGGTTTGCATCTACCGTGAAGACGCCTATCTTGACCTGAAAAACCGCATTGCCGACCTTTCGGGAATTGAAGTTTATACGGGAATGGATGGGCTTTTGTGCTGTGCAGAGGATGCGTGCTACGATACGATGGTAGCGGCGGTTGTCGGAATGATCGGCATCCTTCCGACGATGGCGGCGATCCGTCAGGGCAAATGCATCGCGCTCGCCAATAAGGAGACGCTTGTTACGGCAGGACACCTGATCATGCCCATGCTAAAGGAATATCATGCTTCGCTTTATCCCGTTGACAGCGAGCATTCGGCGATTTTTCAGTCGTTGCAGGGGCTTCCCTATGAGGGACCCGTTTCCGACGGAAACAAAGCGATTAAGCGCATTCTGCTGACTGCCTCGGGCGGACCGTTCCGCGGTAAGACCCTTTCGGAAATGAAACAGTTCACCGTAGAGGATGCATTACGGCATCCGAACTGGGCAATGGGACAAAAAATTACCATTGACAGTGCTACTATGGTCAATAAGGGACTGGAAATGATGGAAGCACGATGGCTTTTCGGTGTGGAACCCGATCAGATCACCGTATTGATCCATCCCCAGAGCATCCTGCACAGCGCCGTGGAGTTCACGGACGGGGCCGTGATCGGACAGATGGGAATGCCCGATATGAAGCTTCCGATCCAGTATGCGCTGTTTTATCCGGAACGTAAGAAGATGACGGCAAAGCCGCTTGATCTGTTTACGGCGTCCGATTTGCATTTTGAGCAGCCGGATCATGTGAATTTCCCGGCATTTGCCATAGCAAGGGAGGTTATGAAGACCGGCGGAACGCTTCCTACGGTTTACAATGCGGCCAATGAATACGCGGTCGCGCAGTTCCTCGGCAGAAAGATCGCATTTACCGATATCGGGGATATGATCTTAAAAGCCGTGGAGCGTCATCAGGTACTTGCCGATCCGGACACGGAGACGATTCTTCAGACGGAGCAGGATACCGTTTCGTATCTCAGGACACTTTAAAGAAGGGATGAGACATGAATAAGTTTATTGAAATTCTGGTCGCCATCATTATGGTCGGAATCGTGATTGTTGTGCACGAGTTCGGGCATTTTCTGCTGGCGAAAGTGAACGGGGTTGTCGTAAAGGAGTTTTCGGTCGGAATGGGACCGAGGCTTTTATCAAAAAAGTTCAAGGGAACGACGTATTCCCTGAAACTGCTTCCTTTCGGCGGTTCCTGTCAGATGCTCGGAGAGGGCGAGGATTCCGACGAAGAGGGGTCATTTTCCACAAAATCGGTTTGGAAACGGATCAGTATCGTCATTGCCGGACCGCTGTTTAACTTTCTGTTGGCGTTTTTGCTGTCGCTGATCATTTTGAATGTGATCGGGTATGACCGGTGTTATGTTTATAATGTTTCCGATGAGATTGCAGAGCAGACCGGCCTTCAGGAGGATGACGTCATCGTTTCCTATCAGGGGCATAAGATCCGTGTCGGCCGCGAACTCAGCATGTATGAGGTGCTGGACGGAATTGATTCGAAGAATATCAAAATCACCTATGTTCGTGACGGTAAGAAGATCACGAAGGTTTATGCTCCGGTTAAGAACGCGCAGTACTATATCGGCATCCGGTATCAGCTGAACGGCGAACTTGAGGGCAACGGTCCGATGGTTCTTGCAAGCGTTGTCAATAACGGTGCCGCGGCCAAGGCAGGACTTAAGAAGGACGATAAGATTGTCGGCATCAACGGTGTTTCCGTATCGACCGTAGATGATTTCATCGGTTATACGGATGAGCATCCGTTCGGAGACGAGCCCGTTATGATCATGTACGAGCGGGACGGTGTTACGTATTCCACGCAAATGACACCGAAATATGAGGAGAATTATTCCCTTGGCTTTGATTACAACTATAACTACCGTGAGAAGATCGGATTCTTCAAGTCGTTGAAATACGGCGCGGTGGAGGTGGATTACTGGATCAAGTCCGTAATCAAGAGCCTCGGCTATATGTTGAAGGGTAAGGCCAGCACCGAAGATATCGGCGGACCGGTCCGCGTTGTCAGTGAAATGACCAACGTCATGGAAACGAGTTACAAGACGGACGGACTGCTGTATGCGTTCTTAAATCTGATCAACTGGACGATTCTTCTTTCCGCAAACCTTGGTGTAATGAACCTTCTGCCGATTCCCGCATTGGACGGCGGACGGCTTCTGATTTACATCATAGAGGTTGTCCGGGGCAAGAAGATGAAGCCGGAGCACGAAGGAATGATCAATTTCATCGGATTTGTCCTTCTTATGCTTTTGATGGTATTTATCCTGTTTAACGATATCAGAAACGTATTTTAGCCTTATAGGAGTGGATGGATATGCAATCTCGACATCTTACGAAAACCATTCGGATCGGAGACCGTGTAATCGGCGGGGGCAACCCTGTTCTTATCCAGTCCATGTGCAACACGAAGACGGAGGATGTGGCGGCTACCGTAGCGCAGATCAACCGTCTTGCCGCTCTCGGGTGTGACATCATCCGCGTGGCAATTCCTACTATGGAAGCCGCGGAAGCACTCGGTGAGATCAAAAAGCAGATTACGATTCCGATCGTTGCCGATATTCATTTTGATTACCGTCTTGCGATTGCTTCGATTGAGGCAGGCGCGGACAAGATCCGGATTAATCCCGGCAATATCGGCTCCCACGAACGGATTGCAGCCGTAGCGGAATGCGCGAAGAGGCACGGCATTCCAATCCGCGTCGGCGTGAACAGCGGTTCTCTTGAGAAGCATATTATCGAAAAATACGGTCATGTTACCGCAGAGGGCATTGTCGAAAGTGCTCTTGATAAGGTAAAGGCGCTTGAGGACTGCGATTTCCACGATATCGTGATCAGCGTAAAATCATCGGATGTTTTAATGTCTATCCGCTCACACGAGCTGCTCGCGAAGGCGACCGATTACCCGCTTCATGTGGGAATCACGGAGGCCGGCACCGTATATGCCGGAAATATTAAATCCGCTGTCGGCATCGGCAATATTCTTTACCAGGGCATCGGCGATACAATCCGTGTATCCCTGACGGATCAGCCCGAGGAAGAGGTGAAGAGCGCCAAGGCGATTCTTGCCGCCCTCGGTATGCGCCGCGCCGGAATCGAAATGGTTTCCTGTCCGACCTGCGGTCGCACGCAGATTGATCTGATCGGGCTTGCAAAGCAGGTAGAGGAGCTGGTTGCCGGCTATGATTTGCCGATCAAAGTAGCGGTTATGGGCTGTCCCGTAAACGGCCCGGGAGAGGCGAGAGAGGCTGATCTCGGCATCGCGGGCGGCAAAGGAGAAGGAATTCTCTTCAAAAAGGGGGAAATCCTCCGGAAAGTACCGGAAGAAAGCCTCCTTGCGGAACTGAAAAAGGAATTGGACCTTTACGGAAAGGTTTTATAAACGATGAAATTATGTGAAGTGTTTGAGAATCTTCGCCTGGATTATAAGATTGAAACCCTTTTCAGTCAGTGTGAAGTTACCGGCATTTCGATGCTTCGGCAGAAGTCGAAGATAATCGTAAATATCGCATCGGATGAGCTTATCGGACCCGCATACCAGTATGTCTTAAGGGATGCCCTTCACGGACAGTTCTTCTTTGACAGCGGATGCGATACCGAGGTGAATATCACCTATCCGAAGTATCACGACCGGAAACTACCGGAAATCTGGAACGAGATTCGGAATTATATCAATGAAATCATACTTGTCCGCGACCATCTGGACGGCGTCTGCCTAAAGGAAGCGGAATTTGTGCCTTCGGAGGAAGGCATCCATATTACACTCCCGGATTACAATGTTACAAGAGCAAGAAAACAGGCGTTCATCGACGAAGTCGGGAAGGCCGTTTCGGACGTTACCGGCAAAGCCTGCAACGTGTTCCTCAATTACCGGCAGCCCGAAGAAACGGAAGACGTAGAAGAGGAGCCGGTTCTTTCCGTGCAGGAGTTTCTTGCGAAGAATGAAGCGGCGCGTCTTCGTGCCGAGAATAAGAAACGTTCCGGTGAGAAGCCGAAGGACCTGCAGCCGCGTAAACCGGTTGAAAAGCCGGACAATTCCGCGAACGGCACGGAGAAGCCGAAGTACAAGAAGGCGGCACCTGCCGATCCGGATATCTTTTACGGCCGGTCGTTTGAAATTGACCGCATTATGCCGATCTGTGATATTCAGGATGAAATCGGCGACGTGATCATTGCAGGGCAGATCTGTGCTTTCGAGAAGCGTCAGCTGAAAAGCGGTGACCGTTATATCGTTATCTTCAGCGTGACGGATTTCACCGACACCATCTCCGTAAAACTGTTTGTTAAAGAAGACCATATTAAAGAGGTCGAGCCGGAACTGAAGCTCGGCAAATTTGTCATGGTCCGCGGTGTTGCGCAGATGGATCAGTTTGATCATGAGGTCGGCATCGGCAGTGTTACCGGTATCCGCCGGTACCGTGACACCCGCATTGAACGCATGGATTATGCGGAGAAGAAGCGCGTCGAACTGCATGCGCATACGAAAATGTCCGACATGGACGCCGTAACCGAAACGGAGCAGTTTGTAAAGAGAGCTTTTGAATGGGGACATCCTGCTGTAGCAATCACCGATCACGGCGTCGTGCAGTCCTTTGTCGATGCCTTTCATGCGATCGACCCGAAGAAGCTCGGTGACAATTCCGAACTGCAGGAGCGGTTTAAGAAGTTTAAGATCATCTACGGATGTGAAGGCTATATTGTTGACGATGAGGGCGTTACAAAGGAGGACGGAAGCCCGCTTGATCTTGAAGAGGACAAGGAGATCATTAAGAAACTGCCGTATTATCACATTATCCTTCTTGCGAAGAATGATATCGGCCGCGTGAACCTTTACCGCCTTGTTTCCCTGTCACACCTTGAGTATTTTTATCCGACCAAGACCGGCCGTCCGAGAATTCCGAAGAGCCTTCTTCGGAAATACCGGGAAGGCATCATTGTCGGTTCCGCCTGTGAGCAGGGGGAATTGTTCCGTGCCATTATCAACGAGAAGCCCGAAGAGGAGCTCCGCCGCATCCGCGATTTCTATGATTATTATGAAATCCAGCCGATCGGGAACAACGAATTCCTGATCCGTGAGGACAAATTCCCGAAGATTACGACCGAAAAAGACCTTCAGGATATCAATGCGAAGATCGTGCAGCTTGCAGACGAGGACGGAAAGCTTTGCGTAGCGACCTGCGACGTGCATTTCTTAAATCCCGAGGATGAGATTTACCGCCGTATCATTATGGCCGGAAAAGGCTTCGCCGATGCCGACCGCCAGCCGCCGCTTTATTTCCGTACAACCGAGGAAATGCTGGAGGAGTTTTTGTACCTCGGCCGCCAGAAGGCTTATGAAGTCGTTGTTGAGAATACGAACAAGATCAATGACATGATCGAGCGGATCAAGCCGGTTCGTCCCGACAAATGCCCGCCCGTCATTGAAAACTCCGACCGCGACCTTCGTGACATGTGCTACAATACCGCCCATTCGATGTACGGCGAGAATCTGCCGTGGCAGGTTTCGGAACGTCTTGAGAAGGAACTGCAGTCCATTATCAAAAACGGCTTTGCCGTAATGTATATTATCGCGCAGCGCCTTGTTAAGCACTCAAACGACGACGGCTATATGGTAGGTTCCCGTGGTTCCGTCGGATCGTCCTTTGTCGCGACGATGTCCGGAATTACGGAGGTTAACCCGCTTCCTGCCCATTACTATTGTCCGAAGTGCCATTATTACGATTTTGATTCGGACGAGGTTAAGGAATATGCCCAGAAATCGGGCTTTGACATGCCCGATAAGAACTGCCCGGTATGCGGCACGCCCCTTAAGAAGGACGGCCAGAACATTCCGTTTGAAACGTTCCTCGGCTTTAAGGGCGACAAGGAGCCCGATATCGACCTGAACTTCTCGGGCGATAACCAGTCGGAAGCCCACGCCTACACCGAAGTGCTGTTCGGTAAAGGACATACCTTCCGGGCGGGTACCGTAGCGAGCGTTGCGGAGAATACCGCATTCGGCTTTATCAAAAAGTATTATGAAGACCGCGGCATCCATAAACGGATAGCGGAGATCAACCGCCTGATTCTCGGCTGCGCCGGCGTAAAGCGTTCAACGGGCCAGCATCCCGGCGGTATCGTCGTATTGCCGCACGGTGAGGAAATCTATTCGTTTACGCCTGTTCAGAAGCCGGCAAATGATATGGATACCGACACCATCACGACGCATTTTGATTATCATAAGATCGACCATAACCTGTTGAAACTTGATATTCTCGGTCATGATGATCCGACGATGGTACGTTTCCTTGAGGACCTGACCGGGGTCCCCGCAAAGAGCATTCCGATGGATGACCCGAAGGTCGTGTCTTTATTTGCCTCAACCGAGGCACTCGGCATTACGCCTGAGGACCTGGACGGCTGCGACCTCGGTTCCCTCGGCCTTCCCGAGCTCGGCACCGAATTCGTTATGCAGATGCTTCGGGATACGAAGCCGCAGAGCTTCTCGGATATGATCCGCATATCCGGTCTTTCCCATGGAACCGACGTATGGCTTAATAATACGCAGACCCTGATCGAAGAGAAGAAGTGTACGCTTTCAAACGCAATCTGTACGCGTGACGATATTATGACGTACCTGATTTCGATGGGCGTCGAAAACAGCCTGTCCTTTAAGATCATGGAAAGCGTGCGTAAAGGAAAAGGCCTTACGCCTGAGATGGAAGATGCCATGCGCGAGAAGAACGTTCC
>CAMIWE010000064.1 GCA_946402335.1 uncultured Lachnoclostridium sp.
AGCAGTGCCGCGAGGCCCTGCTGCGGAAATACGTCGATTACCTGCTCTGCCCCGCTTACTGCCCCGGCTTCAATCATCTGTTTCCTCATCAGTTCCCCATCCATGTCGGTCAGGTCCAGTTCTTTTTCGACCGACACCTCCGGAGCGGAAAATGCGAAGCTGTATCCGGATCCGGTATCTCCATAGAAGTCCTCCGGCATATCTGCAGCCGGATCGAGGCTTCCCTTCAGGTAGGAATTAAGGGACGCCTTTACATCTTCCTTGTAGATTCCGTATATTCCGTATTGGTCAAATAACGGCGTATAGTACTGTCCCGCAAAGGAATCCACAGCCAGAGAAACCTCTGTCTGAAGAATGGCTGCCGACGCCTGCTGCCTGGCTGATTCCACACTGACCAGAACAAGCGAAAGCAATAGCACCAATACAAACGAAAACAGTACCGTCACGGCCCCGTTCAGCCGATGTTTCATCGTAAAATCGCACCGGAATCCGATTTTATGGAATCAAATGCACTGTTAATGATGGATGTAATCTCGTTTTTGAAGATCAGAACAAGGCCGATCACAATCACCAATATATTTACACTTTCCACGATAGGCTTGTATTCTGAACACTTTCCACGCAAAACACACTGTATATTCTTTCCATAAAGAAGGAGCCCTTGGTTAACCCAAGGGCCCATCGTATATCAGAACAATGTCATAGTATAGAATTATGATTCGTTCTCTTCATATTCACACCATTCGTACCTAAAGAACACTTCTTCATCCTCTAATTCTTTGATAAAAACAGTGATTGAGACAATCTTATGGCTTTCTACATCATCCTCAAGCCAGTAACCGAGATTCGATGTATACTCTTCTTCCCAATCATCGTATTGAATTGACGGATCAATCGATTGCGCTTCAGCTATAGTCATACCCATCGAAACACCATTCTCGAGGCATCCGGAAAAACCGTTTTCGACATATATCTTGAACATTTTTCCCTTTGCAAAGAAGAAGCTTACATCCTCGCCTACTCGAATAATATCCCATGCAACTTCGGGTGAACATCCTTTGTTAGGCCAGTGTTCTGTAGTGAACTTAACGTTGTTCTTTCGAAGTGTTTTACAAACAGCTTCATATGACATTTTAAAAGGTATGTCATCAAACCCTTTATACGGGAATAATGTTTTCACTTTTGTTTCCTCCTAAATAGAATCTTAGCCGTCTCTCTACCATCTGTCTTATATTCCGACTCGGAAGCGCCAATAATCTTTATCTTGCCTATGTCTGTTGTACTTATCTTAACATATGGCACATCTCCATGACGCTTGCTTCCTGGTGAAACTTGTATTTGCGAAACATTACGGTCCTTGTTTCCATTAAGCGTCACAATGATCTTGGCCTTAGATGTCGAGTGTGTGGACGGCCGCCTCCCTGTTTCATATCCGTGTTTATGAAGTTCATGTTCCAATCGAGCGACAGACTTACCAAGAAAGAATTCCGCTCTGTCCGAAATGCTCTTCAAAGTAACATGACCTTTTCGGTCAAAAATTGGTTTTTTTCGCTTCTTAACGTAATGTGGTTTTTCATCGATAGCAACCTTCTTCGACCCACCAGTATCGCCGAAGCCTCCATGATATCCGGCACCCATCTATTCCACCTCCTTATGAGAGGCAGCATAATCGCTTTCAAAGACAACGACCTGAATGCCCATATCCTTGTACTTGCTGAAATACTTTTCCGGCGCCGTCCCATAAACTACGATTACCGTCGGTTTAAGCCGTTTTACTACTAAATCGAGGCCATCAAGAAAAATCCTTCGGTCAACGGGATTACGCATCGTTCCGTGAGACCCGATTGAAATAACACAACGCTCAGATATCCCATCACAACAAACTTTGTACGTCCGACGATCTCCATAGCGTATATTGGGGATTACCTTGACACCGTTCTTCTGCAGCCAATGTCCTATTGCTCTGCTACGATAAATGTTCCATAGCTGCATCACAAATGGCATGTCGCGGTATAAGCTGAAATCCGGGAGTATTACCCCATTGAATTGCTTAAGGATTTCAAGGTACTTCTTCGGATTACGCCATAGCCGTTCAAAGAGAAAATCGTCCTCGAAAAAATGTACCCACTGATTGTGTTCCTTGCACGAGAGCGCTTTCGAAAAAGCAATTAGCTTGTTCGGAACATCGTAGGTTGGAAGAATGCACGGGAATTCAAACAGCCCAGCATACCTTGCCAGCGTTACTAAAAATGCGTTAAAAACATCTTTGCAGCTTTTTCGCTGCGAATTAATTCTGCTCATCTGAATTACCTCCTTCGTGAGATATACAACCGAAAGAAAGCAGACTTCCCCCGGAGGTGATCTCACAGGTACTTCAAATGAACTGTCTAGATTCGAGTTGAAGCACCCGCAAGATAGGTCATTGTTCGAGATTCTTTCCAGTGAACCTCAAACTGCTACTTTTCTTGTTGCCTTTTGTGACAACATGTGTTAGGATAAAAGTGTCTAGATTCGAGTTGAAGTACTCGATTGGCACCGTATGATAGTTCCAGCTATTATATGGTGCTTCTTCTTTTATCCAGGAAACAACAGAACAAATCAACCACATCCTTTCTTTTTGTTGTTATCGCCTCGTGTTGGCGAGCATATCAGTTATCCTCTTCGTGCATTTTTTTGTATTGATAAGCCGCTGCTTCTTCCGATACGCCGCAACTTTCAACAATCTCCTCTACACTCATGTCGCGCGTCAAGTGTTCTGCAACCATCAACTCCCCCGCGAAACACTTGGCCTGCCACTCAGGGGACTTATATGCCGGAACATCTTCCTCCCCAAAATTACGAGCAAGTGTGAATCCACAAATGCGAAGTGTCACATAATGTCCAAGCTCATGCGCTATCGTCATACGATCTCGCCCGCTTCCTTCCACTGCGCCATCATATACGCTTTCTTTAATCCGTACGTGATGTCGCGTTATGTCCGTATCCGCATGAACATTCTTAGGAAGTTCCTCGTCCGTCACGATTTCATAGGTAAACTCTGGGAATGCATCACGCATCGAATCAAGCAATTCAACAATCGGGAAATACACTGCATCCTGGAGCCCAAGTTCCTCGCGGAAGAGATACGCTAACCTGCGCATCGTTCCGCGAGACTTGGGTTCGACAACAAACTCACTCTTCATCTGGTCCTCCTCCATCTCCTCGTTTTTTCCTTGTTCTCAGGATTTCGAGGAGCTGTCTTCCTAATTTCTCGTCAAAGCTTTCAAACTGTCTGGCAAAAGAAACTGCCAGTTGACGATTTGTTTCCGAGGCGTTATTTAAGTTAAGAGATATTGTTTTTTGGGATTCCATTGCAGCTTGCCGTAATTCTTCCATTTCCGCATTATCAAGCGAATAGCGCTCGCGCAAGGTATCATACCAGCTTTCAGGCATATTCTTCTTTCCGTTTTCGACTGCGGAAAGAAATGCGGAACTAACACCAAGTTCATCTGCCATGTTCTTTAAAATCTGTTGGTTTCTTATACGGAGTTTTCTTAAATAGTCGCCGAGTTTTGTGATCATCTTCCATACACTCCTTTCATGTTAACCGCCTCGGGTTAACATCATAATAGCACCCGCAAATCGCTTTGTCAACCTTTTTTGGTTAACATCAAAAAACCTCCGACTTCACGCCGGAGGTTTCTTATGCTGTGCACTATAAACTCTCTATCATTGAGACTGTTTTCGCATTTACCAACTTTTTTAATCTTTCGTTCTCTGCCCGTATCTTTCTGATTTCTTCCTCGCGCAATGCGAGTTTCTTCTTAAGGAGAATTATACTATTTTCCAAAGCGCTGTCAAGGACCACCTTCTGCGGATATACAAACGACTGGCCCTCCTGCAAGCCTTGGAACCGCCGGAGTTCAGCATGGACATCTTTATTATTGTAAAAGAATGCGCGAGACAATCCCGTTTTCCGCATCAAGGCAGCTATCGTTACCTGCTCGCCATTCTGATACAGTTTGGTCATTACGGCAATCGCTTTTTCAGCCTTCGCCCTGCTTTCTTCCCTGTTCCTTTGAACCATGTTGTCCTGTTTTGCCATCGCGCACCTCCTTTACCATGCCTCGATTAGCTCCGTCAGCGTGTCATCCATGGCTTTTCGCATCGCCCTGGTCTCGTCGGCCATCATTCGATCCCCTACCTTACGGTAAAAGCGCAGGCTGCTTGTATTGGCGTGTCCCAACAGCTTTGCTATCGTCACATCGTCCACATGTAACTCCGTGAGGCGTTTCCCGTAACAATGCCGCCAGATATGCGTCCCGACTCCGAATAACTCCCCGTGATCGTCCCGGAGATCCTTTTCCCGGATCATCGACATCAGCCGGTACTGAATCGTGGAGTACTGCATCGGCAGCATCGGATCCGTCTCTGACACAAAGACATATTCCATCATCCCGTGACGGCAGTTCGTGTATTCACATGCGCGGTCAAACAACCGCTTCACATCTTCATTGATTGCTTTCTCGTAGGTTCTTCCGGTCTTGACCTGCCGAATTTGCAGAAACAGCGCTCCGTTTTCTCCTTCCCTGATAGCGTCCTGCCGGAGTGTCAGCGTTTCTGAGATTCTCGTCCCTAACAACTGGTGTAATATCATTGCGCGGGCAAACTGCTCGTTGCAGGTGGCGATAGCCGCATTCAGCCGCTTCACTTCCTCGTCCGAATAGACCTTATATACCCGGATCGGACGCTTTCCGTAATCGTCTTCGAAAAATAGCGTTTCCAAGTCGCGCTTTTCCATGATCTTCCCTGCGGTAACAAAAACGCTTCTCAGATGGGAAAGATCCGAATCATAATATTGTCGTTCGGTATCCTCGGTATTCAGATAAACAAGATATCGTTCGATTACCTGGCGGTTCACTTCTTTTAGGGATGTCATATTGGGATATCTTTCTGCCAGGAACCGACTAAAACGCTTTACTGCTGTCAGTTCTCCACAAACTGTCCCGACGGATACCCACTGCAGGTGCAGGTAGATGATACTCTTCACCTCATTCCGAAGAGCCCGCTGCGAAATCCCTTGAAACGAAATGCTTCGGATCCCTTTAACCGGGTTTTTCTTCAGTTTTATCGGCATTTTCGCAAGGTGCCACCGGTCGTCATCATAAAAAAACACTTCCGGCCTCGGCTTCAGATACAAATAGATCTTTATGATGTACCGGATCAGATCCACGTCACAAACATAGGTCTTTCCCATCTCCTGCCGATGCCGCATCTTCGTATACCGCTTTCCCTGTTTCATGAGCCACGTCCGCGCCTTACGGAGCATCTGCTCCTCCGGAACATCCAAAAACGATTGTATCTGCGGAAACTCCTCGCAGAGCATACGCCCGAGCAAACAGAACGCGGCTCGTTCACCGCGAATGCTGGTAAGCTTTATCTGCTTCCCCCGATTCCGTACAAATCTCTCAATCTCCTCCCGGATGGCTGTATCCGGGTACTTGTCCAGATGGAAACTGTGCTTTGCGGTATAAATCGGGTTTCGTTTCGTCTCTTCGCTTGCCCGCTGAAAGCACTCGAGCTCGCCAAAATAAATCCTTTCCGCCATACCGTTACCCCTCCGTTCCTACGGCCAGGGCAGCCGGCATGGACCGAAAATACGTTTCGTTCGCCTCATCGATCCGCTTCGGCATATAGTCGAGGTACTGCTTCGTCATATCCGATTCCCGGTGCCCAAGGTAATCCCGGATCACTTCGATGGATGCTCCACCATCATACAGCCGTGTTGCCACAGTATGTCGGAAATCGTGGGAACGGAAATCATACTTCTCCATCCCCGCTTCCCGCAGGGCTTTCTTAAACTGCTTGGCAAAGGTTCCTGCGTCGTATGCTTTGCCGCGAGCGCTTTGAAATACATATTCGTCCGCAGCGATGTGATTTTCCTCAATGTACCGTGTCATGAGCTCATACAGTCTCGTCGGTATCGGAACCACCTTTTCCTGTTTCATCTTGCTCTGGTAGATCTTTATCCAGGCATCCTGTCCGTCAAGCGAATATGCATCCCCTCGGATGACACAGACTTCATTGACCCGAAGTCCGATGCACCAAAGGTTCAGATACATCAGCCGAAGATGGACCGGCATATCCTTCAGGCAGCACAGCACCTCTTTCTGATAAGCTTCCGGCACGGTACGGTCATTGTGCCTCGGAAAGGTTTTCTTCAGGTAATACGGGAAGCACGCAGGCATACGCGGCACGATCCGCTCCGTAATCAGAAACCCGTAAAACTTGGAAAGCGCAATCGCATACCGGTTATACCCTTCCGGCTGCAATCCTCTTTCTTCCAGCGAAGCCATAAACGCTTCAATCTCGTTCTCCGTAACGCCGGTTGCAACGGTTCCTTTCCCGTCCAGGAATTCAAGGAACTGCAGCACATCATAATACTGTGCTCGGATGGTCAGGAGCGAATACCGTGAGCTCACGCCCAAGCGGTAACGCATATAGGTTTTCATAATCGCCCGGTTTTTCTCGTTTGCAATCTGCCCGAACGTCAGCTTTTGGATTTCCCTTGCCGGATTCATACGGCTGTCTGGGAAAGCGAACCGCTCCATAAACCATGTATTCGCATTCCAGTTGGTTTCTTTTGCTGTCAGGAACAGATACCTCCGGAGATTGAAGACCACCTGCATATACTGATCCGTCAGGGTCCCAACGGTACCATCGATCCGATTCCGGAATCCCTGCTCCTGCGCAAGCGTCATCTGCTCGATATCTGCGATGCCCATATCCACGCAGTAGCGGTAAAACAACCCCAAAGGGATCAGGAACCGTCCGCGCAGATCATGCTGGTTTCGGTTCTCGTTCACCACAGTTCTCAAGAACGAAAACACCTGTCGTTTCATCAATCCCTGTGCCGGAAGGGAAAAGTCAAAGACCAGTTCTTCCTTGTCCCGAACAAAGTAAAACGACGATGCAATTTCATAATTCGGGTGGTAGGAAAGATACATCCGCCTCGGCGCATAGTTCCATTGTGCTATGAGGAACGGATTCTCCGCGTTTGCAAGGCGGATGGCTTCCAGTTTCAAGACATCGAACGCCTTAACATACTCCGGGATCTTGCTCGTCGCAATCGTTTTTTCCAGATACTCCCGGTATGCGCATTTCAGCTCATAATTGATATCATCAAAACAACGGCCTCCGCACAAAAGCAGAAAGCCCAGTGCTTTATTTCGGACCGCTCGTCCGCTGATTAAAACCGCGGCATCGCGCTCAAGTTTATCATTCTTGGAAATCCAATAGGCAAATACAACCTGCTCCAACAGGTTCCGGAAATACTTCTGCCGTTTCGGTTTCATCACACAGGAATCGACATAGTCCCGGTACCGCAACAGTTCTGTAACCGTAACCATCTCCAATGTCCCAATCCGGCGCATGGCAAGGTAGTCTGCCACAAATGCGCGGGATTCCCCGAACACGCCGGTACTGACGGCAAGCTGCTCCGAAAGTCGTTCTGCCGGAATGCGTTCCATTGTCTGTAAAACTGCTGCCCCCATAACTCACCCCTGCAAAACCCTTTCTACGTCATACAGTCCTCCGTTCTTGGCGTAATACTGATCCATTGCCGCGGTCATTTCCGCGTCATCCACATTCATATACCGTTCCGTCGTCACAATCTGCTTATGCCCGAGCGCCTTGGAGATCAGGATGGTTTCCCACCCCTTCTTCCGGCGTTCATTTGCGAAATAGTGCCGGAGCATATGCGGTGTAACCTCGATATTCGTCTTCTTCGCCAGTTGTCCGAAGACCGAATACACGGCATTGACGTTCATCGGTTCCCCGATGGTCTCACCCTGGAGATTCACAAACAGATACGGCGTTTCCTTCAAAAGCCTGCGGTATTCCGTCATATAGAGCATCATCAGCTGGAAGGTGCCTTCGCTGATCTTGGCTCTGCGGATCTCCGCGTTCTTTGCCCTGGCTTCGTTCTCGTTATCATCCCGGAATACAACCTGAATCGTATGATTCTCGTAATCGATATCCTCCGCATACCGGATCCCGAGAACTTCCCCGATCCGGAAGCCGGTCTCCGCCGGAAGCAGGAGTAAGAGCTTGTTCCGGATGTTATCAGTGGAACTGAGCAGTCTGCGGATCTTCTCTTCCGCAATCGTCTTTCCGCCTTTTCCTTCTGCGGTCAGGTATCCTCGGAATGTACTGACCCGTTTATGATACCGAACACCATACAAACCACCGTATCCGATGGTTCTGGTCTGTAAAACCTTGATCTCTCCCTCCAGATCATACTGTAGTTGCAGGAACTCATAATATCCGAATACCGCCTGCAGATAACTGTTGCAGGTCGTGTTGTTCGGTCGCTTGCTCCGGTCGGTCGTATGGTTCCCTTCCCTAAGCCAATACAGGAACGCCACAAAATGCTCATGCTGCTCCATGTACCGTAACTGCAGAACCTGCCGGATGCTAAGCTGCTGCTCCGCCAGGTAATTCAGGTAATAGGCGATGGAAAACGCAATCTTCTTCACCGTATTCGGGGAACAGTTTTCCCGGTCTTTATGCTTTAAATATTTCGTCGGTTCGCGCAGAATCCCCCCAGTCTCTGATTCGGTGATCAGAAACCAGCGCTTATCGCTTGTGTCGATTATGTTTTCCACATGACAATACATTCTTTTTCCTCTGCTCTGCGCATCCGATTCCTGTGTGCAATTGTCAAGGTTCTGTGTTGGACCTGACTCTGTACGGATTTAATATAATCCTTATTGTTGTTATATTATATTAACATCTTATACATTGTCAAGTCTTTTATATTCATAATTTAATTAGAAAATCGCTTCATTGATTGCAGTATATACTGCAAATACAGTTGACAACAGAAGGGAATGTACACTATTATAGGAGAGCAGAATGTTGCAAAACATACGATTTTAAGCCACATTGTGAAAGGTAGTAGGATTATGGGATGCGGCATCAACAGAATGGCTTGAATAGCCCATGCCGCCGCGTTAATGACACCGAGAATGGGATTCCTATGAGTAAAACTGTAAAGACTGAGCGTAGTATCGACACTGAGAGATTCATTGACCTTCTTACAAAAGCACAGGGTAATCGAACAAGAACACAATTTGCGAAAGACTGCGGTATTTCCTTGCCGCACCTGAGCAAGTTAATTAACAACCGCATAGAAAAACCGCCAATTCCTTCCACACTGAAGAAACTGGCGGACCACGCTGCCAATGGGGTAACTTATGAAGAGTTGCTGGATGCCGTCGGTTACAATGTGGAAGCCTACGCGAAGAAACCTGTGAGAAAACTTCTTTCTCCCAATCTAAAGCTCTCTCCAGAAGAGTTCAAAAAAGTCGGTCTCGGGATTATCACAACCGCACTGACGAAAAGTCACTACTCATGGTCCATGCGTGGCGGGAAAGCGGCGGAAAACTATTGGGACGTCCATGTTGACATCGACGGGACTCCAAAAATCCGATGGGGTTTTCTTTTCCTTTCGAAACTCCCTCCCGAGAATCCCAACAGACCAGCGCTTGATCGGCTTGGTCCTTATTACGCAAAAGTGCTCCACATACAATCCGGAATCAAACTGATTCACTCTTTTGTTACAGAATCTCCGGAATTGTTTGACCTAATGATAAAGAACCCTCCGTTTGCACTTGCGATGCACGTGTCGGTTATACTAGTTGACACAACAACCTTATCAATCGTTAAAACGGTGCAATTGAAAACCGCTTTTCCGGATGATCCGACTCTTCCTACGCTAACCTAATTCAAAAGGCTGAACACGATGGTATTTCCATTTTGTTCAGCCTCTTTTCGTTTTAATACTCTCTATCACACCTACGTTAACATTTTTCATACAATTGCCATTGAATTGATTTTTAGCTTCTCGTGTTCTGCAACAAATCACATCATGCGGCTGAATAAAACACGTATTATCCCGAAATACAGATGCCAGAAGCATGGCGGTGCAATCTCTTATGTAAAGAACCAGTTCAATGAAATCCACCTCACAGCGTTCAGATCCGCCAAGCAAAGAAGCAACGGTACGATGAGTATCGCCAACGCAGCCACCGCTGTAAGCAGGAAGCTCTTCAATTTACGCACCAATAACACGGTAATCAGCGTTGCAAGAATCAAGCCGAAAAAGCGTTTTATGTACAACAGCGTCAGAAAGGTTCCAATGCTGATTTTTGCAGGAACATCCGCCAAATCCCGAATACTGTTCGCCTGCAGTCCGATTCCGCTTGTCCCGTAACCCCGAAGGACCTGGAAAAGATATCTCCCGTAAACAAAACCATAGAAGACGAGAATCGTTGCCAATAAGATCAACTGTTTCGTGCAGAGTACTTTCTTTCTCTCCGGTGAGATACGAATAAAATCCGACACGCCGGTGCGATACTCCACAGAAAACATTGCCGTACCGCACAGAATTGCTGCCAACAATGCCGCAACACCGAGAATTACATTTTTCTTATGATTTCGGTACAGCAATTCAAACCCGCGGCTGTCGACGGCTCTCGCACCGGGCTTTGTCAGCAGGTATCCGACATACTCTTCTATTTCGTGAAATGCCCGCTCTTTAGGTTCAATACTTCGGGTATCGCTGGTCTTTTGCTTCTCTTCCTCCAGTTCTGTTCGGAACTCCTCTACCGTGGTCTTATACTCCAAAGGCTCAACCTCCGAAAGACGGGCTATGTATGTCTGATAAAACACCTTCTCTGTCGTCTCAAAGTAATTGTGATACGGCTTGGTAAAGAACAACACATAGCATAGGGCGAGCAATAGAATGACCCCTACTTTTTCAAAGCGGAAGTATTTTGTCATTTCGTGCAGGAACACTGAAAAATGACTTCCCGCTATTCTCTCGTCATCCGTGTTGTGCTTTCTGCGAAATCTGCTCCGTTTTTCCGTGGACAATCCAAATCCGCGGTCAGACAGGATCCATCCGACCACTAACAACAGGACAGCTGAGCACCAAACCAATGCAAGTGCAACCGTCCAATAAGAAAAAGCTTTCCCAAGGATCACTTCATTATGGTACTCACCGATACTGTATCCGGCATCTGCAAAAGAAACGAGATTAATTCTACGAAGTATCGCAAGATACTCTCTCTTCTCGATAGACAGATACAGGATACCTTCAATACCGATAAATGCAAACAAAACAACATATACCTTCATTGTCGACGAGAGGAAACTGCTGAGCACTGCTGCTAAAAGCGCAACCAGAATCGTCACAAAGCAGGTCCACAAAAAAGAGAGAAACAAGAACTCCCCGATGGATATCGACCAAGCCGATGCTTTATAGCCGGCAAGTGCCTGGAGAGGTTGCGATAAAAATCCTTTTTCGGGTTTTCCGTAGAGAAAACACCCGATGAACAGAGATGATAGGGAAAAGAGAAAATTACTTGCAATTACACTGAGGGATATAGCTACGGCACGTGCACCAAACATTCTTCCCCTGCCGTGGTACATAGAGGAATACAACCTTAAAAGGCCCTGTTCCTTCTCCTTTGCAAACAAAAGAGACGCGAACAGAACCGCCATCAACATTTCCAGAAAAATGACACTGGGAAGAGAGACTGCTTCCGCAATGCCACGGGTTCTGGTAAACGATATCTCCAAGCCTGTAATTCGTTCATAATCTCGACCGGTCTTTTCAATATCTGCAAGCAACTTCTCATCGGTTCCGAGAATCGCCGTCATCTGCAGGTAATTCTTCTCTGTCTGAATTACCTTGGCTAGATAAGATGGGTACTCCGCAACATCCTCATATTCGCGGGATACAACTGTAAACAGTGTATTCTCCTGCCAAAGATTATCACAATACTCCGGATCCCGATACTGTATGGTTCCGCTTTCCCTCGGTTCATACAGCGAGGTCTTTACGGTTTGCTTTTTCTGCGTTAACGTCTCTACGGCCTCATCGGCACTCTGGCCTTGTAAGTCCGATGTTAACTCCCGATATGCATGGGCAGGGATATCACCTTTTTCTCCGTGATACCAAAAATAAGCGCAGTTCAGAGTCACAATCAAGAGAAGAAATGCAACTGTTCTTTTGTTATAAAAGAGTTTTAGGCACTCATATCGTATCATTACCGGCTCTCCATCCCAAGGTTCATATAAATCTTCTCCACGGAAGGTTCCCCTTCTCCG
>CAMIWE010000065.1 GCA_946402335.1 uncultured Lachnoclostridium sp.
ACCTTCATAGGCTTATATCTTTTCCTACGTGAATCATTAGCCGCAATAAACCCCAACGCCATAACGAGACCAAGAATACCAAGAAACACATCTAAAAATATCATTCCGTTACTAATCATAAATCCCCTTAAAAACATATTCCCGTAAATTCTACTGGAATATAATCGTTGTTGCACTTAACTTTCATTCTATGTAACAATTCTGTACTACCCCCGCTATCCGGTAAACTAAATCCAGAGACCTCTAATCGGCGGTATGTCGGAATCTTCCGAGACATCTGCTTTGTTTATATCGATGTAATCCATAAACAGTGCCGTTTTCACCGTAAGATACTCGTCGCATTTGAATACATTCGAATAAACCGGCTCATGGAAGCTCTCTTCCATCTCCCGATACCATAAGCGTTCGTATCCTTTTTCAGTCAGGTATTGAACAATCATTTCGTCCATGCGAAACTGCTTTTTGTTAAATCCTTCATCCCCAAAATCGCCTAAATCAGGGTCAATCCTTTCATCGTCCGGATTATCCATCAAAATCTCATGCTGCAGGTAATAGTATTTTGCGATTTTGCATATGTACAGTATGGAATCATACTTAATATGTATATCCCCGATTGTTTTCGTATTTACCGAAATATATATTTCCTCAGCCGGTTCATTCTCCCTGGGCCATCTGTCAACTTTATCTGTCATTTCCCCGATTTTGTGAATCAGTTCATCTATAAAATCGATTTCCCTGCTGCACCCCTGGTTGAATAAATCCGTCCTATGATCCACATATATTGTTTTAATTAATTGCTTAATCTCGTCTCTCATACTTTTCCTTTTTGTTCATAATTCTTTTATTTTCTGAAACAAGAATCTGTAGCATTATATCCGATTTAATCTGCATCTAATCCATTAATAAACTCTAAAATGATATCACCACACTCCTCCGGACGTTGTTCATAGATTGCATGATCTCCACCAAGTAAAACCAACTCACAGTTTCCCATTTTTTCAAGATATGGAATAAGTTTTGTGTTTCGGGCGTCTTCACACTGAGCCAACATAGTATCAAAATAATACTCATTGCCTTCATATTCCGTCGGTCTAAGTTTTGTGTCAATATTATTCTCTACAATCTGATTATTCAGCCATTTGCTATTTTCTATCAGCTCATCTACATTCTGAAACCCCCAGCTGGCACAGATATAAAGCTTCGGTACATCATTCGTAATAATGCCGTTCCACGCATCCGTCAGGTTTTGATTATGAAAATCATTCTCGGATAGGCATGCATAAGAATCCATCGACATCAAATTCAAGGCATCACCCATTTTTTGTTCTTCTTCAGTAAACCCATTTGGATACAGAAAGCATTCTTTTCTTAGCACATATCTTCCAAATCCAAGTTTTGCCAGAAAAACCTCTGCCTTATCTCCAAAACCTATTTCAATTTCCTCAAGCCCCATATTGTCTGAAAGCTGCGTGCCGTCAAGGAAAACAATTGCCTCTATCTCATCAGGATACTTGCTTACCCAATAAGATGCATACGCACCCCCGATTGAATGGGGCATCAAAATATATGGTGCTTTAACACCGGCATTGTTCAATGCTTTCCTATAGTCCTCCACTATATAATCAATCGTCATATCATTGTCTGTATCATCACTTAATCCATATCCGGCACGGTCAATAAAAATGACTGTATTTTCTTTCTCAAGACATTCCGTCATCCTGCGCTCCGTAATGGAATAATCAGCCATACCAAGCCCTGCCAAAGATACTATGGTATGTTCTCCGTCCCGTTTTCCGAAAATGGCAACATTGAGTGAATAATCTCCTACAGAAACCGGGTTGTAATATCCATTTGCCTTCAGCAGTTTAATTTCCTGCGCAGTTTTTATTTTATGAAAGATAAATGTTCCTGACACAATCACTAATAATACTGCAAGTACTACCAAAAGAATAATTCTTATAATTCTGGTTGTTTTAGTTTTCTTTTTCATATATCAAATACAATTTCTCCCTTTAGTACGTTTAAACCGGAATATAATCATTGTTGCACTTTACTTTCATTTTTGTGTAAAAAGCCATTTGAGAAATTATACCACAGAATAGTATTCCTTGTCACTATTATCCCCATAATCAATCAGCCGCTAGCGACTTGACGGCTTGCGGCATACTTGCGTATCACTCAGCCCCAAACCGCTTTGCGGCTTGCGGCATACTTGCGTATCACTCAGCCCCAAACCGCTTTGCGGCTTGGGGCTGTCTGTTGTCGTCAGGAGCCCGAGGGGCAGAAGCCGCTCACTGCGTGAGCGTTGTTTCCTGAAATCAAAAAAGCCTGCTTACGTGCAAGCACGCAGCAGGCCTTTTTCGATTTCAGGAAGTTGCTTTGCAATCGCTTCTGCCCCCTCGGGCTCCCTCCTCGTTATCACTCATACTCAATCGTCCCCGGGGGTTTACTGGTCAGGTCATAGAATACGCGGTTTACGCCGCGGACTTCCTTGATGATGCGGTTCATGACGATGTCCAGAACTTCGTAAGGAATGCGTGCGGAATCGGCGGTCATAAAGTCAGTCGTGCGAACGGCACGAAGGGCAACTGCATAATCGTAGGTACGCTCATCTCCCATAACGCCGACGGAGCGGACATTCGTTAATGCCGCATAGTACTGGTCGGGCTTCCAGGAAGCGGCCTCGCCGGTCAGCTTCTTATAATCAGCAAGGGCCTTGTCGACTTCCTCGCGGAATATATAATCCGCATCCTGCACAATGTGGATCTTGTCCTCGGTAATGTCGCCGATAATACGGATGCCGAGTCCCGGACCCGGGAACGGCTGACGCATAACGAGCTTCTCGGGAATTCCGAGTTCCAAGCCTGCCTTACGGACTTCATCCTTGAACAGGTACCGAAGCGGCTCCACGATTTCTTTAAACTGTACATAAGACGGCAGACCGCCCACATTGTGATGCGATTTGATGACGGCCGATTCGCCGCCGAGACCGGATTCCACAACGTCCGGATAAATGGTACCCTGCGCAAGGAAATCAACGGCACCGATCTTCTTCGCTTCTTCTTCGAAGACGCGGATGAATTCCTCGCCGATGATCTTACGCTTGGTTTCCGGATCGGTTACGCCGGCAAGTCTTACATAAAAACGATGCTGCGCGTTAACGCGTACAAAGTTCAGATCGAAGTTTCCGTTCGGACCGAATACCGCTTCCACTTCGTCTCCTTCGTTCTTCCGAAGAAGGCCGTGGTCAACGAATACGCAGGTCAGCTGCTTTCCGATGGCTCTTGCAAGAAGTCCTGCTGCCACCGAACTGTCAACGCCGCCCGACAGACCGAGAAGCACGCGTCCTTTTCCGACTTTCTCACGAATCTCACGGATTGTCTTTTCGACAAATGCATCCATCTTCCAGGAGCCGTCGCATCCGCAGATGCCGCGGACAAAGTTATAAATCATCTTCGTTCCTTCCGGCGTATGAAGCACTTCGGGATGGAACTGAATACCGTAGAGTCCTCTCTCACGGTTCTCGCAGGCAGCCACCGGACAATCCTTCGAATGTGCGATGGAAGTAAAGCCGGACGCCATTCTACTGATGTAGTCGAAATGACTCATCCAGCATACGGTCTGCGCCGGAACCCCCACAAAAAGAGGGGACGTCGTTTCACAAACGATTTCCGTGCGGCCGTATTCCTGAACCGATGCTCGCTCGACTTTTCCGCCGAGTACATGCTGCATCAGCTGTGCGCCGTAGCACAGTCCGAGTACCGGAATCCCGAGTTCGAACAGTTCCTTCGAGAAGGTCGGAGCGCCGGGCACGTAGCAGCTGTTCGGTCC
This sequence comes from uncultured Lachnoclostridium sp., assembly GCA_946402335.1. GTDB lineage: Bacteria > Bacillota > Clostridia > Lachnospirales > Lachnospiraceae > ISDg. Next base: position 3,832 of record CAMIWE010000065.1, read on the forward strand.
GCCGGTAAGAATGATGCCCTTCAGGTTCATCGCCCTGATGGCCTCAATATCGGTCCGGTAGGAAGCAATTTCACAGTATACGTTGCATTCGCGCACGCGTCTTGCAACAAGCTGGTTGTACTGCCCGCCGAAATCCAGAACAAGAATTTTGTCCATATGTTTCGTCCTTTACATGTATGGTATGTCGCGTCCCTGCCGTTCGCAGGGCTCGCAGTCAGATTTCTTTTTAAACGTTTATCTGAGCCGTGATTCCGAGGCAGTCCTTGTTCTCCTCAAGAATCGGAGCCACAACGTTTGCGAGGAATGCTTCGGTCTGCTCTTCGGAACGGCCCACATAGTTGGCCGGTACCATGTAGCTCTCAAGCTCTTCTCTCGTTACATCGAACACCTCGTCCGCCGCGATCAGATCAAGCAGATTGTTCTCGAGTCCCTTCTGCTTTACGGTAGCGCCTGCTTCCATGGAAAGCTTGCGAATCTCCTCGTGAAGCTCCTGACGGTTTCCGCCCTTCTTTACGGCGTCCATCATAATGTTCTCGGTAGCCATGAACGGAAGCTCGCTTCTTAAGCGCTTCTCGATAACCTTCTCATTTACCACAAGGCCGTCCGAAACGTTGAGGCACAGATCGAGGATACCGTCGATTGCGAGGAAGCCCTCGGAGATTGCCACACGCTTGTTGGCGGAGTCGTCAAGCGTCCGCTCAAACCACTGTGTTGCGGATGTGATGGCCGGGTTCAGCGCGTCAATGATCACATAACGGGACAGGGATGCGATACGCTCGGAACGCATCGGATTACGCTTATATGCCATAGCCGAAGAACCGATCTGATTCTTCTCGAAAGGCTCTTCCACTTCCTTTAAATGCTGCAGAAGGCGGATGTCGTTACTCATCTTGTGAGCGCTTGCGGCAATGCCTGCCACAACGTTCATTACTCTCGTGTCCACCTTACGGGAATAGGTCTGGCCGGATACCGGATAGCATCCGTCAAATCCCATCTTCTCCGCGATCATCGGATCAAGACGGTCAAGCTTCTCCTTGTCATTGTTGAACAGTTCCTTGAAGGATGCCTGCGTGCCGGTCGTTCCCTTACAGCCGAGAAGTTTCAGCGTGGAGATCACGTAATCAACGTCCGCCAGGTCCATGCAGAACTCCTGGATCCAGAGCGTTGCTCTCTTACCGACCGTGGTCGGCTGAGCAGGCTGGAAATGGGTAAATGCAAGGGTCGGAAGACTCTTGTATTTGTCTGCGAAAGCGGAAAGCTTTGCGATAACGTTAACAAGCTTGCTGCGAACCAGTTTCAGCGCGTCACGCATAACGATAATATCGGTGTTGTCGCCTACATAGCAGCTCGTAGCGCCGAGGTGGATGATGCCGGCGGCCTTCGGGCACTTCAGGCCGTAGGTATATACATGGCTCATTACGTCATGGCGGACAAGCTTCTCGCGCTCCTTCGCAACGGCGTAATCGATGTCATCGACGTGCGCCTTCATCTCATCGATCATTTCCTGTGTGATGACGGGCTTTCCGTCCTGGGAAAGGCCGAGTTCCATCTCGGTCTCCGCAAGGGCAATCCAAAGCTTTCTCCATGTGGAGAACTTCTTGTCCTGGCTGAATATGTACTGCATCTCCGCGGAAGCATATCTTTCCGAGAAGGGGCTTGTGTATCTGCTGGTATCGCTCATGTTTCTTTCTCCTGTCCTGATTCTGTCCGTACGGCATGAGGCTCATACGGCAAATGTGACGGCGTCCCGGCCTCGGGGCATCCGTCTTACAATAACAAAACCATGAGACCCCGGAATCCGGGCTCTCATGGTCCCTTTTCGTTACTTAGATCAGTTTCTTTCCGGTCAGTTTCTCATAACCTTCCAGATAGATTGCGATGGTCTTGTCAACCACTTCCTGCGGAAGCGTCCAGTCGTCATGCGGGTTTTGTTTGAGCCAGTCACGTGCGAACTGCTTGTCGTAGGATGGCTCTGCATGGCCTACCTCGTAGCTGTCAAGCGACCAGAAACGGGAGGAATCGGGAGTCAGCATTTCATCGCCGACGATGATCTCTCCGTTCTCATCAAGACCGAACTCAAACTTCGTATCGGCAATGATGATGCCCTTCGTAAGCGCGTAATCCGCGCACTTCTTATAAATTGCGATCGTGTAGTCGCGAAGCTTCGTAGCGTACTCTTCGCCGTGTCCCGGGAAGCGCTTCTCAAGATATTCTATCGACTGCTCGAAAGAAATATTCTCGTCATGGTCACCGATCTCGGCCTTCGTGGAAGGCGTATAAATCGGTTCAGGCAGCTTCTCGGATTCCTGAAGACCTTCGGGAAGCTTAATGCCGCAAACGGTACCGTTCTCGCAGTAGCTCTTCCAGCCGGAACCGGTAATATAGCCGCGAACGATACACTCCACCGGAAGCATCGTGAGTTTCTTTACCAGCATGCTGTTGCCGTTGAAACGGTCCTGGCGGAAGAACTCCGGCATATCCGCGGTATCAACGGAAATCATATGGTTCTTTACAATATCCTTCGTATAATCGAACCAGAACTTGGACATCTGGGTAAGCACGGTGCCCTTCTTCGTAACGATGTTGTTCAAAATCACATCGAAGCAGCTGATGCGGTCCGTAGCAACCAGAATCATGTTCTCGCCGACATCATAAATCTCTCTTACCTTGCCTTCCTTAACAGGAAAATACTCTTTCATTTCTGTCTCCTTCTTTATCGCCCCGCCGGAGCGTATTAAAATCTTTCAATATAGGCGTCACGCTCAGGTCCTACCGATACGTAGCGGATGCGGCAGCCGATCTGTTTCTCGACGTATTCCACATACTTGCGGGCGTTCTCGGGAAGGTCTTCCCAACGACGCACGCCGCTGATATCGCATTTCCAGCCCGGCAGATACTCAACAACCGGCTTGCAGTCATTGAGTGCGGTCGGGAACGGGAAATCATCGGTGATCTCACCGTTCAGCTCATAGTGCGAGCAAACCGGAATCTGCTCCATGTAACTTAAAACGTCCATCTTCGTAAGGGCAATATCGGTAGCGCCCTGGCACTCTACGCCGTAGCGGGTTGCAACGATGTCGATCGGTCCGACTCTTCTCGGACGGCCGGTCTTGGCACCGTACTCATTGCCTGCCTCACGAAGCTTCTCTGCTTCCTCGCCGAACCATTCGCATACGAACGGGCCTTCGCCGACGCAGGTGGAATATGCCTTAACAACGCCGACAACCTGGTCAACCTTGGCGGACGGAAGTCCGGAGCCGACCGGTGCATAAGCTGCGATTGCATTAGAGGAAGTGGTATACGGGTAGATACCGTAATCCAGATCACGAAGGGAACCGAGCTGTGCCTCAAACAGAATGCTCTTTCCGTCCTTAACGGCCTTCTTTAACATCTTTCCGGTATCGCAGATGAACGGCTTAAACTTCTCCGCATAATCCTCAACCCATGCAAGCAGGTCCTCATAGCGGACTGCCTCTGCGCCGTAAACGCCGGTAAGGGTCAGGTTCTTCCAGGTAAGCAGATCCTGCAAATGTTCCTTCAGGCGCTCGGGATAGAACAGTTCTCCGGCAAGGATCGTCTTCTTTTGGAATTTGTCCGAATAAAACGGAGCGATGCCCTGCTTCGTGGAACCGTACTTCTTATCTGCAAGACGGGCTTCTTCAAGACCGTCCAGTAATCTGTGCCAGGGAAGAAGAAGCGACGCACGATCGCTGATCCGAAGATTGTCCGGTGTGATTGCCACACCCTGACCGATAACGGTCTGCATCTCGGAATAAAGATTCTCAAGATCAAGAGCCACGCCGTTTCCGAGAATGTTCATAACACCCTTTCGGAAGATTCCGGACGGAAGCAGATGAAGTGCAAACTTGCCGTATTCGTTGACTACGGTATGACCGGCATTGCCGCCGCCCTGATAGCGGATTACAAAGTCGAACCGTTCTGTCAGCAGATCAACCATACGGCCTTTTCCTTCGTCGCCCCAGTTGATTCCTACAATCGCGCAATTACTCATAATTTTATGCCTCTCCCTAGTAGTAAGAATAGTTACCCAACATAGTATAATATACTATATAACCGCAACGGAATACAACACAAAAATATTCCCAAGATGTGTTTTTTTTCGGCAAAATGACAGTTTCCCTCCTCCCGGCCGGCAGACACACAAAAACAGCGGGCAGATTATCTGCCCGCCGCTGCGATTCTTTAATTGTCCTGCGTTTCGTCGCCGGCCGTTTCTTCGGCCGTTGCTTCTCCCCCATTCACTGCAGCCTCTGCAAACGCTTCCCGGCTGCGCTTTGCATAAAGCGTTGCAAGAAACTGCGGGATTAACATAATTCCCATTGCTGCCAGTCCGATATAATAGGCCATCACGAGAATCATCAGGATTGCCGCGAATCCGTTCACGTGTTCTTCACCCCCCAGTGCAGAGGCTGACCAGATTTTCATAATGACAAGGAAAATGATCACGCCTGCCGCGATGGAAACCACAAGAATGAGAAACAGCCGCGACCATTTCTTCGCGATTTCCGGGAAAGGCTCGCAGAGCCCCGCCAATCCCTTATAAAGATAGCGGTAATACAGCAGGCAGAACACCATTAACGGGAGTCCGAGCTCGTTCACCCAGTATAATAAAATACCGCAAACAGCATACAGAACAAAGAACACCAGTGCATCGCCCAGTTTCTCGTTATACTTCCGAAGCCTTATACAGCATATAAACTGAACGACATAACTTGCCAGAGCAACTACGACTGCAACCGACAGAAGCGCCTGAAACATGCTGTCCAACCCGATTGGCAGACCGCAAAACGGCAGCACACCGGTCAAAAGTGTAAATATCGTGCTGAGCATCGCCAGAATGCAGCCGACATAGAAAAGTTTCATCTTCCCGGCGATTTCCGCGGGATTCTCAATACTGCAGTTCATTCCCTCCATAACGCCCCTCCTGTGGGAAAATATTTTTACAATTATAACATTTTCCAATAATTTCGTCAACTTAACCGGCGCCTCGTCCCGTGCTTAACAGCCCGAACGCAAAAAAGCGGACGGCTCAAAGCCGCCCGCCTGTAAAACTTTTTTATGCCGGACACAGGTCCGTATCCTACATTTTTCAGTCCGTATTCCGATTAAAAATCGCTCTCGGTACGGGAACCGTGCATGATCGCATAATCGGCAAATGCCTTTCTGCTCTGCAGCGCGTAAACCATGCTTAGAATATTCGGAATGATCAGGATAAAGCTTGCCGCATATCCGATAAGAAGCGCGGAGCCCTCACTTCCACTCGAATTGTAAACCGCCGCAACAAGAGCGATGATTGCAATAATACCGACAACGATGCAGATGATCATAACCCTGAACAGCTTTCCCCATTTGTCCGAAAGGTCCGGGAAATTCCTGCACAAAGAAGATAATCCGCCGAAAAGTTTATTGTAATAAATTAATACCAGAACAAGAACGACAATGGAGAGGAACTGAATGTAACCGGATATCAGGGAGCAGATTACATACGCAATAAAGTATTTATATGCATCCTCTATGCCGTCATCATATTCCTTCAACCGTGCCATGGCAATCCACAGGCAGACAAATGACACAAGGCTGGCACCCGTGCTGATGTACTTAAAGATTGTCGTAGCATCATCCGTGGCGGAACCCGCCGAAGTAAGTATGATTGTAATCGCCACTATCACAATGCTGACAATGGCTTCCACCGAATAACCGATGGCAAGAATCTTCAAATGATCCGCAATCGTGCCCGCGCGTTTCATAAGAGTCGGCTCTCCGTCCTGCGAAGCGACACCGCTTTTTAAGACTCTGACGGCTTTAAATACATCGTCCTCAACAGGAGCCTGCGTCAGTCTTGCACCGCATTCGTAACACACTTTGCTGCCATCCGGCAGTTCTGCACCGCAAAAGTTACATTTCATAAACACACCCCTCCTTTTTGGTAAATACCATTTTACATATTATAGCAAAAAGAAACAGGCTCAGTCAATATAAATTAACACCATTGACGATAAAAAATGAACATTCCGGATTGCAAAAAGCGGTCTATTTTTCATCGCAAACCTGGAAGATAAAAAACTTCAGATAATACGATTCATCCGAGCTCCACAGAATCGGATGATCCGGTGCCTGGGTACGGAATTCCACCTGCCGAAGTCGCTTGTGCGTACTCTGCGCCGCCTGTGCGATCGTGTCCCGCAGCAGTTCCTGCGTCATAAAATGCGAGCACGAACAGGTTGCTAGATAACCGCCGTCCTTCACAAGGCGAAGGCCGCGCATGTTAATCTCCCTATACCCTTTGATGGCATTTTTGGTTGCTTCGCGGGATTTTGTAAAGGCAGGCGGGTCGAGGATGACAACGTCATACTTTTCTCCTGCCGCTTCCAGTTCGGGAAGCAGTTCGAATACATCGGCGGTGCGGAACGTAACGCGGTCCGAAAGACCGTTCAACAAAGCATTGTCCGTCGCCTGCTTAACGGCAAGTTCCGAAGCATCCACGCCGAGCACCGATTCCGCCCCGGCGATTCCCGCGTTTAAGGCAAATGACCCAGTATGCGTAAAGCAGTCCAGCACCTTTGCTCCTTTGCAGAGTTTCTGGATGGCAAGCCGGTTATACTTCTGGTCGAGGAAAAACCCGGTTTTCTGCCCTTCCGCAACATCGACATAATATTTCACGCCGTTCTCGACAATCTGTACCTTCGTGTCAAAGGGCTTTGAGAGAAATCCCTTAAACCGCTCCATTCCTTCAAGTTCACGGACTTTGGCGTCACTTCGCTCATAGATTCCGCGGATTTCGATTCCGTCGGCCGCAAGGGTTTCCGTCAGCAGGCGAAGCACGATATCCTTTAAGCGGTCCATACCGAGGGCAAGGGATTCCACAACGAGCACGTCTTCGTATTTGTCTACGGTAAGACCGGGAAGCCAGTCTGCTTCGCCGAACACAAGCCGGCAGGACGAAGTGTCCGTAACCTTCTTACGGTATTCCCACGCCGCGCGGACACGCATGCGAAGGAACTCCTCGTTCACTTCCGCATCCTTCCGCCTCGTAAGCATGCGGACGCGGATCTTCGAGTTATCGTTAATAAACCCGATTCCCATCGGATAGCCGTCAAAGTCGTTCACACGCACAAGACACCCGTTCTCACCGGCGCCGATCACCGACGCAATCTCATTGTCATAAATCCAGAGGCCGCCTGCTTTTAAACTGCGTCCTTCACCCTTTTTGAGCGTAACCGTTCTCAATACTTCAAACATGTCTTCTACCTTCCACGCCGCCTGTGATCAATCCGCGCTGCGACTGCCTCGGCAGCAGACGCATCCGGGCGAAAAAGCCCTCCTGCTTCTGCTCCGGTCGCGTCGCAGCGGACTTTAACCGTGTTCATCACAGCGGCTTTAATTCCGTTCTCTCCGTCAATCCAAAGTTTCCGTGTCCGGCTCCTCCGAAGCAAGTTCCTTCTTCTTTCGGAACACGAACAGTTTGCTCAGTACATAGTTCAAAATGATTACGACAACTCCGGTGATCGCCTTGGCCCAGAAGCCTTCGAAGGAAAGCAGCGAGCCGGTGATGCCGATGGCGACAAGGCCCGAAGGAAGGAGCATCTCGATGATGCCCGTAAAGATACGGGAACCGACAAATTTGCCTGCCTCCACGGCAATTGCCCTTGCCCCCTTCGCCTTGCTCTCAAAAACGTAGATGTGGCTCGTGACATAGGCAAATGCCACCGCGCACACCCATGCGATCACATTGGTGATGACAAATTCCGTCCCTTCCGCCGCCAGTCCGAATACCTTTTGAATGATAAAGGTTACGACAAAGTTGACGAGTGTCGTCAGCCCTCCGAAGATTGCGTAAAGGATGATTTCTTTATGCTTTTGATACAGTTCTTTCAATTTCTCCATACTCTGCCTCTGTGTGCATTATTTCGGCCGGATCCGTATAACGGATGCGGCATTTCCTGCCGTACCAAAGTACTGCAAGTAAAAAAGGACCGCTCGGGCAGTCCTTTTCTTCTTTTCATCAGAAATACTTACGGGAACCCCATAAATTGTTCTTCTTCAGCTCCAGATACTCGTTATAAGCTTTTTCAAGAATCTGCTTCTCGTTGGAGAACTTCAGCAAATGATATGCTTCATGGTATTTGTAATACCCGGAGTCCACAAAGTATTCCTCGCGCTGTGGTTTGCTATAATAGTTGTCCGACATCATAAGGTACCAATGAACGTCCT
>CAMIWE010000066.1 GCA_946402335.1 uncultured Lachnoclostridium sp.
AGAGGCAGATAGTAGTTCATCATGGAGAACATACCCTTCTTCATCTCGCCGCCGTACCAGGTGTTGATGATAACCTGCTCACGGGAGGTGATATTGAAGGCTACGCAGGTCTCGGAGTTAAGACCGAGCTCCTTGTAGTTCTCAACCTTTGCAAGGGAAGCGTTATAAATTACGAAGTTAGGCTCAAAGCTTGCAAGCTCTTCAGCAGAGGGCTGAATGAACATGTTCTTAATGAAGTGAGCCTGCCAAGCAACCTCAACGATGAAACGAACTGCCATACGGGAGTCCTTGTTAGCGCCGCAGAATGCATCTACAACGAACAGTCTCTTGTTGGAAAGTTCCTTCTTAGCGATATCCTTAACAACAGCCCAAACCTCTTCGCTCATCGGATGGTTGTCGTTCTTGTAAGCATCGGTGGTCCACCAAACAGTATCCTTGCTGTTCTTGTCCATAACGATGTACTTGTCTTTGGGGGAACGTCCGGTGTAAACACCTGTCATAACGTTAACTGCGCCGAGTTCGGTCTCAACGCCTACTTCATAACCGGTAAGTTCCTTCTTCATCTCTTCCTTGTAGAGTTCCTCATAGGAAGGATTGTGCACGATCTCGGTAACACCGGTGATGCCATACTTGGTCAAATCAATCTTTGCCATGCTTCAATACCTCTTTCTTTGGATTTTATATATTATGTCACGTCTTCCCGGTTTCCCGATGGAAAATGCGACTTTTTGCACCTCTTCAGGCGCCCTTTGGACCGGCTTACGAGCATGCCGATTCATCGCGCAGCCTTCTACAAGCCCAATCGAAGTCATTATACACTAACTCAATTCTTAAAGTCAATATTTCTTTTGCAGGCGTAAAAAGAAACACACATCCCGTAAAATACATATTGTTTCCTGTGGCGCAATCAGGGACGGTGTGCTATAATGTGTCAAATACGATGCAAAGGGGGGATTGTTGCATGAAAAAAATCGGTTTGATCGGCGGGACCGGCCCGGAGTCCACATTGATGTATTACCGGGAATTAAACCGGCGGATTGATGCCTTAACCGGACAGCGACAGATGCCGGAAATCGCAATCGAAAGCGTTGATTTCCGAAGAGTTTGGAGCTACGTGGAGGACGGCCGATACGAGGTTCTCAGCGATTATCTGGCAATGGAAGCACGGAATCTGCAGAAAGCAGGTGCGGAAGTAATTGCCCTGACGGCGGCGACCATGCATATTGTTTACGACGAGGTTTGCCGCAAGTCGGGTGTTCCGCTTGTCAGCATTCCGAAAGCCGTCGCAAGGGAAGCTTTGGCAAAAGGCTATCATAAAGTCGGGCTCCTCGGTACGATTTTCACAATGGAGCAGGCGTACATGAAGAACGATCTTCTGGCTGCCGGCATCAAAGTATCGGTTCCAAACGAGGCGGACCGTCTGCTTATCGCCAACCGGATTCTGACCGAGCTCGAACTCGGAATCGTTAAGGAATCCACGCTTTCGGAATTTCAGGCAATTCTTAAGAAGATGCAGGCGGAGCAAGGCATTGAAGCCGTCGTCCTCGGCTGCACGGAACTGCCGCTTCTGCTGAATCCGGACAACTGTCCGGTTCCCTGCCTCGACAGCGTGGGAATCCACTTAAACGAACTCATCCGTCTTGCAACGGAGGATGACGGACTTAATTAACAGGAAAAGGGGGAACGAATCTATGATTATCGGTTTTATCTTTTGGAGTATTCTTGCCGTTGGTCTTATGGCAATCGGGATTATATCGTGGCGATCCAAAAAGCCGGTCGGGTTCTTCGCGGGCGTAAAACCGCCGGAAGTAACGGATACGGTGAAATACAACCACGCCGTCGGGAAAATCTGGTTCGTTTACGCCGCCGTGATTGAGCTGTGCGGCCTGCCGTTACTTTTTATGAAGCGGAATTCCGCCGGGTTTGCCTTCCTGATGCTCGGCGTCGTCGGCGCCTCGATCGGGCTGGCAGTTGCTTATACGATCATCTCAACGAAATACGAAAAGAAGCCTTAGAAAATACCTTTTGGTAAAAAACTACCGCACCGAGGGACGCGATATCCCGCGGTGCGGTTTCTTTTATTCTCCCAAACGTTCGCCTTGTCATTTGGCGTGTGCCCGGCTTATTCCGCATTATCGACGATGTCGTCAAGCCAGCGTCCGCCGATGGTCAGCCGGTTTCTGGAAAACTGAAGTTTATTGGACTCATTCAGATTCAGATCCCTAAGGAAGATACTCATAAACTTCTCTTCATCTCCGAACTGCCTCTTCGTACCGAAAACCTCCTTCAGCATCTTCCCGTCATAGGTATAAAGGTTCAGGCGTTCTTCTTTCAAAACACCTTCGTTGTTGAGCCAGTTGTACAGTCCGTCCAGGCCTTTGTCCGACGGTTCCCCGAAAAATGTCAGCGCGGAATTCCGGCACAAATCCCGCAAGGTCTCGTGCTCCGTAACGGGGATAACCGTAAACCGCGTATGGGCATTCGGAATCCTGTATGCTGCTTTTTGCAATTTCCTTTTCCGTAAAATCGCCGCAAGCCCCAGGCAGGAATACGGAATGACAAATACCAGTATTCCCGCGACAACATGGCCATGCGCTAAAAGGATCGGTCCCGCAACGAACGGGCCGAGCAGCAAAATCGTTAGAATCACGCCAAGTGCCAAATCTTTTCTCTTCATTCTCCCTCTCTCCTTTATCACATCTGCGAAACAATCGCGGTCAAGCACCCCGGGATTATGCGGTTAATCAGCCTCCGTTCACATTCCGAATGTATTCCTCTGCGGAAATCATTGGTTTCTCAAGCTCCGCAATCGTTTCCGCGGAAAGCGTCATCTTCGAGGCATATTCCTCGCCGGCCTTTTCGAACTTCTCAAGAAGCGGGTCTGCAACCAATGCTGCCAAAGGAACATTTAAAAGCGGCGTTTCGGGAACACATACCATATCGGGATTGCAGAAACAGGTCTTGCACTGAAGCTTAACGGCATCAAAATTTCCTTCCCAGTGCGGGAACCCGCATCCGCAGATCACAAGGGTATGAATTCGCGAGAAATCCGCCAGCGCCTCATGCCGCACAGTTCCGTCCGAAAGTTGTTCCATCCGCATCTTTACAAGAGGAATGGTGCGGTCCAGAACGGCCTTTAGATGCGACGGCATGCCGTAACAATATAGAGGAAAGCTCCAGATAATCAGATCCGAATCCCGGTATAAATCAAGAATCGCATTCTGGTCGTCCTCAATCAGACAATGCCCTTTCATCTGCTGCCAGCATCCGAAACACCCCCTGCAGGGCGCAATTTCCTTCTCAATCACGTTAACAATATGGATTTCATGTTCTCCGCTGCGGTTCAGTCCCCTAAGAAATGCATCCGTCAGGCGGAAGGTATCGCTTTTCTTCTTCGGGCTTCCGTTCAGCACTAATACTTTCATGTAATAATCTCCTTTAAATGCCAAGCTTGCCGTATACCTTCTCAATATACGGCGATTTGTATGCAATGTAGCCGTCGATGTCGAACGGATACCGCTTTGCGCCCTCTTCCTTCACCCGGCTGTATTCCGCCACTTCCCCGGGATTGGCGCGCAGGTAATCCCGAAAGGTAAGATGCCTTCTAAGTTCGGCCGCATCCTTCGTGCAGACGTACAAATGGTGCTTCCGAAGGTGCTCCTTGCCATCGTAGGAGAAGGCTTCCCGCCCGGGAATCTCTCTGTTTCCTTCATGGGTATAACCGATTTTTCTGAGGGCTTCGATCACTGCCGGCAGTACATCTTCCCCTTCGATAACCACATCAATGTCGATAATCGGCTTAGCGGACAGCCCCGGAACGGATGTGCTTCCGACATGTTCAATCGCCGTTGCCAGATTACCGAGAGCAGCTGCCAGTTCCTCCCGGATCTTCTGAAAGTCCTCCGCCCACGCGCTGTCGTAGGGGCTCACTTCCACACGCTTATACCCTTTCGGCGAGGTTTTCAGAACTTCCGCAATCCGCTTGAAGTCCGCACGTTCCTCCTCAGGGTCATAGGTATAATTGTCCGGAACATCGTCGAACAACGCGACACGCTCCATCTCGCTTTCGGGAAGCGTTCCGAGCGCATGCGCATAGGCAAGAAACGCCCGGCCGTTATTCTTTCCTATACCGTCATCCCACAGCTGTTCATAATCCCAGAGCGGAATCATGTAGCAGTCCCGGATACCGGTTTCCTCAAAAAGCTCCCTGAAAGCCGCCGCAAGCGCCGTCTCACCCGGTTCCACATGCCCGCCCGGATGCTCAAAGCTCTGTCTCCTTTTATGAAAGCTGTATACCCATCGGTCCTGATAACGGGCAAAGATCACGACAAATTCAATATTCCCGAGTTCTCCCACACGATAATAGGTCTTCATCCATCCCTCCGATACGATCCTTATGAAAAAAGTTTTCAAAGATTATACCATATTTGAATGAATTTGTCACATAAAAACGGAAGGAAGACCTTCCGGATTAACTCCGTTCAGTCTTCCCCTACCAAATGTACCGTCTTCATATTGTGCCCGACCGCCCTAAGAAAGGTCCCGAAAACATCCGCGGTGCGGAGTTTCAAACTTGAGGTATTCACGCACGGATGGCAGCCGACGTACTCATCTCTTAAGACGTCCTCGTCCACCAGCAGCTGCACGTGATGCTCCGTATCGTTCATGAGCCCCATGATGCTGACCGACCCGGGCTCGATGTCCAGGTACTTTAACATATCTTCGGCATCGGCAAATGAGAGCCTTGCCGAATTGATCTGTGCGGAAAGCTCCTTGGTCTTGAATTTCTTGTCTCCGGGCATCATCAAAAGATAAAAGGCCGTCTTCTGCCGGTTACATAAAAACAGGTTTTTGCAGATGATCACGCCGAGTACCGCGTCAATCGCATTGCACAGTTCCATCGTTCCCGCCGCCTCATGGTCTGTACGGTAATAACTTATCCCAAGCTTGTCGAGATAATCATAAACCCGTGTCTCTCTCGGCAGACGGCCCATACAGTCTGCAGGCCTTCCCTCATATAATTCCATCGTGTATTCCTTTCCGAAGAACCGCTCGCGGCCTTCTCACATATTATGAAAATACGATCAGCGGGATTAACATCTCGTCTTCCGTGAGGCTTCCGTGCATCGAAACGAATTCCTCATCGACGCTCATGATGGAAAGATCACCGGTTGCGATTGCCAGATAATCTCCGAGCATGGACCGGAACTGCGGATGATGCGCCTTCGTTCCGAACAGATTCTGCTGAATTGCTTCATCCATCTTCATCAGTTTGAACCGGTCCCCGAAGAGACGGTTAAACTCCGTAACGAAGCATTCTTCCTTCCCGGGTTTTACGAAGAGGTTCAAGGCCCTTGGTTCTAACGACGGCAAGCGTACCAGGCAATCCATAAGTACCGGATAGTCCTGAATCCATACCTGCTCGCTGTCGATATGGCCGTGGTCCGCAGTTACGATTATCAATGTGTCCGTAAGCTCTGCGGCAAGTTCGCCAACAGCCGCCTCAAGCATCCGCACATTGTCCGCAGTCTCTTCAGAACCGCAACCTTTTCGGTGAAGAATCCCGTCCGGCTGGTTCCAGTAAGCGTAAACGTACTTCTTTCCGGGCTTTTCGCAATGCTCCCGCACCCGGTCGCAAAGCTTGTCGAACGTGTTTATCTCCGGATCGGCGAAAGGCGCGACAAGATAAGCCTGCCCGCCGTGCCTGTTGATGCGCTCCACAACGCCTTCGTACGGCGTTACGGTCCACGCCAGATTATAATCGGCCGCCGGCTGATCGGTTCCCATTTCCACATTTAAAAACACTGTGACGTTTTTGTCAATCTGCGGATAATAGCAGTCCCACCCGAGCCAGCCGTGTTCGCAGGGCTGAAGTCCCGAAAGCATGGATGTGGTGGCTGCCACCGTGGTTGAGAGAAATGTGGATTTATAAATGCCTGCAAGGTGCGAACGGAACGGCCCGTCCTCCTTAAGGTGCCGTTCGAGAATGCATTTGCCCATGCCGTCCAAAAGAATTACAACAATGTTTTTATACTCTTTTTCCAAAAACGGATCCAAAAGCGGCAGCGTGTCCCCGACCGGCTCCGAATCAAACTTCTTAAGAATCGAATTTGGCAGGTTCGCGATGCAGTTTTTATAATCCGGCAAAGTCAGTATGCTCATCGTTTCCCCTTCTGACCTTTTCGTGCCTTTCCTCCTCACGTCAGGTCCTTGTACATCAGTATCTCGTCATGATATGTTCCGTCGTCAAACAAAAGCGCGTTATGTCTGCGCCCGCTCTCCACGAATCCGCATTTGCGGTACAGGGCCTGCGCACGCACATTGTCCGCGACCACCTCAAGATCCAGCTGTTTCCAGCCGATTTCGCCGGCAAGCTCCGAAAGATAATTGATCATCGCGCTGCCGATTCCGAGCCCCCAGTATTCCTCATAGAGGGCGATTGCCAAGGAGCAGCGGTGCCGAATCTTCCGCTTTGTTCCGATGCCGCTGACGCTACCGTTTCCGGCAGGCTTACCGTCCACCACCGCGATCATCATGATATGGTAAGGGTCTTCGAGGATATTCCCGAGGATTTCCTTCTCTTTCTCCACCGTAAAATTCACCTCGTCCGAATAGCGGAGCAGGTATTCGGTCTCAGCGGCCGTCTTAGTCATATATTCGATCATCTCAGCCGCATACTCCGGGGAATTCGGCTTAAGGACGCAGGTTCGTCCGTCCTTTAAAGTGATTGTGCGTTCTTCAAATTTCATGGTTTCTTCCTCCGATTCCATCGTATTTGCCGGAAAGACTTCCGGCTTTATCCTCTCATTTCGTCCGTCAAGGGCTGCTCAAGATATCCGCAGGTAAACGGGAAGAAGTCGTATTTTTCGGTTCCGGTATGGACAAATCCGAAGCTCTCATACCATTTCCGAAGCCTTTGATTCTCCTCCACGATGCTGAGCTTCATCCGGTCCCTTCCGAACAGCCGTGCCCTTTGCATGGCGTCCTTAAGAAGCGCTGCGCCGATGCCCCGGTGACGGTACTTTGGAAGAACCGACAGGCTTCCGAGTTCGGCCGAACCGTCGTCCCGAAGCGCCAGCGAATAGTAACCGGCAAGCTTCTTTCCGATCAGATACCCGTACATCGGACGCTTCTCCACGCAGAACTGGTACAAAAGCCTGTTTTCGTCGGTGGCAAATGCGGTGAAGCGCGGCGCATTGTCCGCGGTAAATCCGAACTCGTCCGCCACCGTCTGAAACGCCCCTCGGATGACCTCGACGCACTTCGGAATCTCATCAATCGATATCCGGCAGATCATCTCCGGGGAATCCCCCTCGGGTTCCAGATCGATCCAGTATCGCTGCTCCGTTACTCCGTCCACAACCGGCTCGTTTTCAAGCACGCCTCCGTTCTTCTGAATGCTCCGCGCGGAACCGATATTATTCTTATCGCAGACCATCAAAACATGATAGATGCCGAGCTTCCTGCATTCCGTAAGTGCCAGGCGGATCATTTCGGTCGCGTAGCCTTTGCGTCGTTCGGAAGGCCGGATTCCGTCTCCGATGTGCCCTCCGTCCACAATAAGTGCTTCGTTTAAGAAGTGCCGGACGTTCACCGCGCCGACGATAAAGTTGCGTTCTTCATCGAGCGCGAACCAGGTCGAGTCCGGAACGAACCCCACTTCCCGCGCCTTTGCCTCTCCTATTTCCAGGTTGCGGCAGTAGTTGTCGTAATCATGATAATCTAATCGCCGGATCATGTATGGAATGATCTTCTCGCCGCTTGCGTACCACTCGTCAAACATATCGCAAATCAATGCTTTATATTCGGCCGAAGCCTTCACCAGTCTGAGTCGCATAATTCCCACCTCGTATTATAATCCAATTTCGTTCGTTTGGGTATTATTCCTTACGGCAAATGTACAGCAGATGGCTCGATGCTCCAAGCAGTTCACGCTTTTCGCATCTCGCCAGATGATATTTCAGAAACTCTGCAAATGCCTCGTCGCTCATCTCAAAATCCACGCGGTCTTCCGCGATTTCCAGAACGGTGTCTGCTGCCACCGTCGCCAGATGTTCGACCGGCTCGTCACGGAACAGGTCTTCAAACTCGGGAACCTCATATCCGGTAAACAATTGCTCCGCAAAATGTCTGGTATGGTATTCCCGGTCGAAGTTCTCCTCGATTCCGTCGTGCAGGGTCGCTTTCAGATAGTTGTTAAATAAGATTGCGTCTACGGAAATAAACGCAAACATCATGACGCCGCCCTTGCGGGTCACCCGGATTGCCTCGCGGATGGCTGCCCGGACATCCGCCGGCTCATAGATATGATACATCGGGCCGAGGGAAAGGGTCAGGTCAAACCGGTCGTCTTGCAGGAAGGAAAGGTCGGTTGCGTCCCCCTGCAGGGCCTGAAGACGAATGCTTTCCTCCCCGCTGGTTTTCGTGCCCGGGAGTCCTTCCGGTGCCTTTTTGAGCAACTCCTCTGCATTCCTTCGAAGCACTTCGAGGTTTCTTTCGACCAGTTCCACCGCGGTCACGTCGTAGCCCTGCTTTGCCAGTTCAACCGAGTATCGTCCGGTTGCCGCCCCGAGTTCCAAAAGCCTGTCTCCGGGTTTTGCAAACCGGCGGATATACTCCATTGTGGTCGCAAACTCAAGCTGTGCGTGCCGGCTGCCGTCAATCCGCTTTTCCTCTTCGATTTCTTTGTAAAATCCGCTCACAATTGCCAGTCGATCGTCCATTGTCCGCCTCCCTCTTTCCTTTCGGAATAAAATAAAAAATGCCGCCTGTCCGGAACGGATAAGCGACATCGGAAAATCTTTCTATATGTTCTTCGCTTATTCTCATCCGCATACCAAAAGAAGACCGTGACCATAATTCTTCACTGTCTTGGTAATAATATCGGTATTGCGGGAGACCATTGCAAACATTACGAAGAACTCCTTTCTCGAAAAATATTGGGCTTACTATACTACGGCAATCCGGGTTTGTCAACCGTTTTTTCGGCAAAACCATACAAAGGTTGCATTCTTTCCGTGTTATGGCTATAATGCGGATAGAAATCAGAAAAGGAGATTACGTTTTTCCATGGTCAATGACGAGTATGAAAAAGCGATGCACCTGGGGCAAAAGGAATACAGTGCCTGCATTAACAAGGGACTGCATCCCTATCTCATCTGCATGGAAGATATCATGGCTCCCTATGAGACCGAGTCCAAAGTAAAACTCGGCCTTCAGGAGATTCCGCTCAATCAGGTTGTGGGGACCTTTGCGGAAGGACGTTCCAATGCTTTTGCAAGAAATTTTATGCCTCTTCTGGAGCCGGAGACCGAATTCGGCTTTAAATGGATGGCACTTTACGAATCCATGCTGGAAGAAGGCCTGCGCGATCCGATCATCTGCTACGAGTTCCTGAACAAGTTCTATGTTCAGGAAGGCAACAAGCGGGTCAGCGTATCCAAATACATGGGTGCCGTCACCATCGAGGCCGACGTTACCCGTATCATTCCGAAGCGCACGGATGCCAAGGAAATCCAGCTCTATTATGAGTTTCTGGAATTCTTCGAAAAGACCGGCGTGAATTATCTGAACTTCACCAAAACCGGCAGCTATGCCCTGTTCCTTAAGGAAATCAAAGAAGATCCCGATGCTCCTTTTACGGAAGAGGACGCCATGGACCTCCGTTCCGCCTTTGCGCGCTTCCGTAAGGAATATCTTGGCGCCGGCGGGGATAAACTGGTCACCACCGTAGCCGATGCATTTCTCGTATACCTGCACATTTTCGGGTATGCGTCCTTAAAGGATGCCACCGGCGGACAGCTTTCCAAAAATATATCGCGTGTATGGAGCGAGTTCAAGATTTACGGACGCGACCGGCAGGCCGCAATCTCGTTAAATCCCGTGGAAGACCCGAAGAAACACGTCTTCACGAACCTGATTCCGCAGAAGCAGCATGCCGTAGCATGGATTTACGAGAAGGATACGACCGTAAGCGCGTGGACCTACAGCCACGAGCTCGGACGGGAGCATGTCGAGGATGTATTCGGAAACCGGATCCGCACCGCTTCGTTCTTCGACGTTTCCGCCGAGAAAGCCGACGAAGCGCTTGAAAATATCATCCGGCAGGGTTACGACATCGTATTTGCCACCTCCCCGCAGCACATTGCGGCGTGCGCGAAAGCGGCTGCCACCCACCCGGATGTCAAGATCCTGAACTGTTCGCTGAACACCTCTTACAAGCATGTCCGCTCCTACTACTTGCGGACGTACGAAGCCAAATTCATCATCGGCTGCATTGCCGGCGCCATGGCGGACAACAACCGCGTCGGATATGTGGCGGACTATCCGGTGTTCGGCTCCGTTGCAAGCATTAACGCATTTGCCTTGGGGGCGAAAGCCGTTAATCCGCGCGCCGAAGTATTCCTTGACTGGTCGACTCTTAAAAACCGTGACGAGGCCGATTTGTTTGAGCAAAACGGCGTATACATCATCAGTAACCGTGACCTGAACGCGCCGGCCAACGCTTCGCGCGAATTCGGTCTTTATGCGAAGGACGAGACGACGACCAACTATGCGATGCCCGTATGGCATTGGGGCAAATTGTACGAAGAAATCCTTCGAAGCATTTTAAACAACAACTGGAAGGACGAAGACGAATCGGTCGGTATTTACGCCCTGAACTACTGGTGGGGCATGTCGGCCGGTGCGATTGACGTCATCACCTCACTCCGGCTTCCGACCGAGCTCTATAAGCTTACGGATACTTTAAAGACGGCCATCATCAACCGCACGCTCGTACCATTCTCCGGGCAGATCACGTTCCAGGACGGCACCTCCATCGATGCGGGAGAAGGTCTCGCGCCGGAGGAGATTATCCGTATGGACCGACTAGTGGAAGGCATCCACGGATTTATCCCGGGTCCGGACGACCTGCGGGACGAATTCCGTGATTTTATGACGGCGCAGGCCGTATTCCGTCCGGAAGCGGAAACACAGCTTTAATATTATTCGAAAACGGTTGGGTGTTTTCGAGTATTTTCCTGGTGTTTTCAAAAAAGAGGTTGCTTATTTCGGAAAAGAAATGTATTGTATTGGGAGGTTACCGTGAAGATTCTTATTGTTGCAGATAAGGAATCGAAGGCGCTTTGGGACTATTACACCCCGGGAATGTTGGATGAGTACGATCTCATTCTGTCCTGCGGAGATCTGGCCCCGCAGTATCTTTCGTTCCTCGCGACATTCACAAAGGCACCGGTGCTGTATGTGCACGGAAACCATGACGACTGCTACGAGCAGACGCCGCCGGAGGGCTGCACCTGCATCGAGAACATGGTTTACCGCTATAAAGGGCTTCGGATTCTCGGGCTCGGCGGCTCCATGCGCTACAAGCCCGGTATCAACCAGTATACGGAAGCCGAAATGAGCCACCGCATCCGC
The DNA here is from genome assembly GCA_946402335.1 of uncultured Lachnoclostridium sp. Lineage (GTDB taxonomy): Bacteria > Bacillota > Clostridia > Lachnospirales > Lachnospiraceae > ISDg. Next base: position 11,419 of record CAMIWE010000066.1, read on the forward strand.
GGTTTACGGTTCCGTATATTCCAGAACAACGGTTTTGATATTCTGTTAAGCCATGCACCCGCACAGGGGCTCGGCGACGCGGACGACATGCCGCACCACGGGTTTTTGTCATTTGTCCATCTCATGGACAAATACCACCCGAAATACATGATCCACGGCCACGTACATGCCAACTATACCCGCAACTTAAAACGGATCTCCTCCTACGGGGATACGCAGATTGTAAACGGGTATGACCGGTATGTTCTGGAAATACCGGACGAGGAAATCGCCCGCTGGGAAGAGGAATCTCCCAAAAAGAAACGGCATCGGGGGCGCAAGCGCAAAGATGCCGCGGATAACTGAGTCGTATACCGGCTTCGCCGATATTTGACAGAAGGAGCACATCGCATTAGAATCGGCTCCGCCGAGCGATGTGCGTAGGTCGAACATCGGCTTCGCCGATATTTGACAGAAGGAGCACATCGCATTAGAGTCGGCTCCGCCGAGCGATGTGCGTAGGTCGAACATCGGCTTCGCCGATATTTGAC
>CAMIWE010000067.1 GCA_946402335.1 uncultured Lachnoclostridium sp.
AGATCGGCGTCTTCGGTATCCACGGGCGTATAGCCGATATAGGCAAGAATTCCGGCAAGCTTTTCGGAATCTTTGGCATTCATCTGGCAGCCGAAGGTTTCCACATGCATCGTAAATTCCCGATGTTCCGCCTCCATGCGTTCCCGCAGTTCCTCGCGAAGCATATCCATAAAGGCATACTGCCGCTCGGGTTCCTCCGTCGGTATCGGATTCCGGTAAGTTGTAATAGACTGTTCTGTACTCATTTCTAGCCGCGAATCTGTCCGTTACCGCGGATCAGATATTTGTAGGAAGTAAGCTCGCGAAGGCCCATGGGTCCGCGGGCATGAAGTTTCTGGGTGCTGATGCCGATTTCCGCGCCGAGACCGAACTGCTCGCCGTCGGTGAAACGCGTCGAGGCATTCACATAAACGCATGCGCTGTCAACCTGCTTTAAGAACTTCTCGGCATTGGCCTCATCCTTTGTCAGAATGGCATCGGAATGCTTGGTATGATAGGTGTTGATATGGCGGATTGCTTCATCCACGCCCGAAACGACCTTGATGCTGATGAGGCTTCCGAGGTATTCCTTCGCAAAATCCTCCTCGGTGGCCGTTTCCATTGCGGGAACAACCGCACGTGCCGCGTCGTCCGCGCGCATCGTGATCTTGCATTCGTCAAGCATCTTGTAAAGCTTCGGAAGGAATTCGTCCGCGATCTTCTCATGGATAACAAGGCTCTCACATGCGTTACAAACGCCCATACGCTGCGTTTTCGCATTTTTAATGATGGCGAGGGCATTCTCCTGGTCGGCAGTCTCATCAACGAAAATATGACAGTTTCCGGTACCGGTCTCGATAACAGGAATGCTGCTGTTTTCAAGAACACTCTGAATCAGGCCTGCGCCGCCTCTGGGGATCAGGACGTCCACGAAACGGTTCAGTTTCATAAATGCATTGACCGTCTCACGGCTCGTATCCGTAATGAGCTGAATCGAATTCTCGGGAAGTCCGCAATACGAAACCGCTTTGCGAAGCACTTCTGCAATCTTTGTATTGGACATAATCGCATCGGAACCGCCGCGAAGGATCACCGCATTACCGGTCTTAAAGCAAAGGCCGAAAGCATCGGCGGTTACGTTCGGACGTGACTCATAAATGATTCCGATTACGCCGAAAGGAACGCGAACCTTCTCAATCTGAAGACCGTTCGGTCTGGTTACGGTTTCCAAAATCTCCCCGATCGGGTCAGCAAGTCCTGCTACCTGACGAAGGCCGTCCGCCATCCCCTCAATCCTTTTTGTATTGAGTGCAAGCCGGTCAACCATGGCGGGGCTTACGCCCTTTTCCTCTGCATTCTTTACATCCACGGCGTTGGCAGCAAGAATTGCATCCTGTTCCTTAACAAGCAGCTCCGCAGCGTGCAGAAGCGTCTTATTCTTAAGTTCGGTATCGGTTACCGCAAGAACTTCCGAAGCAAGCTGTGCTTCCTTTCCCATAATCATCAGATTCATATCGCGTTCTCCTTTTTCGGAAAATGTAAGATTCTTTATGCGTTAATCGCGTACCGGTCGGTCTCCGTAAGGATCAGATTGACCGGAATATCGTTGCCGTCAACCGGAATGCTGACCGTCTTTTGCAGCTCGTAAGCAAGCATTACCTTCGGTACGCCCGGATGTTTCTTCAAAAAGCGGTCATAATAGCCTCCGCCGTAGCCGATCCGGTTACCGAATGCGTCAAATACGACGCCGGGAACAATGATCAGTGCCTTCAGGCCGTCCAGATCGACAATATCGGTTCCGACGGGTTCAGGAATTCCGTATTCTCCTTTTTTCAGTTCGGTATTCTCATCAAAATACCTAAATTCCATCTCTCTTCCAGGCAGGCATACCGGAAGGGCAAGCCTCTTTCCGTCTTTTCTGGCCTGTTCAAACAGATAATCCATCGAAACTTCCGCGCTGATGGAGCAATATCCGAGGATTACATCCGCATCCTTATAAATATCCTCCTTCAGCAGTTTCTCGGTTACAATTGCGCTGTAACACAGGATACGCGTCGCGGAAAGCGTTCTTCTGCGGCGCTTCATCAAGGTTCTCAATTCACTTTTCGTCATTTCCTTTTCCTCGCTTTGACACATAACAGCTAACGGCCTCCTCATCCCAAAGATTCCGTCGAAGCATCGTGCTATTCTTCGCGGTTTTCCTTCCTCTTACGAAGGTCTTTGACCTCCGTTTTGGAACCGTCCGGGTTCACAATCGTGATCCGGTCAAGTTCCGAACGCAAATTCGCGCGCACCGATTCAATGTAGGCAAGCCGTAAAGCCGCCTGCTCCTGTTTCTCGGCGTCGCTTAAACCTTCCGTCTTGGACTTCCGGTATAATTCGTTGATTCGTTTAATGTCTTCTTCGTTCATATTGGTAAACATCCGGGTTCCGGAACATCCCTTTCCGAAACACGGTATTGTCCTTTCCTAACGGTCCTTCATCAGATAGTTGATCAGATGGAAATCAGGGTTCCGATGTGCTCTGAAAAGCGTTCCGATCTGCTGGCCGTCAACGACTCTTCGAAGGTTATTCATATCGGCGCCGTTTGCAATAACCATATCGGCCCCGGCATCATTTGCGATTCTGGCCGCGCTCACCTTTGCCGCCATACCGCCGGTTCCGACATCCGTTCCGGCACCTTTGGCCATGGCTTCGAGCTCATCGGAGATAAAATCGATCTCCTCCACCAGCTTCGCGTCGGGATTTACACGCGGATCATCCGTAAAGAAACCGTCCTGGTCTGAAAGAATGATCAGAAGATCGGCATGGATCAATGCGGCAACGATTGCGGAAAGCGTATCGTTATCACCGAACTCGATTTCGTCGGTAGCAACGGTATCATTTTCATTAACAACAGGAATCGTTCCGAGCTCCAAAAGCTTCGAAAACGTATTGCGCGCATTGTGGCGCATGGTATCGTTGATCATAGTATCCTTCGTGATCAGTACCTGTGCGGTCATTTTATTGTATTCGGCGAACAGCTTCTGATAAACCATCATCAGTCTGGCCTGTCCGATTGCCGCACATGCCTGTTTCAGGTCCTGCGACTTCGGACGGGTCTTAAGATTCATGGCCTTTCTGCCGACGGCAATCGCACCGGACGAAACAAGTACAACCTCCATTCCGGCATTGCTCCAGTCGGCAAGAATCCGAACAAGGCGTTCCATTTTCTCGAGATTCATGTCCCCTGTCTCGGGATGCGTCAAAGTCGAAGAACCGATCTTTACGACAATTCTTTTCTTTGCACTCATGATTTCCTTACGGTCCATATTGTTTAAGCCTCCGATTTACAAGCTTTGTATTCTTTTATGATTGCTTCAAATACGCGGATTCCGTCCATTGCTGCCGACATAATTCCGCCGGCATATCCTGCACCTTCCCCGCACGGGTAAAGTCCCGCAAGGGAGACGGACTGCATCGATTCGTCTCTCGGAATCCGAACAGGCGAAGACGTTCTTGACTCAATCGCGCTAAGGAGCGCGTCTTCGTTTGCAAATCCCGGGATCATACGGTCAAATGCATGAATTCCTTCAATCAGATCCTTACGGAACTGTTCCGGAAGAATCTCTTTAAGATCCGTGTAAGTTACCGCGCCCTTTGTGCACGGTTCCACCGTTCCGCATCCGGTTGACGCTACACCTGCCTCAAAATCTCCGAAACGCTGCGTCGGAATATTGCCGGCTCCTGCGCGGAATGCCTTTTCCTCAAGATCGCGCTGAAATGCCATGCCGCAAAGCGGCGAATCCGAACCGGTCGCCTTTTGATAATCCTCCGGATTGACTGTTACAACAATAGCGGAATTCGAATTGACCGCATCTCTTGCGTGGTCGCTCATTCCGTTCACGCAAAGCCTTCCCTGTTCCGAGGAAGCATTGACCACATAGCCGCCGGGGCACATGCAGAACGAATAGATTCCTCTTCCGTCCTTCGCCGTATAAGTCAGTTTATAATCCGCTGCCGGAAGCATCGGAGCAAAATCCCCGTACTGGCTGCGGTCGATGAATTCCCGTTTATGCTGAATCCGGACCCCCATCGCATACGCCTTCGGCTCCATCTTGATTCCCTGGTCAAAAAGCTCCAAAATCGTATCCCGCGAGCTGTGCCCGATTGCAAGAACCAAAACCTCCGCAGGAATCTGCGTGCCGTCCGAAAGAAGGATGCCTTTAAGCTTTCCCGCTTCGGAAACAACCTGTTTCAGACAGGTATTGAAACGGAATGTTCCTCCTAAGCTTTTAATCTCTTCGCGAAGGTTTACGATTACGTTTCGAAGAAGGTCCGTTCCGATATGGGGTTTATTCAAATATAAGATTTCTTCGGGTGCGCCGCATTCGACGAACTTTTGAAGAATAAAATGTCCTTTGCCGTCACGGTCTTTCACAAGCGTATTGAGCTTTCCGTCGGAAAATGTGCCCGCGCCGCCTTCACCGAACTGGATATTCGCCTCGGGATCAAGCTTCCCGCCCTGAAAGAAGCGCTCCACTGCCGCAATCCGTTCCTCCATGGCCGGCCCTCGCTCAATCACGATGGGCCGATAGCCTTCCTTAGCAAGCAGATATGCGGCAAACAGCCCCGCAGGCCCTGCTCCCGCCACAACCGGACGGTGCTCCATGAGCTTCTCACCAATTACCGTGTAGCGGTATTCCCTGGGCTCATAACGCTCATAGCCCTTCTTTAAGAAGCGTTCTTCTCTTAAAACGGATACCGCAAGCGAATAAGAATAGCGGATATCGTCTTTTTTGCGCGCATCTACGGACTTCTTAAGAATAACCAGGTCAAGAATATCCTCGTTTTTAAGACGAAGTTCCTTTGCGGCTGCGTTTACGATATCTTCCCTCCCGTGCTTCACCGGCACGTGAACCTGTGGTAACCGAATCATGTTTCCTCACTTCCGCTGTTTTGCGGCTGCTCGTCCGGCAAGCAGTCCTGTGGCAAATGCGAATTGCAGATTGTATCCTCCGCACATTCCGTCCACATCCAAAAGCTCACCCGTAAAATATAATCCCTTGATTCGTTTCGATTCTAACGTTACGGGATTAATTTCCTTCAGTTCTATTCCTCCCGCCGTCACCTGGGCGGACGGAAAATCCTTCGTTCCCGTCACAGTAAGGCGGTATTCCTTTATCATGGCAACCAGTTTGCGAATGGACTCATCACGGATATCTCCGGCTCTTTTCGTTGCATCAAGCCCTGCTTCACAGATCAGTTTGTAAAGCAGTTTCTTCGGAAGCAATCCTGCAAGAGCATCCTCAAGCGGGATCTGTTTCCATTGGGCAGTAAGCAAAGTTTTCATCTGCCCGAAAAGGTCCTGTTCTTTAAGACCCGGCATAAAATCAAGCAACAGCTCGGCTTTTCCGCCGCTTAACAGAGCTTCGGAAGCGAAACGGCTTACCTGCATAACGGCGATTCCGCTGATTCCGTAATCGGTAAACAGAACCTCGCCGGATTCTATATATTCCGTAAAGAGACCGGATGCTTTACTCTGCGGCTTATGATTTCCATCCGCTGACTGCTTCCTGTTCCCATCCTGCACACGGAGCCGTAACCGCACATCGGCACGAACTCCGGAAACCGCCTTCGTCCCGGCGCCTTTACATTCAAGCTGAACAAGAGCCGGAAACAGCTTCGTAACACGATGTCCGAAGGATTTTGCAATCTCATAACCAAGCGGCCCTGCACCGAGATTCTCACCGGCAAGACCGCCGGCAGCAACGATTACACGGTCACAGGCAATCTGTTCCTTCTCTCCGGTTGCGCGGTCGTTATAAAACACCGTAAATCCGGGTTTCCGCTCTTTTGAACCGGCATCGTCTTTCGGATCGGATCCCGCACCGGCTGTTACTCCGGTCACCTCAGCCTGAAGGCGGATCGTAACATTTTTATCATTCATAAGGCGCGAAGCGAAAAACTGTACCACGCTTGCTGCCTGTTCGGAATACGGATAGAAATATCCGTTCTTTTCTTTTAACATAAGACCGTTACCGGTAAAGAATTCCCTTACCTGTTCCGGCGACATATTCTGAAAAACCGCATCCACAAAGCCGTGATCCCCGCCCCGGTAACAGGCGTCGGAAAGGAAAGCGTTACTTAAGTTGCATTTGCCGTTGCCGGTCGCCTGCAGCTTACGCCCGAGCCGGTCGTTATGCTCCAAAACAACGACCTCTGCGCCGTTATTCCCAGCGGACAACGCGGCACACAAGCCCGAAGCTCCTCCTCCGATGATCACAATCCTGTTCATTATTTCGATACATCCTCCGAATCGTCTTTCAGCAAACGAAGTTTCATCAGCACCGAAGCAATCGTTCTGCCCTTCGGCATTTCACGAATTTCCTTAGCCGTAACGCCGCCCAGAAGCAACAAAGCTGCAAAATATACGAATACGCAGCCGCCAATCGTCAGCACGCAGGAAACGGCATTGTTCACAACCGTGCGGTTCGGCATCGCCATCTGCATAAGCTTTAACAGCAAGCGGTAGGAAATGTCGGAAAATGCACCCATGATTGCCGAACAGATCAGCGGTATGATAAACGTGCACCGCCACTCCTGACGGTATCCGCACAGTTTCCGGATGCTGACCGCATTCAAAATGCAGACAATCAAAGCAAACAAAATATTGCACGCAACCAGTGCCATGGCATCCAGTTCCGTAAAATTGAGCAGTACGGCCAGCACGCCGCAATGCACAAGCAAAGCAATCAAAGAATGCCATACCGGCAGGAACATATGGTTGATACCCTGCAGAACGCCGTTCGTCACAGTCGATAAAGCAAAGAAAACAACTGCCATGCCGCCGATATTTAACATCTCGATACTGAGTACTCTGCGGTCGCCGTAAAGCATCTCAAGAATCGGGCCGCCGAGCGCCATCAGTCCGAAGGCGCAGGGAAATGCAATGATCATGTTGAATTTGACGGCGGAAGCAATCTTTTCGTTGATCTTATGCTTCCGTCCCGCTGCAATTTCCGCAACAAGACTCGGAACAATTGCCGTACCCATTGCGGAGGCGATTGCCACCGGTACATTGGTCAGCAGACGGTATTTATTCGAATAGATGCCAAGCCAGATGTTTCTCGTCTCGTCATCGATTCCCTTTTTGGACATGGTCCGATGAAAGATGGAAACATCAACGGTTCCGGAAATCTGATAGACGGTCTGGCTGATCACAACCGGAATAACCGTAATCAGAAGGATCTTCAGAATCTGTCCGTAGCGTTCCGCCTCCCGGTCACGGTCACCGGCAACCTTCTGTGCATATCCTTTTCTCTGGATCAGAAAGATCGCAACAAGCGTAAATGCGCCTGCACACGCGCCTAAGAAGGTGCCCCAGGTACCGCCGGCTGCGCCGTAAGCGCTGACCATCGGGTCATCGGCATATTTCTTCATCATAATGACGGCTGCGCCAACGCTGACAGCGGCATTGACGATCTGCTCAATGATCTGGGACAGCGCCGTCGGAACCATATTCCCGTAACCCTGGAAGAAGCCTCTTACAACGCCCATTACGGCAAATACGAATATGGTCGGTGCCAGTACGCGAAGCGGAATCGCGATACCGGGCGAATTATTGAAACGCGCATATACATCTGCGCCGAAATAGACAAGGGAAGAAGCCAGTCCGCCGACAATCAGCCCGAAACAAAGGCCTACGCGAAGGACACGTCTTGAGTCCACATGCCGTCCGGTTACCTGTCTTGAGGAAACAAGCTTGGATACCGCAAGCGGCAGGCTGTAGGAACTAAGCAGCAACGCAAGGTTATAAAACTCAAACGCGGTGGAGTAATACCCCATTGCCTCATCGCCGACAATTCTTGTGAGCGGGATCCGGTATACCAGACCGATCAGTCTTACAATCAGCGATGCCGCGGCGAGAATGCTACCCTGCAGCAGCATATTTCCGTTTCTTTTGTTCTCTTCCATTCCCATCCGAATTTATTCTGCATCCCTGGTAATCCCGAGACGGGCAAGGATTTCCTCCTGCTTCTGTTCCATGACAACGCGTTCGCCGTCATCGATATGATCGTATCCGCACAAATGAAGCATGCTGTGCGCCACTAAAAAGGCCAGTTCCCTGCGCTCGGAATGACCGTATTCCTTTGCCTGCGCTTCCATCCTCTCTAGCGAGATCACGATATCTCCGAGATTCAGTTCGCCGGTATCAGGGTCGGCATAATCTTCGGGATACTTGTCAACTACCGTAAAATCCGCCGGCGTATCATAATCCACCATCGGAAAGGATAATACGTCGGTCGGCCGGTCAATGCCCCGGTATTCCCGATTCATCTCATGAATGCCCGCGTCGTCCGTAAGGAGTACGTTTACACAGCATTCATATTCGCATCCGACATATTGTAAAGTTTCCTCGATGACGCTGCGGATTGTTCCGTCGACGTCGAAGGTATAGCATTTTTCACATTCGCGCTCAATGTTTACGCTCATCCTGTGCCTCCCGGTTTCTAAGGCGGGGTGACGAAGTTCTCCGGCCTTCACGGTCCTTCTGTTTCTTTTCAAAGGATTCATACGCTTCGACAATCTTCTGTACAAGAGGATGTCTGACTACGTCCGCACTGGTCAGTTCGCAAAAAGCGATATCATCGATATCCCGCAGTACGTAACGCGCGGTATCCAAGCCGGAAATCTGCCCGGTAGGAAGGTCCTTCTGCGTCATATCGCCTGTAATAACAACCTTGGAGCCGAAACCGATACGCGTTAAGAACATCTTCATCTGGGCAGGCGTCGTATTCTGTGCTTCATCTAAGATAATGAACGCATTATCAAGCGTACGTCCCCGCATGTAGGCAAGCGGTGCAACCTCGATCAGACCTTTCTCGGTATTCTTCTGAAATGCTTCCGCTCCCATGATCTGATACAATGCGTCATACAAAGGACGCAGATAGGGATCAACCTTGCTCTGCAGGTCTCCGGGAAGGAATCCGAGTTTCTCGCCGGCTTCGATGGCCGGTCTTGTAAGAATGATCCGGTTTACTTCATCGTTTTTAAATGCCGTAACCGCCATAGCCATGGCAAGATACGTTTTACCGGTACCGGCAGGTCCGCATCCGAATACGATCATTTTGTTACGGATGCTGTCCACATATTTCTTCTGGCCGATTGTCTTCGGCTTAACCGGCTTTCCGTTAATGGTATGGCAGATCAGATCGGAATCCACTTCGATAACCGACTGTTCCTTTCCGTCCATCGAAAGGGAAATCGTATAATTCAGCAGCTGTTCGGTAATGTCCGTACCGCGCTGATGCAGGTCGCAAAGAGTCTTTAAAACGGCTTTTGCTCTTGTTACGGGACCGTTCTCCCCGACAATACGGATCTCATCGTCTCTTGTAAGAAGCGTTACATGTAAAGAACGCTCGAGTATTTTCGCATAAGCGTCATATTCGCCGAAAATATTCTTCTGACAAGCTACGGAAATGCCGTTTAAAACTTCTATCATGTAAGCCTCTCCCTCCTGTAAAGGCTTTTACTCCGGCCATTTTACACATACATAGTTATATTACCACATATCCCGAAAATAATAAAGCAAAAAAAGAAGACCCGAATCACTTCGGATCTTCTTACAAATTCGAATCTTATTTGAACTTTCTCTTGCGAGCAGCCTCAGACTTCTTCTTACGCTTTACGCTCGGCTTCTCGTAGTGTTCTCTCTTACGAATCTCCTGCTGAATGCCTGCCTTAGCGCAATTTCTCTTAAACCGACGAAGGGCGCTGTCCAAAGATTCATTCTCTTTTACGATTACACTTGACAATTTTCTCACCTGCCCTTCCTTATCCAGAATAATCCGGAAACAATCCGTGCTTTAACAGCACAGTAAGTATTTTATCATACTTGTGCGATTTGTCAATCGCTTTTTTACCGAAACGTTATGCGAGCATTCCGCCTGCAACTTCGAGTCCTTTGGCAACGCAGGCATCGATTCCGGCAGGATTCTTGCCGCCGGCCTGTGCCATATTCGGACGTCCGCCGCCGCCACCGCCGACAAGCGCCGCACATTCCTTGATCAGGTTGCCTGCATGAGCACCCTTTGCGATTGCTCCGTCGGTAGCCATCGATACAAGGCTTACCTTGCCGTCTGCTGCGGAAGCAAGCAGGATCAGGCACTCGCCAAGTTTCTCCTTGAGCTGGTCAGACAGATTACGAAGTCCGTTCATATCGGCATCCGGAACCTTTGCGCAAAGAACCTTAATGCCGTTTACATCCTTAACGGTGTTCAGAATATCACCGAGGGAACTGTTTGCAAGCTTTGCCTTCAGCTTCTCTACCTCTGAGCCGAGAGACTTGATCTCGTCCTGCATCGAAGCAATCTTAACGGAAAGGTCGTCCGGAGCACATTTGGCTGCTTTCGCGGCTGCACGGAGCTCCTCCTCGAGTTTCTTATAGTATGCAGTTACATTGGCCGCAGTAATTGCCTCGATACGGCGTACGCCTGCGGAAATGCCTCCTTCGGAAATGATCTTGAAGGAACCGATCTCATTCGTGTTCTTAACGTGCGTACCGCCGCAAAGCTCCTTACTGAAGTCGCCCATGCTGACAACACGTACGGAATCGCCGTATTTCTCGTCGAACAAAGCCATCGCTCCGCTCTTCTTCGCATCCTCAATAGCCATGATATCCGTTACAACCGGAAGGCCTGCCTCGATCTCACGGTTAACGATTTCCTCAACCTTGGCAAGTTCCTCTGCGGTAACTGCCTGGAAATGGCTGAAATCGAAACGGGTACGCTCTGCATCCTGATAGGAACCCTTCTGCTCAACATGGTCGCCGAGCACTTCCCTAAGTGCCTTCTGGAGAAGGTGCGTCGCGCTGTGGTTCTTGCAGGTCGCGTTACGAAGCGCGCGGTCTACCTTGAACGTTCCGACCGTACCGGTCTTGATGATACCGTTGCGGACAAAACCGTGATGGGCGTATTTGTTGCCGACCAGCTTCTCAACGTTCTGTACCTCGAACTCGCCGTCCGCGGTAACAATGATACCCTTATCGCTCTGCTGGCCGCCCATCGTCGCATAGAAAGGCGTCTTGTCGGCGATAATCGTACCGTTCTGCTCCTCACCGAGGAATTCAACGATTTCGGAAACGATTCCGCTCTCGCTCTCGGTATCGCAGGAAACAACCTTAATCTCTGCATCGCCGGTCAGGGAGTCGTAGCCGGTGAACTCGGTAGGCGTGGTATAGAAGTCAAATACGGACGCGTCTGCACCCATATATGTCGTTGTCTTACGTGCTTTTCTTGCAGTTTCCTTCTGGACCTGCATGGCCTTCTTAAAGCCGTCCATATCAACGGAATAACCCTTTTCCTCAAGTATCTCAACGGTCAGGTCAATCGGGAATCCGTAGGTATCGTAAAGACGGAATGCATCCTCTCCGCCGAGTACGGTCTTGCCTGCAGCCTTCATATCCTCTTCAAGACCGGCAAGAATGGAAAGACCCTTGTCGATCGTCTTATTGAATGCTTCCTCTTCCTTCGTGAGGTTCGTAAGGAT
>CAMIWE010000068.1 GCA_946402335.1 uncultured Lachnoclostridium sp.
GGAGCGGAAAATGGAACTCTGGGATGCCTATGACAGCGATTTCAAAATTATACCGGGTGTGACACTCGTGCGCGGTGAGGAGGCGGGATTTGCCGAAGGCGTGTTCCACCTCGTGTGCGAGATTATTTTAAAGCATGCAGACGGAACGTATCTGATCATGCAGCGTGACCCGCGCAAACACTACGGTGGCATGTGGGAGGCGACGGCCGGCGGCTCGGCGCTTCAAGGCGAGAGCCCGCTTACGGGCGCAATCCGTGAGCTACGGGAGGAGACCGGAATCACAGCGGATCGGATTACCGAGGTCGGAAGAGTTGTGAATCCGCCGACGCACGGGGTGTATGCGGAGTTTTTTGCGGAGACGTCCGGCGACAAGGACAGCGTGATCCTGCAGGAGGGCGAGACCGTTGCGTACCGCTGGATCGACCGGGAGACACTTCTTGCCATGAAGGGCGAACTTCTGACGCATCGCATGTGGCAGTTCGTGCCGGAGCTGCAGGACTGAAGTAAGGAGAACAAAACAGTGATCACTTTTCGAATCGCGAAGGTGGAGGATGCCTCGCGGATCCGATGGATGATGAAGACCCGTATCTCACGAGAAACAGCGAGCATTTTCACGAGGCAATCGGTTACAAAACGGTTGCCCGCTATCACGGCTGCGGCTGTAAATTCGGCCGCTGGTACAACCTTCTTTGGATGGAGAAAATCATTAACAAGCACAGTATTCCGCCGAAGGAATTCGTGGCATTTTCCGCGCTTGACGAAAGCGTCGTGCAGGCGATTCTGCAGGGTTGATTTAAAAAAAGCGGAAAATGTGATTCGTAACTTGAAAGAAAAGGAGTTTGAGAATGACAGTATATTTTGATGACGGAACCGTTCGGATCCGGAGCATGGTACCGGAGGACGCGAAGGCGATTTTCGACACTTATATGTCCTATGGCTGGCATCCGGATATGGCGAATTATGAGAACTATTATAAAGAGCAGGAAGCGGGAGAACGTCTGGTGTTCATCCCCGAATATGAGGGAAAGGTTTCGGGCATCTGTACGCTTGTGTTACATCCGAGCGAGGGTCCCTTTGCCGGAAACGGCTGGCCGGAAATTGTGGATCTGTGCGTGTTCTTCCACATTCACAATCAGGGCATCGGAAACAAGCTTCTGGATGTTGCTGAAGCAGAGGCCGCGAAGATTACGGACCACGTATTTCTTGCCGTGGGTGTGCATTCCGGATATGGTCCGGCGCAGCGCATTTATGTAAAGCGCGGCTACATTCCGGATGGAAGCGGCGTGTGGTACCAGGGAAAGCAGTTAGGACAGTATGAGCCCTGTGTCAACGATGACGACCTGCTGCTGTTCTTTTCAAAGAAACTGCGTTAATGTAGCGGCTGATGTGTTCGGGAACAAAAGCCCGTGACACGGGAAGCACGAAATGCAGTCAGGAGAAAGACAATGATCAAACGTTTTGAAAGAATTGAAGGACGTTATATCGAATTGATTTACGGACAGGAACGCCTTGCTTATTCCCGCTCGGACAACGCGGATTTTTACGATCTGGTTGAATGGGCGGAGCGTGGTGGATACCCGGGGAGCGAAATCACATTTTACGATTTCTCTAACGGAAAAGTGTACACGCCTTTTCCCAAGAGGCGGGATACGGTTTACAGCAATCCCGTTTATTCAGACGGGTGGTACTATTTCCTGCAGGGAGATTACGGAGTTAAGAAGATTACGCTGTACCGGTTCCGCCCGGCGGACGCAAAGAACGCTGCAGCAACGGAGGAGACCGCAAAGAAACCCGGACAATCCGCGGAATATGACATAGAGACGGTTGCGTGTTTCGATATCGAAGACGTGAGCCTGTACAACCTCCGCATCACCGGCAGCCCGGTCTATGTGTTCAACCAGGACGGAGCGGTGTTCAACTGCATCTATCCGGACAGATTTTCGATTACGCTCATGCCGCACCAGAGTGTCACATTTGTCGAAAAGGACAAAGTGTACATCGAAGAGTGGGTCGAGGAAGGCTGGGACGACGAGAAGGACTGTGCCACGGACAATTACAGGTTTTACAACAAAGTAATCGTTAAGGATTTTGAAGGAAATACGCTGTCCGAAGAGGTCGGGTATCTGATGCCCGCACCGGACGGATATTACTGGATGGCGTGAGAGAACAAAGGATACAGTTTTCCAAAACAGGCTGCGGGAATCTAATGATTCCCGCAGGTGTCGGTTTGCCGACTTCCAAGAAAAGGCACTGTATGGTATAATGCCTCTAGTATAAAACTGAATCGGGTAATGAAATGAAACGGAACATTATAACCGGCTGGTTTCGAATTGTAATCGGTCTGTTTATCTTTGCATTTGGCGTACATCTGACGATTTATGCGAACATCGGTCTGGCGCCCTGGGACTGTCTCGGAATGGGTGTGGCGAAACACACGCCGCTCAATTACGGGATTGCCATGACGCTGATCGCGCTGACGGTTCTGGTAATCGATATTCTTCTTAGAGAGAGAATCGGGTACGGGACCGTGATCGACGCATTTCTGACCGGTAATTTCGTACAGTTCTTTAACAGCTTTAATCCGCTTCCGGACAACCATAATACGTTTCTCGGAATCGGAATTATGGTGGTCGGATTCATCTTTATGGCGCTCGGAATGGCGGTTTACATGAAGAGCGAACAGGGCTGCGGACCGAGAGACGCCCTTTTGGTCGGACTCGGAAAGCGTATGCCTAAGATCCCGATCGGAATTGTGGAGATTCTTCTGTGGGCAGTGGTGCTGCTGCTTGGGTGGCTGTTAGGCGGACCGGTCGGAATCGGGACGCTGATCAGTACATTTGGCGCAGGCCTGGTGCTGCAGGCGGTGTACACCGTAATCCATTTCGAACCGAGGAAGTTAAAGCACAGAAGTATCCGTGAGATCACGGCCATATTATGTGAAAAATCCGCCCATGCAGACGATGCACAGGCGGATGAGAGATAGGCTTGGATAGGAAAACACCGGTTATTTCCATTTTGTAAACAGGGCGTCGTTTTTGGAAAGAAGATAGAGGCAATACTGATTCATACTGATTTATGAGATTGCGGAAACCTGTGAACTTAGCAAAATAATAAATGAAATTGAGGAACAGAATAATGAGTGAATTGCAATATAAAACCCTGCGCGAGATCCCGGAGCGGATCGATGATGCTGCGCAGTGGTTTCATGAGAGCTGGGGCGTGCCGAAGGAGGCATACCTCGAATGTATGGAAGCGTATCTTTCGGGCGAGACCGAGTACGGCTGGTATGTATGCCTTGACGGTGACAGGATCGTCGGAGGTCTCGGCGTGATCGAGAACGATTTCCATGACCGTAAGGATCTTGCGCCAAATGTGTGCGCGGTCTTCACCAACGAGCCGTACCGGAAGCGCGGCATCGCCGGAAAACTCCTCAACATGGTTGTGGAGGACCAGCGTGCCCATGGTATTTCTCCGGTTTATCTGGTAACCGATCATATCGGTTTTTATGAGCGCTACGGCTGGGAGTTCTACTGCATGGCGCAGGGTGACGGCGAGCCGGAGCCTACCAGGCTGTACATCCACAGATAAAGAAGCAAACATTAAGGGCGGCCCAAAACCGCTCTTAATGTGGTTATGTGAGGAAGAATTATGGTTTATCGTTTGGAAGATATTTCGAAAGTGAAAGACATTTTCGCCGGCTGGGAGGACACCTGTGTGTGGTCCTGCCTGCAGAAGGTGATGGGAACGATTCTCGTGACGGACACAGAGGCACCGAAGTCCGCAGTCGCCTGTGTCGGATGTTTCGTGTTCTGCGCGGGCGAACCGTCCGGGGAATTGCTTGATCAGAAACCGGAGGGCTTTTTTATCCTGGTTCCCGGGGATGAGCAGTGGAGTGCATTGATTGAGAGGCATTTTCCGGGATGCAAGCGCGTGACGCGTTATGCGATCAAAAAGAACGCGAAGTTTGACCCGGAGAAACTTAAGAAAATTGTTGCAAACTGCCCGGAAGGATACGAACTCAAACAGATTGACGGCGAGCTTTATGAGCAGTGCCTTCTCAGTGACGATACAAGATATTTTGTCGGCTGTTTTGAGAATAAGGAGCAGTTTCTTGCCCTTGGCCGCGGATTCGTTCTGGTAAAGGACGGGCATATTGTCTCGGGCGCGTCCTCCTACTCAAGATACCGCGAGGGAATTGAAATCGAGGTGGATACCGTAGAGGAGGAGCAGCGGAAAGGGCTTGCGCGAATCTGCTGTGCGGCGTTAATTCTCAGCTGCCTGTCGGACGGACTGTATCCGAACTGGGATGCGGCCAACAAGATTTCCGTGCATCTTGCGGAGACACTCGGTTACGAATTCAGTCACGAATATCCGGCTTATGAAGTTGAGCCGGAGAAGAAACATTAGGGGGAACCATGGCTTCGGGAATCGTACATCTTGCCATTACAAAACAGGTCTGTGAGCGGTATGCCTGCAAGGACCTGAGCCGGCTTAGGTTCGGAAACGTGCTGCCGGATTTCGCAGAGGACCGTCAGGCGGCCCATTTCCGCGCGGTTGTCTGGGGGCGCAACAAGCGCACCTATGACCTGAACCGGTTCCGTGCCGAATTCGGACCGAAACTGCTTGAGGACGACCTGTACCTCGGATATTATCTGCATCTCGTACAGGATGTGTGCCATCGTCAGATCATGTACGACCGCTACCACTGGAATCCTCTGATTAAGGAAAATGTGGAACGTCTTCACAACGACTACGCAATCCTAAACCGCTACGTCCGGGAACGGTATGAGCTGTCGAATGACCTGATGATACCGTCGCATTTTCCGGAGGAAGAAATCTGTAAAGTTGTCAGGTTCTTTCCTGAGGGACTGATAGAGACCATGGACACGTTCTTTACGGAAACGGGAAAGGGGGACATCTTCTTTTTCACCGAAACGATGGCCGACGAATTCATTGCCGAGGCAACAGAACTGTGCATTCGGGAGATTGAAGCCCTGAAGGCCGGTACCTCGGTCATGGACAGTTATGACCTTGCGTGGGAGAACCCGCCGTACTCGCTTCTGGAGACCACCGGAAACACGCGGGACCTCGGCGGCTACCGGATCGGCGAATGGGACAACCGGTTTGAAGCAGACAGGCGGAAAACCGGGGAAGACGGTTCCGATGCGGCAGGCCATGCGGACCGTCTTACGAAAGAGTTTCGTTTCCTGCGAAGCGACGCGGCGTTAGAACCGTCGGCCAATGACATGGAGTTCCTTCGCAAAATCGGTGCTACCACCGTAATCGATACCAGAACGGTTTCGGAGACCGTAGAGAAAAGGCCTCACGGCCTTAAGGACGTGGAAGGATTTGCCTACTATAACCTGCCCATTGAGGAGGGCGCCAGCATTCCGGAAAGCGTGGAAGCCGTTCCGGGAAGCTATATGAAGATTGCACACTCGAAGAGTATCGGGAGCATATTCCGATGCATTGCGGAGGCTCCGGGCGGTGTAATCGAGAACTGCTCTGCAGGCAAGGACCGCACGGGCGTCATCAGTGCACTGCTTCTGTGGCTGTGCGGTGTGCGCAAATCCGATATCGTCTACGATTACATGCGGACCAGGGAGAACAACAAGGAGCGTTTCGGACTGATCAAAATGTTCAATCCGGACGTGGATATGAATATTGTGATTCCGCGGGAAAGCTTTCTGACGGACTTTATGGACCTGCTTGTGGCGGAGCACGGTACGGTAGAAGCATACTTTACGTCCATCGGAATCGGAGCGGAGCTGCAGAGAAAATTGATTGAAAAACTGTGCGGGTGAGGAGAAAGAGTGGGACAGATAATGAATACGGAAAATGCTAAAGAAAACGGCGAACCTTTAAGCGCAGCCCGCGTTAACAGGGAAGACGCCGTGGCAATTTATCTGAAGGGAACTATAAACAATGGGAATTAATGATAGATTCTCAGTTGAGGCACAATATAAGAATGCGGGCAATCTGAGCACGCGCATCTCGATTCATGACAAGTACTCAACCAACAAGCAGGGCTTCGGCAACTGGATTACATCCCAATACCGGACCACGGAAGGCATGAAGGTATTGGAACTCGGCTGCGGCACCGGAAGCATGTGGGTCGGAAAAGGAGACCTCATAGCGAAGTGCTCGAAACTGGTACTGTCGGATTTTTCGCAGGGGATGCTCGAAAAGGCAAAGGAAACCCTTAAGGAGTACGAGGGCATCGAATACCGGGTTATCGACATTCAGAACATTCCGTTTGCGGATGGGACATTTGACATTGTGATTGCCAACATGATGCTCTATCATGTGCCGGATTTGCAAAAAAGTCTCCGGGAAGTGCAGCGGGTTTTGAAAAATGACGGTATATTCTATTGTGCCACCTATGGAGAGAACGGCATCATGGAATATGTCGGAAGCCTGTTTGCGGAGACGAAGAAGGACAACCCGAATTATTCCTTTACCCTGCAAAACGGCGGGGAGAAGCTTTTAAAGGTATTTCGTCAGGTGACGCGCCTTGATTACATTGATTCGCTTGCCGTAACGGACCCGGAGGACCTTGCGGACTATGTATATTCCCTTACCGGCATGAGCAGCCTTAAGGAAATCCCGCGGGAGACGATGGTTAGCGTCTTTCGGGCGAATATGAAAGACGGCGTGCTGCATGTCCCAAAGGAATACGGAATGTTCGTGGCAAGCGGACAACAGATGATGAAGGAGACCTCTATGAAAGAATTCTATATCACCAGTGACGGTATTAAGCTTCATGCGAAGTTAGACAAGCCCGAGGGGACGGACCGATGTCCGCTCTGCATTCTGATCCATGGATTCACGGGACATATGGAAGAGGAGCATATCATTGCGGCACAGAAGGCAATGAATGATGCCGGCGTTGCCGTGCTCCGCGTTGAAATGTACGGACACGGGCAGAGCGAGGGTGAATTCCTTAAGCATACCCTGTACAAATGGGTAAGCAACGCCATGGATATCATAAAGTACGCTAAGACGCTTGATTTCGTGACGGACCTTTACTTAAGCGGCCATTCCCAGGGCGGCCTTCTCACGATGCTTGTGGGCGGCATGTACGCGGACGACTTTAAGGCAATCCTTCCCCTTTCGCCCGCCTGGAATATTCCCGAGGGTGCAAGACAGGGCGATATGCTCGGGCTCAAGTTCGATGCGCAACATATTCCGGATCAGATCGGCTATGACCAGTGGATTCTGTCCGGCGATTACCTCCGTGTGGCGCAGACCATTCATGTGGAGGACGAGATCGCGCGGTTTGACCGTCCGGTAATCATCATTCACGGAGACGAGGACGACATCGTTCCGTACGTCTGGGCGGAAAAGGCATACAAGCTTTATAAAAACGCAAAACTCATTCCGATTCACGGGGACGACCACTGTTTTACAAGACACCTTGATCAGATGGCAGCAGCCGTAAGGACGTTCTTTGAAAACGAGAAGCAGGGCAGCAAATAAGCTGCGAGGGTACACAACGAGGATAGATTTGGACGATAGGATAAAAGGAGACGTTTTATGATTTATCAAATCATCGATTCCCACAGAAATCTGACGAAGAAGACAAGAAAAGCATTGACGGATTTCTTCTGTGAAGTAAAAGGGTTGCAGAAACCAGACGCCATGCGCGTGGTGGACTTCTGCGACTGGTATGAACACGATTTCGCTGTTACGTGGTTTGAAGTGCTTTCGTGGGATGGCGATAGAGTTGTCGGATACTTAAGGTGCGTGCGCGATCCGGCCGATGTGACGCGCTGGTACGTAGGTGACGTGCATGTGCGGAAGTCACACTGGCAGCAGGGCATTGCCACGCAGATGTATGCAGAGGTATTTGCCGTACTGCAGGATTATGATCCCGCGGAGCAGGTTGTCGTGGCAATCCACAGGGACAACCTGAAGTCCATTAAGCTTCACGAGAAATGCGGCTTTGCCGACACGGGGGAGCCGTGCGAATTTGCCGATTTCTATGTGTCGCCGGAGGAAAATATGTACCGTAAATGGCTCTACAAGTGCCTTCCGTCCTGCGAACCGGAGCAGGGAGTACGGTTTGTACAGCCGGTTTGGGATGCCTGGAAGAAGAAACAGGGAAACTATGCGGGAGCCGGGGAGGAGAAGAAAGCCCTTCTCAGGGTCCTTCAGGAAGCAGAGGCAGGAAATGCACGGTTTGATACAATCTGGTGCGGAAACCGTCTTGTCGGCTTTAAGATGGATGACGGGTCGGGCGAAATCGTTTTCAATCAGCAGGAGTCGGAGTGATTTCGGGATTGCTCGCAAACGGCCGGTTAACAAGTCCCATTTTCCGTAAAAATGTGCGCAAAGGGCCGAAAATACGGCAAATGTAAACTGCCATGTTACATTTTGCACAAGCTGTTTTCTTGAGAAATGACCGGATTCGGGGGTACAATCCGGGTATCAAATGAAAGGAGTTCGTGACACATGAACGAATTAGGAAACAAAATTGCAAAGAAACGTAAGGACCTTGGTCTGACACAGGCGGAGTTTGCGGAAGAATTGATGGTTACCAGACAGACCGTAAGCCGGTGGGAGGCCGGAACGGTAATGCCGGACATAGACAAGATCGGCGATATCGCATCGTACCTGGGCGTAAGCTGTGATTATCTTTTAAAGGACGGAATCACCGATGAGGGAACGGTTACCGTCAGAAATGTCGGAAAGATTCTTTCCAATATGAAAGGAAAAACGGTGAAGCTGAATTTCTTCGACGGTGAAGCAGACATCGATCTTTATGATACCGCATGCAAAGTGCTTGATTTCGAAGGCTCCTGGATGAAGGTTTCCGCGGAGATCAAACACAAAGGTCATCAGGAGAAGCTGATTCCGTTGGCATCGGTTTCCAGTATGGAAATCTGTGAGGAGGAAGCGTAATATGGTATATGTGGCATTTGTCTTCGGACTCTTCGGATTGATTGCTTTTTGTGAAATCGAAAGTATGAAAAAGAGGATTAACGACCTCGAAAATATGCTTGCCAAGATGGAAGGCAGCCCTCTGTATGAGACCAGAACCTCGCTCGTGCGGGTGGCAGGCACTTACATCGGCAAGACGGTGAAACTGCATATGAAAGAAGATTATACCGATTTTGACATCGTCAATTACGGTAATACGAAGCATGGGCTTGTTACTATCCTTGATGTGGATGATGACTGGATGCATGTGCGGATTACGACGCCGAAGGGCGTAAAGGAGAAACTCCTGCGTATCGACGGTGTCGGGGGAATCGCGGAAGTGTAATACGGACATTCAGGAAACGAATGAGGTTGGATGCATGCATTTTGTCGACGCAAAAGGAATTCTCGGAGGTAACGGCGGTCATTACGGGATGAATATCTACCGCGGGTGTACCCACGGCTGTATCTATTGTGACAGCCGCAGCACCTGCTACCGGTTTACGCATCCGTTTGAGGATATCGAAGTAAAACAGAACGCGCCGGAGCTTCTTGAAAAAGAACTCCGCTCAAAGCGTAAGCGTTTTGTGATCGGGACCGGGTCGATGTCAGACCCGTATATGCACTGCGAGGAACAGCTGGGGCTTACGAGAAGATGTCTTGAGGTTATACATAAGTACGGCTTCGGTGTTGCGATTCAGACCAAATCCGACCGGATTCTGCGGGATATCGACCTTTTAGAGGCAATCAACCGTGATGCCAGGTGCACCGTGCAGATTACACTCACAACCTACGATGACGAGCTGTGCAGCATCTTAGAGCCGCATGTATGCAATACAAAGCGCCGTATCGAAGTTCTCGAGCAGCTTCATGAGCGGGGAATTCCGACCATGGTATGGCTCTGTCCGCTGCTTCCGTTTCTGAATGATACTACGGACAATGTGACCGCCATTTTAAAGGAATGCGCCCGAGTCGGCGTGAAAGGCGTGATCAACTTCGGAATGGGCGTAACGCTGCGGGAAGGCGACCGGGAATACTTCTATGAGGCATTGGACAGGCATTTTCCGGGATTAAAGGAAAAGTATATCGAGCGGTTCGGAAACGACT
Source organism: uncultured Lachnoclostridium sp. (assembly GCA_946402335.1). Lineage (GTDB taxonomy): Bacteria > Bacillota > Clostridia > Lachnospirales > Lachnospiraceae > ISDg. Next base: position 10,030 of record CAMIWE010000068.1, read on the forward strand.
ACGATATTCCGAGCCCGAATTCGAAGGAGTTATACAAGGTGTTTTATCAGATCTGCCGTGAGGCGGGGATGCTGTCGAATCCGGACGACTGCTTTGCATTCATGAACGAAATACCGGAGCAATACCATCAGCTCAGTCTGTTTGACTGAGGGATACAGGAGGAAAGCCTTATGAAACAGAACCCGGAAGCCTATCTGTTCGGACAGATTCTCGGAACGCATTCGTTCCTTTTAAAGGACGGCTTTCTGGAACCGGATGAATACTCGGAAATCAAGGCGCAGTATTTCCTCCCGGGAGGGGAAACAGGGACGGCAGCGACCGTACTCAGTTCCCTCGGGGTATCTGTCCGGATGGACGGTACCTGGCTCGGAACGAAGGTCGCCCCGATGCTTAAGGAGTTCTACCGGGATAAGAGCGTAGACCTTTCGACCATGTACGAGTGGAAGGACGATGACGGCGTTATGGATTACGTCGTGATCGCCGGACTGGTGCGTTCGCCGATGGGACGTTTCCAGACGCTGTTCTCCTCCGGCAAACGCTGGTGGAACATCCCGAAAGAGGAGGATATCGCAGGATGCAAAGTGGCGGCGATCGACCCGTTCTTCGGGGAGGAAACGATGCGGTGCGCGGAAATTTGCCGAAAGAACGGCATTCCTTACGTAACCATCGACACGCCCCACGATTCCGACCTTCACCGGTGGGCTGCGGTCAATGTGGTTTCGAAGGAATGTACCTCGCAGCATTACGCCGGCATGGCGCCGGAGGCGATTCTTGAATTGATGAAGGAACATACGGACGGACTGACAATCATTACCCGGGGCGGCGGTGAGATGCTGTACGCAAGAAAGGGCGGGGAAATCCGTCGGAGGAAACCGTATGCCGTTGAGGTGAAAAGCACGCTCGGTGCCGGGGACACCTTTAAAGCGGGCTGCACCTATGCGCTGCTTCACGGCATGAACGATGACGAGATGGTACGGTTCGCAAGCGCCTGTTCGGCCATCGCAATCTCGCGGTTCCCGCTCCCGTTAAATCCGCCGACGCTTCGCGAGGTAGAGACGCTGATTGAAAGCGGAGAGAAATAATATTGCGATGGCAGGAAGAAGTATATCGGAGAAATACAATGACAGCAGAAGAAATGTGGGCCGCGTCGGGTCTTAGTGGAGAATATGACGCCTGGTCGTTCGGAGACGCCTGCGACAAACTGGCAGCACTTGTTCGCGACGGAATCAAAACCGCCACCTGTTCCGCCTGGGTCCTTTATGAAGCGGAAGGGGAGGACCTTCCCGAAGAAGGCGAA